>JBILLV010000023.1:0-50805 GCA_044375895.1 Polyangiales bacterium | reverse complement strand
GCGCCGCCGCCGCCCGCACGCCATGACGCAACAGAAACACCGCGGTCGACGCGCCGGCCACGCCCGTCCCCACGTCGTCGCCCTCCGCGGCCCGCAGGCACCGCAGCGCGACGTCCCCCTCCGCGGCGGGCCCCACGAGCACCGCGCCGAAGGGCTTCGCCTTCTCGATGAGCCGCTGCCACAGCGCGGGCTGCACCGCCGCCCGCGCCACGGCCTCCCGCGAACGCAGCGCCGCCACCACCATCAGCACCCCGCACGACGCGCTCACGATCGGGAGCCCCGCGTCGAGGTCGTCTTCGGCGAGGCCCAGCGCCGACGCCGCCAGCGCGCGGTTGTCGATGGGGATGCTCCCGAGCACGGGCCGCGGGAGCGCCATCGACCAGCGGGCCGCTCCCTCACGACGGGCGACGGTGCGGATGACGCCCTGCTCGATCGCGACCTCGGCGCTCGCCCCGAGCACCTCGGCCACGGCGATCGCCGCCTTCACCGACAGCGGGAGCTCGCGCCGCGGGGTGAACACCCGCACGCGCGCCTCACAGTCCTCGCGCCGCGGCGGCAGCACGAAGGCCGTCGCCGCGCACCCGAGGGCCGCCGCGATCGCCTGTCCGCGCGGACCCGGGTCGCCCCCCTGCACCACCGCCACCGTGGCGCCGCCGTAGGCCTCGGTGGCGAAGGTCTCGACGAACGTGACCCTCCTCACGCGCCGCCTCCCTGGTAGTGCGCGCGAATCTCCGCGAGGCCCTCGTCGAGCGACACGCGCGGCGACCAGTCGAGCGTGGTGCGGGCCTTCTCGATGGAGAAGCTCCCCTGACGCAGCACGAAGTCCACCGACACGCGGGTAAACTGGGGCGCCTTGCCCGTGAAGCGCGCGGCCCCTTCAAACATCGCCCCGATCGCCTTGGCCACCACCCGCGGCACCGAGCGCGTCGGCGCAGGGACGCCCGCAACCTCGGCCAGCCGACGGAAGTACTCGCCGATGTGGCAGTGCGTGTCGCCGTCGGTGACGATGAAGGTCTCGCCCACGGCCTCGTCGCGGGTGAGCGTGGAGAGCATCGCGTCGAGGAGGTTGTCGACGTGGACGTGCGCGAAATGCCCCCGCCCGCCGTCGACGAGCACCATCTGACCCGCGCGCATGAGCCCCACGGGACGCACCACCCACGGCACGCTCCCGACGCCGTACACGTCGCCCGGACGAACCACCACCACCGGGGCGCCCGCCCGCTGAAACTCGCGCGCCACCATCTCGCCGGCGCCCTTCGTCGCGCAGTAGGGGTCGCCCGACGCGAAGGGCCCCACCGTCTCGTCGGCGACGGCGCCCGCGTCGAGCCCCATCGCCGCGATGGACGACACGTGAACCACCCGCCGCACCTTCGCCGCGACGGCCGCTTCGAGCGTGTGGCGCGTGCCCGTGACGTTGATGGCTTCGAAGTCGGCGAAGCTCCCCCAGTCGCCGACGCGCGCCGCGAGGTGGACGACGAAGTCCGGCGCGCCCGACTCCAGCGCCCGGCGCGTGGCGGCGGCGTCGCGGAGGTCGCAGCGCTCGAAGCGGTGGCCAGGCGCGAGCACGGGCGGCGGCGCGACGTCGAGGCAGACGGCCTCCTGCCCCGCGTCGGCGAGGCGGCGCAGCAGGCGCTGCCCGATGAAGCCGGCGGCGCCCGTGACGGCGTAGCGGCCGAGCGGAGGCTGGACGAGGGCTGGGCGGTCCGTGAGCATGGGATGAGGTCTCTACGCTATCGCACAATTTGCCCCCGCCACGAAACACTGGAAGCGCGACCGCCTTCGGGTGTATCGAGTCCGCGTGGTGGAGGACGAACTGATGGAGATCTTCACGCTCCCGACGATGTCGCACGACGCTGAGCGCCTCGTGGAGCTGCACGCGCGGTGGATCGAGCTCTGCCAGGCGCGCGGCCGCTCGCTGCCAGAGGAGGCCTTCGCGGAGGCGACGCGGGATGTGGCCGCGCAGGTGATCGCCCACCGCGCGCGGCTCTTTGAAGTGATCGCCGACCTCAACGTGTCGAGCGACGCGACCCCCGCGGCGGAGCGCAACTACGAGGCCAACCGCGACGCGGTGAAGTTCTGCACGGTGCTGCTCGGCGAGATGAGCGCCGCGCTCGGGCTCACGTCGATCCCGGCGCCGCAGCGGGCGTGATCTCGGTCGCGCTGCCGTTCCGCGACGCCGCGGAGACGGTGGGCGCGGCCCTTCGCTCGGTGCTGGCCGAGCCCGAGGTGGGCGAGGTGATCGCGGTGGACGACGGCTCCCTCGACGCGGGCGCCGCCGTCGTCTCTGCCATCGCCGCGAGCGACCGTCGCGTGCGCGTCGTGCGAGGGCCGGCGCGCGGCATCGTGGGGGCGCTCGACACCGCGCTGTCGCGGTGCGCGGGGGCCTACGTCGCCCGCATGGACGCCGACGACGTCTCGCTCCCGGGGCGCATCCGCGCGGCCGCGAAGCTGCTCGACCGCGACGCCTCCCTCGGGGCCGTCGGGACGCGGGTGACGGTGGAGGGCGCCGCCGGGGGTATGGCCGCGTACGCCGCGTGGCAGAACGGGCTCATCACGCCCGACGACCACGCCCGCGAGCTCTTTGTGGAAGCGCCGCTCTGCCATCCGTCGGTGGTGCTGCGGCGCGCGGCCCTCGACGCGGTGGGGGCGTACCGCGACACCGCGTGGCCCGAGGACTGGGACCTCTGGCTCCGCCTCGACGCCGCGGGCTGGGGCATGGCGAAGGTCGACGAAGAGCTCCTCCGCTGGCAGCACCGCGAGGGGCGCCTCACGTTCACGCACGCGCGCTACGCGTGGGAGCGGTTGATGGACGCGCGGGCCGCCTACCTCCCGGCCCGCCTCGCCCGCGTCACCGCCGGTCGCGCGCTCGCGGTGTGGGGCGCGGGGCCGACGGGCAAGGCCCTCGCCCGCGCGCTCGAAGGCCGGGGCGTGCGGGCGGCGCGCTTCGTCGACATCGACCCGCGCAAGATCGGTCGGACCGCGCGCGGCGCGCCGATCGTGGCGGCCGACGCGCTCGATCGGACGCGCGACTTCTGTGTCGTGGCGGTGGGCGCGCGGGGCGCGCGGGGCCTCGTGCGGGCGCACCTCGCCGCGCACGGGTGGCGCGAGGGAACCGATTTCATCGCCGCGTCGTAAGGCCCACCGGCTGGTCACTTTCCCCCCATCGGGGCCGCGGTGAATTCCGTCGCGGTGGGGCTTTGACCCGGCGCTCGGTTGTGGGGCAACCTCCGGTCAGGCAACACCCCCGATGCGAACCTCCTCCTCGAGACTTCTTTTCCTCCTGCTCGCGGTCTTCGGGCTCGCGGCGTGCGCGGAGGGCTCCGTCCCCGCGGGCGCCGACAGCGGCCCGAAGGACGACCTCACCATGGGGAACGACTCCGACCCCATGCCTCCTGGCCCCGTCGATCCGCCGCCCGAGCGCTGCGGTCAAGGCGGCCAGCGCTGCTGCGGCGGCACCGCGTGCGAGACGGGCTTCGACTGTCGCGAGGGCGCCTGCTGCGCGCCCCCGAGCGCCGCGTGCATGGCCAACACCGACTGCTGTGACGGCGCCACGTGCGCCAGCGGCCGCTGTTGCATGGGCATGATGGGCCGCTGCGCGTCGAGCGCCGACTGCTGCGAGGGCACCACCTGCACGGGCGGGATGTGCACCGCCCCGTCGGCGGCGTGCGGCGCCGCGGGTCAGGCGTGCTGCGCGGGCGACATCTGCCAGGCGGGCTTCGCGTGCGTGTCGGCGATGTGCCGCGCGTGCGGGACGGACGGCCAGCCCTGCTGCCCCGGCTCCACCTGCACGGGCACCCTCGCCTGCATCGCCGACCAGTGCACCACGCCACCCCCGTGCGGCGACCGGCTCCAGCCCTGCTGCGCCGGGAGCTCGTGCAACCCCGGGCTCGTGTGCGACATGGCCTCGTGCGTGGCGGCCCCGGCGGCCTGCGGCGGCGACGGTCAGATGTGCTGCGGCACCGCGTGCAACCCGGGCCTCAACTGCGACATGGGCACCTGCCGGATGGGGAGCGGGATGCCGACGCCCTGCGGCGACGCGATGCAGCCCTGCTGCGGCGGCACGGCGTGCAACTCGATGCTCTCGTGCCAGCGCGGCACCTGCACCATGCTCTCGGGCGGCATGCCGGCCCCGTGCGGCGGCAGCGGCGAGACGTGCTGCGGCGGCGTGGCGTGCAACGCCGGGTTCTCGTGCCTGGGCGGCGTCTGCTCGATGAGCATGACGGGCGGCATGGATGCGGGAACCGGCCCCGGCGCGGGTCCCGGCGGCATGCCCGGCCCGTGCGGTGATTCGGGGCAGCCCTGCTGCGGCTCCATCGCGTGCAACTCGGGTCTCACGTGCTCTTCGGGCACCTGCTCGATGGGGAGCATGGGTCCCGGCACGGGTCCCGGCATGGGTCCCGGCACCGGTCCTGGCACCGGTCCCGGCACTGGCCCGGGCGGGTCGGACTCGGGCACGGGTCCTGGAACCGGTCCGGGCACGGGTCCTGGCACCGGTCCGGGCACCTCGGACAGCGGCACGGGCCCCGGCGCGGGCGGCTGCGGCGGCGACGGCGAGCCCTGCTGCGGCACGGGCGCGTGCAACGCCACCCTCGCGTGCATGGGCGGCACCTGCCGTCCCTCGTCGGGCATGTCGTGCGGCTCGATGGGCCAGCCGTGCTGCGGCATGTCCGCGTGCGAGCCCGGTCTCACCTGCGGGGGCATGCCGCGCACGTGCACCATGGGTCCGGCCGTGTGCGGCGGTGACGGGCAGCCCTGCTGCTCGGGCAACACCTGCTCCAACGCGGCCTTCCAGTGCCTCGGCGGGACGTGCCAGCGCTGCAACGGCCCCAGGACGGCGTGCAGCACCATGTCGCCCTGCTGCTCGGGCCTCGCGTGCAACGCCGGGACGTGCAGCGACGGCATGACCCCGATCCCCGCGGGCGGCGACTGCACGCCCGGCATGGCGATGTGCGTGAGCGGGACGATGTGCGCGACGGCGCAGGGCTCCAACCGCTGCTGCCGCGCCGAGATGGGCACGTGCATGACGGACAACGAGTGCTGCGGCGAACTGTCGTGCCGGATGGGCCGCTGCTCGCGCAACACGATGGGCGGCGCGTGCACCTCCAACGCCGACTGCGCCGCGGGCCAGGAGTGCCGCGGCGGGATGTGCCAGATGATGGGCGCGGGCATGTGCGCCAACCCCGGCCAGATGTGCTCGTCGGCGGCGATGGGCACGCGCTGCTGCCCCGGCGCGGGCGGCATCTCCATCGCGTGCAGCTCGACCGCCGCAGGCACCACGGGCACCTGCTGCAACCGCGCCAACGGCGCCTGCGCGTCGTCGAGCGACTGCTGCAACGGGGCGGCCTGCACGGGCGGGCGCTGCGCCTGCGCCGCGGCGATGGCGACGTGCACCACCAGCGCCGACTGCTGCGGGGCGATGCTCTGCACGGGCGGGCGCTGCGTGTGCCGCAACCGCGGGCAGTCGTGCTCGGCGGACTCGGACTGCTGCGCGGGCGCGTCGTGCTCGGGCGGCGTCTGCAGCGACTGCACCCGCGCGGGTGACACCTGCACCGCGGCGGCGATGGGCGCGACGGCGTGCTGCTCGCCGGCCCAGTGCCGCCGCATCATCAGCTCCGACCGCTGCTGCGTGCAGCAGAACCAGCTCTGCACCAACGACCTCCAGTGCTGCGGCTACATGCTCTGCACCGGCGGCCGCTGCGCCTGCCAGGCCGAGGGCCGCAGCTGCCAGGAGAACAACGAGTGCTGCACGGGCCTCGCCTGCACCATGGGCGTGTGCCGACGGATGATGGCCGACGCGGGCACGGACGTTCCGCGCGATGGCACCGAGGCGGGCACCGGGGGCGACAGCACCACCGGGGATGTTCCGCGTGACGGCGTCAGCGGCGACGGGGGCGACGCGGGCGACGGCGGGATGTGCCTGCCGCTCGGGCGCACCTGCACGATGGGCCAGGCCTGCTGCGGCGACGCGACCTGCGGGCAGCAGCCGGGCGGCACCAGCACCTGCTGCCGCAACGCGGGCGGGATGTGCACCGCGCAGACCGACTGCTGCGGCTGGCAGCTCTGCACCAACGGGCGCTGCGCCTGCCGCGCCCGCGAGGCGACGTGCATCACCGACAACGACTGCTGCGGCGGCGCGCGCTGCAACCGTCCGATGGGGATGATGTCGGCGTCGGGCACCTGCGCCTGCCGCCGCGAGCTGGAGATGTGCACGTCGAGCGAGGGCTGCTGCTCGGGCCTGGAGTGCCGCAGCGGGCGGTGCCTCACGCCGGGCTGCATCCCGCCGGGCGACTCGTGCTCCATCGGCGACGGCGGCATGCCCACCGGCGACGGCGGGGCCACCACCTGCTGCTCGGGCTTCGAGTGCGGGGCGCAGCCTGCGGGCATCAACCGCAAGTGCTGCCGCCCGCCGGCCCTCACCACGACGGATCCGCCCGTCCCCTGCACCAACAACCTGGAGTGCTGCGGGACGGTGCTCTGCGTCAGCGGCGCGTGCCAGTGCCGCCGCGACAACGAGAGCTGCCTCCGCGACATCGACTGCTGCGGCTCGATGCTCTGCAACCGCCCCGCGGGCGCGATGATGGGCACCTGCCGCTGCCAGATGCGCGGCCAGCTCTGCCGCACCGGCGGCAACGACTGCTGCGCCGGCACCACCTGCACCGCTGGCACCTGCCAGTAGCCCGCCTCACCTCCTCCCCTTCGCTCCTTCTGTCGCCTCCGCGGCGAGCGCTTGTCGCAGCGTTCGCCGCGCTGGTATGGTCCGCGTCCATGATGACTCGGATGTCTCGCGGTCGCGCGGCGGCCACCCTGGCGCTGCTGGTTCCTCTGATGGGCTGTCAGCTCGTGAAGAAGCTCACCGGCCGCGGCAACAACGACGCGGGCGCGCGCACCACCACCACCGCGCCGCTCGGCAACGGGAGCGGTCCGTCACCCGTGATCGCGCTGCCCAACCCGACGGTGGCCCCGCTGCCGACGACCCCTCCCCCCGTGCCGCCCCCCGTGCCGGACAACACCGCGGATGCCGCCGTGGCCGCCGCGACCGACGCCGCCCCCGCGGCCCCCGATGCCCCCGTCGTGGCCGTGGTAGACGGCGGCGCGGTTCCCACCGACCTCGAAGGCGGCCGTCGCGGGCGTCGTGGTGGCGTCGACGACTTCTGCAAGCAGCACCCGGGGCGCGTGCACCCGCGCACCCACGTCCTCTGCCCGATGTAGTCCCCACGTTCGCAGTCGGTTCTTTGCGCCTTTCGGTCGCTCCCAACGGAACGAAGAACGACGCCTCCGAAGCCCCTCGTTGGAGGCCACCGTAAGACCACCAACGACGGACGACGGACCGTATCGCGGAAGCGATCGGAAGCTGATTCTCGTCGCTCCGTACGCCACTCCGAACCCCGGGATGTAGCCCCCCACGTTGACAGGCCCGCGCAGGGTGAGAGCATCGCTCGATGCAATTGCGCTGGCTTTTCTCGCTCCCGTTGCTCGTCGCGTGTTCAACCCCGGTCGGATCGGGCGGCGCCCCGGATAGCGCCTACTCCACGTATTTCAACGCAGGCGGGCGCGACAGCGGCCTCACTACCGACGCCACGACGGCGCCCGCCGATCGGCCTGCGATCGACGTTACCTCTGGCGAACGGGATGTTGCTTCGCTGCCCGACGTCCCCCCTCCGCCACCCGCGGACGCGTTGTATCCCCCCGACCTTCCTCCCGCGCCGGACGTCACGGTGGCCACGGACGCCGCGAGCGACACCGCCGTCGGCACCCTCGACGATCGCCCCGGCCCCGACGTCACGACGCGCGATGCGCCGGTGTTCCCCGACGCCGTCACCACGATCGACACCCCGCCGCCGCCCGACGTCCCCCCGCCGCCCGACGTCCCCCCGCCACCCGACGCACCGCCCCCGCCGCCCGATGCGGGCGTCGGCCCCACCACTTGCGACCGCATCCCCACGCGCGAGCCCGTCACCCTCTACCTCTCCGCCGACGACTCCAACTCCATGGCCTCGCCGGTGATCGTGCGCCGCGAGATCCGCCGCGGCCACATCGTCCCCGCCCGCATCGTGCGCACGTGGGAGTTTCTCAACTACTACAACGTCCCCTACGCGCCCGCCGACGCTGGCTCCCTCGCGCTGTCAGGGGCCGCGCGCGCGGGCCTCGCGCCGGGGAGCGTCGAGCTCCAGGTGGGCATCGCCTCCGAGCGCCGCCCCCTCGCCCGCGTCCGCCCGATGACCCTCACGCTCGTGCTCGACGACTCGGGCTCGATGATCCTCGACGACCGCATCGACCGCGCCCGCGCCGCCGTCCGCGCCATCGCCTCCTCCCTCCGCCCCGGCGACATCGTCTCCGCCGTCACCTGGAACACCCGCGCCGCCACCGTCCTCGCCGGCCACCGCGTCGTCGGCCCCGGCGATCCGACCCTGCTCGCCGTGGCCACGGGGCTCCTCCCGCGCGACGCCACCGACCTCTCCAGCGGCCTCCGCGCCGGCTACGCGCTGGCCCGCGCCCACGCCGCGCCCGAGCGCCTCAACCGCGTGGTGCTCATCACCGACGGCGAGGCCAACGTCGGCGCCACCGACGCGGAGACCATCGCCGCCGCCGCCCGCGACGGCGAGCGCGACGGGATCTACCTCGTCGGCGTCGGCGTCGGCGACGGCTTCAACGACACCCTCCTCGACGCCGTCACCGACCTCGGGCGCGGGGCCTACGTCTTCCTCGACAGCGACGAGGAGGCGAGCGAGGTGTTCGACGAGCGCTTCACCGAGGTGATGGACGTGGCCGCGCGCGCCGTCCGCCTCGAGCTCACGCTCCCCTGGTACATGCGGGTGGTGGAGTTCTCGGGCGAGGCCATCTCGGGCGACCCGCGGGCCGTCCAGCCGCAGCACCTCGCCCCCGACGACGCGATGGTGTTTCGCCAGGTGCTCACCGCGTGCGCCGCCGACCGACTGCGGGGCGCCGACTCCGTGCGCCTCCGCGCCACCTGGGAGACGCTCTCCGGGGCGCCGATGTCCACCACGCGCGACACCACCCTCGACGCCCTCCTCGCCGCGGAGGACGGCCCCCTGCGCCGCGGCCGGGCCATCGTCGCGTGGGCCGAGGCCCTCAAGCGCGTCGAACCCCTCGCCCGCCGCTCCACCCGCGACGACCTGAGCTCCCTGCGCGCCTCCCTCGCCCAGGTGCGCGCCCTCGTCGCCGCCGCCCCCAACGCCGCCACCGACCCCGGCCTCGTCGAGATCGACGCCCTGGCCACCGCCTACGAGCGATTGTTCGCCCCCTGAACCACCTCCCCGACCCGCTCCCTCCCCTGGAATTCCCGGACTGATCGCCCGCGCAGCGTTGCGCTCCCGTGGAGTTCGTGGGTATCCGTATGATCCATGACCGCGAAGGCCCTGCCCCCGTCCCTGCGCGACAACCCCATCTTCCTGACGCAGCGGGCGGCCCTCGCCCTCGCCGCGCGCAGCCGCAAGGCCCTCAAGGCCCGCGGCATCGACGACATCAACCCGGCCCAGCTCAGCATCCTCGCGGTGCTGGAGGAAGACGACGGGACGACGGCCACGGAGCTGTCGCGCGTCGTGATGTACGAGAAGTCCACCCTCACGCCGCTGCTCGACAAGCTGGAGGAGTCCGGGCTCCTGCTGCGCGCGCGCGACCCGAAGGACGGGCGCGTCCAGCGGCTGTTCATCACGAAGAAGGGGCGCAAGCGGCGGCGCGAGGTGGAGGCCGTGGTCGCGGCGCTCACGGCGGCGATCATCGACGCGCTGCCGAAGAAGGTGCTCAAGCACCACGTGGAGTTCTGCGAGGCCGTGCTGGCCGCGGGGGAGGAGGGGACGCCGACGATCCCGCCGCCGCGCGCCGCGCGCCCGAAGGCGCTCGCCGCCCGCAACGGCTGAGGGCGCGCTACCGAATCGCCACGCCGTTGCTGCCCGTCTCGGGCGCGGCCGGCGTTTGAGCGCCGGCGCCCGCGTCGGCGCGCCCCGCTCGAACGCGACGACCGCGCGGCGCCACCGCCACCGCGGGCTGCACCGGAGGAGCCGTCACCGCGACCACGGGCGCGGGTGGGGTCGGCGGAGCGGGCGGCGGCTCATCCCGCACCAGCGCCACCTCCGGCACCGAGAACTCATCGCGGAAGGAGAACTCCGCGCTCCGATACCCCGGCGCGCTCACCATCACCCGGTGCGAACGCCCGTCGCGCGCCAGCTCGCGATCGATCGCCCCCACCACCGGCGCCTCGCGGTCGAGCACGATCGACGCGGTCTCCGGGTGCGCGCGAACCCGCACGCGGAAGCGCGCTTGCTCCACCGCCGCGGGAGGCTGCGACGCGCTGACGGAGCGGCCCCGCGACACGTACCACCCCGCCAGACCCGTCAGCACCACCGCGCCCAGCGCCAGCGGGAGCACCGCCGCGCGGCCCCGCGCGGGAACCGGCGTGGACGGCGCCCGCGGGCTCTCCTTGCCCGACAGCGTGAGCGTCCCGCCCGCCGCCGGGAGCGGGTTGACGGTCGCGAGCTGCGTGGCGTCGATGATCGGCGCGGAGTTGCGCCGCGCCGCCGCCGAGGCCGCGCCGAACCCGCTCGGCGCGCTCGGCGCGCTCGGGAGCCCGGCGAGGTCTTCAGGAAACTCCATCGTGTCGGAGATCTCGCTCACCGGCACCTGCGAGGCCCGCTCCTCGGAGAAGTCCTCCGTCCACACGCCGCGCGCGGCGTCGCTCGCGAAGGGGAGCAGCGCCACCCCCAGCGAGCGCACGTCCGGGAAGCGCTGCGTCGGATCAGGCTGCAGCGCCCGCGCGATCACCGCCTCGAGGCCGGCGGGGATCTCCGGCACGAGCGTCGTCGGCGCCTTGTACGACCCCGACGCGATGCTGCTGAGAAGCTCCAGCAGCGACCCTCCGCCGAAGGGCCGCACGCCCGTCACGCACTCATAGAGAATCACCGCGAGCGCCCACTGGTCGCTGCGCGCGTCGATGTTCTTCGACTCGCGCGCCTGCTCCGGAGACATGTAGTAGGGCGTCCCGAGGAGCGCCGTGGTGCGCGTCAGCCCGAGCTCACCCTCGCCGCTCACCTTCGCGATGCCGAAGTCGAGCACCTTGGGGCGGGCCATGCCGCCGCGCGTCCGCACGAGGTAGATGTTGTCGGGCTTGAGGTCGCGGTGAATCACGTGGTGGTGGTGCACCGTCATCATCGCCGAGAGCACCGCGAGCATCAGGTCGCAGGCCACCGGCACCGACAGCCGCTTGTCGCGCTTCAGCCGCCGCGAGAGCGGCTCTCCCTCGAGAAACTCCATCGCGAGGTAGGGCGACCCCTCGTGCTCGCCGATGTCGAAGGTCTCGACGATGTGGGGGTGCTGAATCTGCGCGGTCGTCTGCGCCTCACGGAGAAAGCGCTGCAGCACCTCCTGGTGCGACACCAGATTGCGATGGAGCACCTTGAGGGCGACCCGCTTACCGAGCGGCTGGCGGATCGCCTCGTACACCACGCCGAACGCGCCCTTCCCGAGCACCCGGACGATCTGGTAGCTGCCGAACAACGCGCCCGGCTGCAGCGCGTCTTCCGAGTCACTCATGCCGCGGACTCTACCCGAAGCCCCTCCGCCGCGCACCCACTCGGATTTCAGAAGTGACCGAGCACCACCACCCCAGCCCCACCGCCACCGACGGAGGCCGTCACCGCCGCGCGCCGAAACGACAGCCCCAACAGCGTCGCTCCGCCCACCACGAGCGCGCCGCCGAGCGACAGCCCCACGGCCCCGAGCGTGAGCTCCACGCCCCCCTGGTCGTACAGCGCCCGGCACGCGCTGGTGAGCCGGTTGGTGCCGCACGCGGGGTCGTTGTTGAACGCCACCGCCGTCCCCTCGCGCAGCGCCATGCCCGCCACGCCCACCCCGAGGCCCACCACGCCGGCCGCGAGCAGGGAGATCCCCGCGATGCGCAGCGGCGGCATCCCCGGTGCTTCGCGCACGGGCGGCGGCGGCGGCGGCGTGACGACGACCGGACCCGGCGTCACCTCCAGCCCGCGCGGCCGCGGCGTGAGCTGAACGAGCTCGCGGGCCGGGACGCGCATCCCGCGCGGCACATCCACGCTTCGAACCTCGGGCAGATACCCCTCGGCGCGCACCTCCACGGCGAGCGTCCCGGCCCGCACGCGGATCGGCCGCTCGAGCGGGAGCGCCGCGAGGAATAGCCCGCCGGCCCACACCGACGCGCCCGGCGTCGTGGTGGTGATCTCCAGCAGGCCGAGGTGCTCGCGGAAGCCCGCGAGGTCGCCTTCGAGGCCCGCGCGCTGCTGCACGATCCAGGCGTCGTCAGCGTGCGAGAGGGCGTCCGCGAGGTGCGCCTCGGCCGCGAGCCAGTCGCCGATCGCCGCCTCCGCCGCGGCCTGACGGGCGAGCGCGCGCGGCTCGTGGGTGCGCTCGTAGAGGGCGCGAAACACGTCCCGCGCCTCGGCGTCGCGCTGCTGCCGACGCAGCTCGATGCCCCGCGTGTGCTCGGCCTCCACCGCGGGGTCGACGGTCGGCGCGGGCTGCGCTGGAGTCGCCGGCCGGGGCTGCGCGAACACGCCCCCGGTGGAGAGAAGGGCCGCGACCAGGAGCGCTCTCGTGGACATCGTCGACACCTCCAACCTCACAGCATGCAGTTGCCGCCGACGCAGCGGAACAGCGCCGGGCAAGCCCGCCCGCACGCGCCGCAGTGGGCGGGGTTCGCCGCGATGTTGGTCTCGCAGCCGGTCATCGCGTTGGCGTCACAGTCGCGAAACGTCGCGTAGCACCCCGCGATGCGGCACATCCCGCCGAGGCACGCCCCCGACCCGTTGGGCGGCTCGCAGCGCGCGTTGCACGCCCCGCAGGCGCGCAGGTCGTTGGACAGGTTGGTCTCGCAGCCGTCCACGGGGTTGTTGTTGCAGTCGGCGAAGGGCGCGGAGCACATCGCCACGCGGCACACGCCCAGGTCGCAGCGCCCGGTCCCGTTGGTGATCCGGCACGGTCGCCCGCAGCCGCCGCAGTGGTCGACGCTGTTGGTGATGTTGACCTCGCAGCCGTTGGCCGCGTTGTTGTCGCAGTTGGCCGTGCCCCCTGCGCACACCGCGGCGGAGCACTGGCCCATCACGCACTGCTGAATGGACACGTTGGTGAGCATGCAGGCGCGGTTGCAGGCGCCGCAGTGGCCGGCGGACGCGCGCAGGTCGACCTCGCAGCCGTTGCCGTTGACCCCGTCGCAGTCGGCGAAGCCCGGCTCGCAGCTCAGCGCGCACCGGCCCATCACGCAGGCGGCCGTGGCGTTGCGCGTCCCGCACGCGCCGCCGCAGCGACCGCAGTGGAGGGCGCTCGTCTGCAGGTTGACCTCGCAGCCGTTGGCCGGGAGCGCGTCGCAGTCGGCCAGCGCGGCCGCGCACGTCATCGTCGTGCCGCACACGCCCGACACGCAGGTGGGCGAGCGCCCCGGCGTCGGCATGCACGTCGTCCCGCAGGCCCCGCAGCGCTGCACGTCGCGCTGCACGTCGGTCTCGCAGCCGTCGCTGTTGTCGCGGTTGCAGTCGTCGAAGCCCGACTCGCACGCGGTGTAGCTGCACCGCCCGCTCTCGCAGCGCACCACGTTGCGGTTGGGCGCGAAGCAGGCCGTCCCGCAGCCGCCGCAGTTGTCGGTGGCCGTGAGGATGTTGACCTCGCAGCCGTTGGCCGGGTCGCCGTCGCAGTTGCCCCAGCCCGGGTCGCACGTCACGACGCAGCGACCGGTGTCACAGCGCGGCACCGCGTGGTTCATGCTGCACGCCCGGCTGCACGCGCCGCAGTTGAACACGCTGTCGAACAGCGGCACCTCGCAGCCGTTGGCGGGGGAGTTGTCGCAGTCGCCGAAGCCCGGCAGGCACAGCGGGACGCAGCGCCCCGCCTGACACTTCGCCGACGCGTTGGCGGCCGTACACGAGCTGGAGCAGCCGCCGCAGTTCTGCGGGTCGCTCGTGAGGTCGATGCATCGATTGTCACAGCACGTGCGGCCCTCCGGACAGGGTCCGCCGCACGGCCCCGCATCCACCGGGAGCGAGTCGAGCGTAGCCACGTCCGCGACGTCGGCGTCGTCTGCAGCGTCGGAGGCGTCCGTCGCGTCGGGTGCCACCGGCGCATCCGTCACGTCGCCAGCGGGCGCGTCGAGCGGGCGATCGGCGGCGCCATCCCGCGGGGTGACGAGCGGGTCAGCGCGGAAGCCGGTACACCCGAAGAACAGTGCTGCGACGAGCAGGAGTGAGGTGCGCATGAGCCTTGGATCAGCCGCTGCGGTGGTACCAGAATCGACGGGCGATGGCGACGCGCAACGCGCAACCCTTGCGACGCGGCGCGCCCCACCCTTAGAGTGGTGTCCCGCGGATGAGCACCCTCGCAGCCGGTACGGTCCTCGATCAACGCTACGAGCTCGTCGAACCTATGCACGACCGTGGTCTCGGCGAGACCTGGGTCGCCCGCGATCAGCAACACGGCGCGCGGCCCGTGGCCGTCAAACTGCTGCGCGCGGTCCCTGGCGGCGCCCTCCCCAAGGAGCTCGCCGACCTGGTCAAGGCGCTCCGGGCCTTTCGCAACGACCATGTGCTCACGGTGATCAACCAGGGCCTCTGGGAGGGGCGCCCCTACCTCGTGCACGATCGCTTCGAAGGACGCTCGGTGGGTGACGCGCTCGACGACGCTCGCCGGGCGGACACTCTCCTCGATCTCGGCCTCCTCGAAGCCATCTTCGACCGCGCCTGCGAGGCCCTCCACGCCGCCCACAAGGCCCCGCGCCAGGTGCTCCACCTCACGCTCACGCCGGGCTGCGTGCTCTTTCGCGGCGAGGCCCCCGACGTCACGGTGCGGATCCTCGATTTCGGCATCGCGAAGCACGCCGGTGCCGACCCGACGGCCCCCATCCGTAGCGCGCGCGCCCTGCGCTCCCCCGCCCCCGAGCAGCTCATCCCCGACGGCCGCCCGGGCATCCCCGCGGACGTCTTCGGCCTCGGCGCCCTGCTCCGCGAGATGCTCTCCCTGCCCGCGCCCCTCGGCATGACGCTCTCCCCCGCGGGCCTCGAACGCCGCCGCGACGACGTCCCCGCGGGCATCTGGGACGTGATCGCCCGCGCCATCGCCGCGCGCCCCGAAGACCGCTACCCCACCGTCGCCGCGCTCCGCGAGGCCGCGCAGAAGGCCTGGCGGACGGCCCCGCCCGCGCCGCGCCGCGCCCCGCCGGTGCCCGCTCCCGCGACGCCCGCGCCGACGCCCGCCACCGCCGCCACGGTCGACGTGCTCGCGTCGCAGGCCCCGCGCATCCAGTCGGCCTTCACCGCCGAGCCCGCGCCGATGCCGGTGTCAGGTCCGCTCCCGCCGGCCACGGGCGGGTTCCCGATGCCCTCCACGCCCATCGCGGCGTTCACGGCGCTCCCGCTGGTCGCAGCCCCCCCCGTGGCGCCGCTGCCCCCGGCGCCGCAGCCCGCGCCCTCGTTCCCCACCGAAGAGGAAGAGGACGCGCTGCTCACGACCATCGCGATCGGCACGGCCGCGGGCGGCTTCGACCCGGAGCCCACGCAGGCCATCGAGACCATTCCGCTCGCCGATGAGGGTCGACTCACCATGGACGCGGTGAGCCGCACGCAGGAGATGGGCGACGTCGTCGACGAGTTTCTTACGACGAAGGCCACCGACTCGCCGCTGGCGCTGGGCGACGACGACGGCGACGACGTCCCAGGCCCCGGCGAGCGGACCCGCGTCGCCTTCGAGCGCGAGGAGGAGCCCGAACGCTTCGCCAGCACGATGGCCGTCGACACCGCCGCGCTCCAGCGCATCGCCACCGCCGCGCCGTCGCGCACGACCACCGGCAGCCGCCCCGCCGCGCTCCGGGCCCCGACGGTCAAACTCCTCGCCGGCCCGCCGCCCCCCGCCCCCGCCCCCGCGCCGAAGCCCGCGCCCGTCGCTGCGAAGCCCACGGCCCCGGCCGCCCCCGTCGCGCCGGAGAACACCGCGCGCTACAAGCTCATCGTGGCCGTGGGGATTTTGTTCATCCCCGTGCTGCTGGGGCTGCTGATGATCCTGCGCGGGCGGCGCTGACGCCTACGAGACGCCCTTCGGGGTCTGCTGCGCGGCGAGCTCGGCCTGGGCCTCGACCACCTCGTCGGGGGTGGCCTCGCGCACCGCGACCACGCGCACCTTGAAGTTGAGCGTCTCGCCCGCGAGCGGGTGGTTGGCGTCGACCACCACGGCGTCGTCGCGCACCTCCGTCACGCGCATCGTGAGGGTGGTCCCGTCGTCCCCCTCGGCTTCGAACTCGCCCCCCACCGCCACGTCGTCAGGAAACTCCGAGCGGTCGACTTCGAACACATCGGTGTCGTCGCGCAGGCCGTAGCCGTCTTCGGGCGCCACGGTGACGTCGATGACATCGCCCGCGAAGGCCCCCTCCAGCGCCAGCTCGAGGCCGGGCACCACCGTGCGGTAACCCCAGACGAAGGCGTGCGGGTCGTCGGCGTCGGTGGTCTCGAGGAGGTTGCCGCGGCCGTCGCGCAGCGTGTAGTGAATCGTGACGTGGGCGCCGGGGCCGATCGCGGTAGGCATAGGGGGAAGGTCTCGCTCCAACAGGGACGGAAGGTCTTCGGGGCGGAGATGGAACTACGGCCGGGCGCCGGGCGCGAGAAATTTTCAATGGGCCCTCCCGCCGCGACGGCAATGTCCCCTCACCGTCGACGCTCGTTCGGCGGTATGCTCCTCGCCCCGTCGGCCCTCCCGGTCGACGACCTTCCGCGCAACCCCACGCATCACACCAGGAGCGGCGATGAGCACCGACGGCGCAACACTTCCCGAGGTGGAGTTCACCTTCGAAGCAGGGTCCTCCCACGGCTGGCAGTGCCTCCATGTGCACCACCTCGAAGGGATCTCCCGCCTCTTCGAAACCTCCGTCCTCGTGGCCAACCGCACGGCCGACGCAGACCCGGAGGCGCTCTTCGACCAGAAGGGTCACCTTGAGATCCGCCGCGCGGGCCTCACCCGCCACGTGCACGGTCGCGTGCGGCGCGTCGAAGACCTCGGCACCACCGGGAGCTACCGCTTCGCCCGACTGCTCCTCGCCCCAGAGCTCTGGGCCCTGTCGCAGCGCACCAACTCCCGCATCTGGCAGCACGTCCCGATCGCGCAGGTGATCCGTGACGTCCTCCAGGCGGCGGGCATCTACCAGGGGGGCTCGCTGGAGTGCCGCCCCGGCGTCGACGCCCTCGCTCCCCACGAGTACTGCGTGCAGCACCGGGAGACCGACCTCGCGTTCGTCCAGCGGCTGCTGGAGGAGGAAGGGGTCCCCTACTACTTCCGACACGATGAATCAGGCGAGGTGTGGGTGCTCGCCGACGAGGACCACCCATACCACACGGTGGAGACGCTCGACGGCGGCCCGGTGCCGATGCAGGACGCCGGCACCGGAACCTCGGCGACCGAGAGCGCCCAGTGGTTCGACTGGCACAAGCAGCTCCGGTCGACGGGCGTCACGCTGCGCGAGTTCGACTTCACGCACCCGAGCGCGGTGCTCGACATGACCGTGCGCGGCGGCTCCGGCGGCGGGGCGCGGGGCCTCTACGACTACCCCGCGTCGTACACCTTCGGCGCCTACGACGAGGGCGGCCACGTCTACCGGCCGCACCACGGCGCCCGCTTCGCGCGGGTGCGCTTCGAGGAGGCGCAGCGCGACGCGGAGACGGGCCACGGGCGGAGCAACGTCACCGGGCTCCTCGCGGGCGGCGCGTTCACCCTCAACGGGCACCTGGAGGGCGCGCGCGACCGGCGCTATGTGCTCCTCGAGGTCGAGCACCACGGGGTCGCCTGGGGCGACATCACCGATGAGGTGCGTCGCAGCGAGCACGTCCGCGCGATCTTCAAGGACATCGACCTCGACGCGCTCCCGCCGGAGAGCGGCGAAGGGCGAGGCCACGCCGAGCACCGCTACTGGAACAAGTTCACCGTCGTCCCTTCGAACGTGAAGATCCGGCCCGCGCGCGTGACGCCTCGCCCGACCATCCCCGGCGCGCAGACCGGCACGGTGATGGCGCCCCACGGGATGGACGAGGAGATCTCCACCGATTTCCACGGGCGCATCCTCGTCCGCTTCCACTGGGAGCGCCCTGAGACGCGCCTCGGCGACCAGCGCAGCAAGAACGCGAGCTGCTGGATCCGCGTGGCGCAGGCCTGGGCGGGCGCCGCGTGGGGCACGCTCTTCATCCCGCGCGTCGGCATGGAGGTGGTGGTCACCTTCCTCGACGGCGACCCCGACCGGCCGCTCGTCACGGGCTGCGTCTACAACGGCGAGAACAACACCCCATACCTGCTCCCCGAGGAGAAGACCAAGAGCACCATCAAGACCAGCTCGTCGCCGGGGGGCCAGGGGTTCAACGAGCTCCGCTTCGAAGACCTCGCCAACAGCGAGCAGATCTTCATCCACGCGCAGCGCGACATGGACACCGTCATCCGACGGAACCAGACGCACACCGTCGGCGGCGACCGGGCCCGCACGGTCATCGGCAACGAGGTGGTCCGCGTCCAGAAAGACCGCACCACCTCCGTGGAGATGAATGAATCCCACGACATCATGAAGGACTTCTCGCTCGCGGTGCACGGCCCCAAGGGCATGACCACGGGCGTCGACCACAGCTGGGTGCTCACGGCCAACACCAGCATCGCGCTCACGGTGGGCGACAGCAGCATCGTGATGACGCCGAGCAAGATCACGCTCAAGTCACCGACGGTGCAGGTGCTCGGCGACAGCCTCGTCCGCATCAAGGGCGGCCTCGTCAAGATCAACTGCGACGAGGGGAGCGCCGACACGGTGGAGGGGACGGCCACGCAGGCCGCCGCGACGTTGGCGCTCCAGGGCGAGCCCGGCGGCATCCTCAAGCGGCTCTCGTCGCAGCTCGACGCGGGGAAGCTCGCCGACCAGGCCGCGAAGGGCCTCGGCGGCCTCCTCACGAAGCTGGGCGTGCCGCCGCGCATCACCGAGCGCCTGACCGCGCTGGCGAAGAGCTCGGTGGGCGAGATGGTGACGGCGCTCAAGGAGGGCCGCCGCCCCAACTTCTCGAAGATCGCCGAGGGCGCGATCACCAACGCGGCGAAATCGCTCGTGGGCGACGCCTTCAAGCACATCGAGGGGCTGCCCGCGGTGAAGGGGAGCCCGGTGCTCACGGGGCTCGTCAGCGAGGTGCGCGGGGTGACGACGACGGCCGTCACCTACGGCGCGCTGCACGCCGCGGGGCTGCGCGACGGCCTCGCCCGCGACCCCTTCATGAACGTGCTCACGCAGCGCCACGGGGAGAGCATCCGCAACTTCCTCACCGAGCAGGGGACGGCCGCCGCGCGCGAGGTGCTCAACGGCTGGGCCGAGAACCAGGGCCTGCCGCCGGTCGTGCGTCAGGTGCTGCGCCAGGCGTCGGCGCAGGCCGAGAAGGCCATTCGTCGCATCGTCGACCAGCACATCCTGCCCGCCCCGACGCAGCCCGCCGCGTCTCCCTGAACGCCGCGCTCAGGCGCTCGGCATCGTGAGCGGGACCTCGTCCCGCACCACGCGGTCGGCGCCGAGGCGGAGGCGCACGAACGCCTTCCCGTCCTCGCTCTCCGCGAAGAACGTCTGGATCGGGCCGAAGAAGGCCCGCGCCTCTTCGAAGGTGCACTCCGACAGCCACCGGTCGAGCACCACGGGGTCGTAGAACTGCCGCGTGGTGAGCATCCCCTCCTCGTCGAAGGCCACGAACTCCAGCAGGTGGCCGTAGACCTCGGCGAAGGGCGCGTCGCAGTGGAAGAAGATCGCGTTGCCCGTGCCGAAGGTCTCCTCCACGACGTCGGCGAGGGGCCGCGACGCGTGGGTGAGGGCGACGAGGGTGGGCGCGAAATCCCCGAGCTGATCGATGGGACGCGCCTCGTCGAAGGCGCAGAAGGCCTCCCCCGACGCGTTGAGGAGGTCGAGGAGCTCCGCGTCGTGGGCGAGGTCGACGATGGCGAAGATGCCCGCCGGGGCGCTCTGGAGCACGAAACGCGCGCAGTCGTGGGGGTGGGCCCGCGCGCCGCCGACGAGGTCGCGGAGGTTGAGGTCTTCGCGCGGGGCGCGATCCGCGGGCACCTCCACCGCGGGGGCCGCGAGGCTCACCTGGAAGAGCGTCTGCCCCGCCTGGACGGAGTCGCCGTCGCGCAGCGCCGTCTCCTGCACGGCGAGCTGGTTGACGTACGTGCCGTAGTAGCTCTGGAGGTCGCGCACGTAGGCCCCGCGCGGGTCGGTCCAGACGGCGAAATGCACCTCCGAGAGGTACGGGTCGTCGACGCACAGCGTGGCGGCCGCGCTGCGACCGACGGTGTGGGGGGCGGCGCCTTCGACGCCGAGGGAGTGGCCCGTGTAGGGGCCGGAGGCGATGGTGAGTGTCGCGCGCATCGTGGGGTGCCTACAGAGCCTCGGTGTGGACGCGGACGTCGCCGTCCGCGGCGCGGTCGATGCGGAGGAAGGACTCGCCCTCCCAGCCCTCCACGATCCACGCGTCGATGGGGCCGAAGAACTGCGCCGCCTCCGCGGCGGTGCAGGACGGCAGGAAGGCGCGCAGCACGCGCGGGTCGTACCAGCGGAAGAGGAGCGTCTTGCCCGCCTCGTCGCGCACGCGGAGGAAGCGCCGGAGGTGGCGGCGGAGTTCGCGGAGGTCGACCCCCTCGCAACGGAAGAACACCCCCCAACTGTCGCCCCACGACTCCTCGACGATGAGCCGGAGGAAGTCCTCGTCGGGCGGGATCTCCACGAGGTGGGGCGCGACGTCCGCGAGCTCGTCGCCGCGGGCGCCGTCATACAGCGAGCGCGACGCGAGGTGGGTCTCGCCGAGCAGCGGCAGCACCCGAGCGTCGCGCGACGCGTCGAGCACGGCCCACACCCCGCCGGCTTCGCTCTGCAGCCGCCGGAGGGCACCGGCAGCGCGCGCCGACCGCAGCGCCTCGTCGGGCTCCATGAGTCCCTTCACGCCCCCGCTGGACGCCGCGCGGCCGCCTGGGCCGCCGCCCGCGCCCGCGCGCACTCCTCACAGAACGGAACCCCCGTCCGCGCCGCCTCGCGCATCACGCCGGCTTGGGCGAGGTCGCCGATGAGCACGGTCGGGAAGCCTTGCACGATCACGCCCCCGTGGGCGCTCGGATCGCCGATGCGCGCGGCCTTCTGGTTGGAGATGAGCACGCCCGAGGCGCCGCGGGAGACGTTGTCGGGCGGCGCGTTGCAGAAGGCCTTGTCGCTGACGCGAGCCGCCGGCATGTTGCCGATGAGGACGGTGCGTTCGCCGGTGAGAATCGGCCCGCCGACGTGGGGGACGGGGCCCGGTTCGACCTTCGGGCAGGTGTGCATGTCGCCGATGCGTGCTGCGGGTGGCATAGGGGACGGTGGTGCCTCTTGGAGGATGGGTGGACCGTGCGGGCACCCGTGAGGGCATCACAGGCGCCGCGCGGGTGTCAATCGTCGCGGCGTGACCGGCGCCGGTTGACACCGCCCGAAGCGGGGCGCGAGAGTCAGCCTCGTGCGATGTTTGTGATTCGACAGCACCACCAGGACGCGCTTCGGGCGGCACTGAGCGAGGACTTCCGTCGGCGCGCGGCGCGCAGCCTCCGGGCGCGCTTCGAGCCGGCGCGGGCCGCGACGACGGAGGCCCTCCACGCCTTCATCGACGACGGCGTGGCCGACGGCGCGCGCTACGGGCTCTACGGCGAGAGCGATGTCATGCCGCTCCTCGAGTACCGGATGGTGTGCGGCGACGCCTTCCCGCAGGGCGAAGACGACGCCTGGGCCCGCGCGATCCTCGAAGACCCGCGCGCCGACGCCGACGTGAAGCTCCGTCGTCTCGACGAGCAGTTTGCCAACCTCGCCCTCAGCCACCAGGCGCCTGACGGAGACCCGCCGTGACTCAACCCGTGCAGCCTCGGCCGCTCTTCCCGACGGGCGCGTCGCTCGCGCCACCGGGGCCGTACCTCAGCGCCCCGGGCGCGGGCCTCACTCGCCCGCCGCTCGTCGGGCTCGCGCCGGGGCCGCACCCCGACGTGCTCGCGAAGCTCTCCCCCGAGGCCGCGGCGCTGGCCGACGCCGAGATGCGACAGCGGTACCCGGGGCCCCGCGTGCGCCCGAGCCCGTACGTCCCCGGGCAGGAGCAGCAGTCGCGGGAGTGGGCCGCGAGCTTCGCCCGCAACCGCGAGGCGCTCCGTCAGCAGCAGCTCACGGGCGTGGCCCCCGGCGCCACCTGCGTGGCCTGCCAGGCGGCGCAGAACCTCTGCGAGATCGAGAAGGTCACCATCAAGTGCGGCCACGCCCCCCGCACGTACACCGCGATCGTGGGGGTCGGCGCCAACACCCAGGAGCTTCAGGTGGTGGCGGGCCACACCAACACCGACTCGGTGAAGCTCACGACGGTGGTGAAGAAGCCCCTGTGCAGCGCGCGGGAGCACCAGGCGAAGCACTACCGCATCACCAACAACGGGCAGACGCGCTTCCTCAAGGGGAGCGACGGCGAGTTCACCGTCAACCACCCGCTGCGCATCACGGTGGCGGGAGCGGTGCCCAACCCTGCGGCCCTGTGGCGCTCGCTCCGGCCGCTCCAGGAGGAGCCGGCGAAGTACAAGCTCGAAGCGCTCGCGTGCAAGGGCGCCGCGACCACCTACCTCACCGTGAGCGTCTATCCGGAGGTGGAGTGGGAGATCAAGTACGGCTTCAAGTACTCCACGGGGCGACAGATCAATGCGGGCTCGTCGGGGGCGGGCGCTTCGCGCAACTCGGCCACCGAGACCGACGGGCTGTCGTTCTACTTCGAAGCGAAGTGCGGCTACGACGGGCGGAGCCACGAGCTCGGCGTCGAGCTGAAGGGCGAGTGGCAGCGCAAGATGCCGTGGGTGCACGCCGTCTTGAAGATGGCGCGCTGGCTCCGCAAGCTCTTCTACCTCGTCGCCAACATCAACGTCGTCTTCCCTGAGATCGACATCAAGGGGACGTACAAGTCCAAGGTCGAGGAGAAGCCCGACGAGTGGAAGGTCTACAACAACACCGAGTGGACCTTCGGCGGCTCGCCGCTCCTCGGCGGGCGCCTCGAGTTCGAGCTCATCGACGTGATCCTGCGCTCGGCGGGCAACGCGCTCGCGGCCGTGGGCATCGTCGTGGCGCCGGGCGTCGCGGAGTTTCTCATCAAGCTGCGGCAGCGCCTCGGCGCGGGCGTCGGCGGCGAGCGCTTCGGCGCCAAGGGGACCGTCTCCGTCAAGCTCACCATCGGCGGGTCGATCAGCCTCGGCAACATCTCGGTGAAGAACAAGTGGGGACGCCAGCTCGCGGAGGTGGGTGTCGTCTCGGGCAAGATCGAGTTCAAGGCCCGGGGTGAGCTCTCGGGCGAGGCGACCGCGCTGATCGTGAAGGCGAGCGCGGGCGGGGCGATCGAGGGCGGCGCCAGCGTCGAGGCGGGCCTGTGGGCGGGGCAGTTTGAAGAGAAGGGCCGGTACTTCGACGGCATCCGCGGGGGCGTTCGCTTCGGCGGGATGAAGATCGAGATCACGGGCTGGCTCAGCCTCAAGGTGGAGTGGGGCTGGTTCGGGTCGAGCCAGAAGTCCGAGACGTTCAAGAAGGAGATCGAGATTCTCCCGCAGGGCGACTGGCACGCGCGCCTCGTCGCCACCCTCAGCAAGTAGCCCTCAGAAGCACCAGAGCCCTCCCGTGACCCCACCGATCACCGCCCCGCTCCCGCCGCAGCCCCTGTTCACCCTCGCCTTCGAGGCGGGCTACTGCCGCTTCACGCTCCGCTTCAACGACCTCCCCGTGGTCTCGCTGGACGCGTCGACGTCCATCATCGACACGGAGGTCCCGCTCAACCTCTCGCTGCTCACCGGCGACAACGTGCTCTCCGTGCTGCTCCACGCGGGGGAGCGCGACGACGACGCCCGCACGCCCGTCCTGCTCAGCCACCCCGCGACGCGCTGCGTGGCCGAGGTGACGGTGCGGGCCCTCGGCGCCCCGGCGAGCGAGCGACGTCGCCTCGGCGGCATCGTGTACGAGGGGGGACGCTTCAGCGCGCTCACGCCCGACGCCGACGCGCCCGTCGCCGCGCCGAGCGGCCCCGTGGCGACGCTCCTCGACACGCCGACTGCTGCCCTGGCGCGTCAGGTGTTGCCGATGCCCAACCCCTTCCCCGCGTGGCTCTGGTCGCGCGCCGAGGTGCTCCAGCTCGACGACGCCACCACCGCCGACGTCGTCGCGCAGTACCGACGCTTCTGGGCGGCGCTCCAGCAGCGCGACACGGGGACGCTGCGCGCGCTGATGGTGGAGAACGCGCGCGAGGCCCAGACGGCCTTCGGCCTCCCCTCGCTCGACGACGCCTACGGGATGCTCACCCTGGAAGACCTCGTGCGGCGGCCTTCGGTGACGGTGCTGCCGATGGCCACGGACGATCTCCACCTGGAGCTGCTCGCCGACGGTCGCGTGGCGCGCCTGACCGCGCCCGACGGTCGCAGCGCCATTCGCCTCCATGACAGCGACCTCGGGGTGGAGGGCGCGGTGGGCGCGCTGTACTGTCGGCTGACGGGCCGCGGCTGGGTGCAGATCCGCTGAGCGCCTACAGCGTGTTGCCCAGGTAGAACTGCACCGTCTGGAACACGCTCTCCCCCGCCTCCGCCACCGGGTCGACGACGAAGCCCACGTCGAGGGCGATGATCCCCACGGGCAGCACCCCGCGGAGCCCCACCCCCGGCGCCACGCGCAGCTTGTACCACTCGTCGATCGGCGGCGGCGTGCGCCACACGTTGCCGAGGTCGGCGAAGAGCCCGAGCTCCAGCTTCGGCGACAGGAAGGCCAGCGGAACGCGCAAGTCGGCCACGAGGTTGATGTAGAACTCCCCTCCCTGGGCGGTGGCCACGACGATCGCACGATCGGTCGGCGACGCTCGCCGCGCGTCTTCGATCGTCTCGGGGGGAGGGAGCTGGTTCTGCGCCCAGGCGCGCATGGAGCTGGCGCCGCCGAGCCAGAAGAGCCGGGACGGATGCGAGTTGGCGCGGTCGGCGAGGGCGATGTTGCGCCCCGCACGGCCGCTCAGCGTGAGCACCATCCCGAGCGCGGGCAGCGGGACGTACCCGGTCACGCGCCCCTCCAGGTGCAGCGTCGCGACGGACGGCTGCGACTCCACGCCGCTGAAGCCGAGCAGGTAGAGGAACTCCGAATTCAACGAAGCGTAGAGCCCGCTGCGCGGCGTGAGCGGGTTGTCACGGCCGTCCCAGACGACGCCGATGCGGGTGGCAACGAGGTCGCTCACGCCGGCGGTGTAGCGCCGAAGCCCCTGCTGAAAGTTCGTGAACCGGTTGCAGTCGTCCATCACGCCCCGCGCGCACGAGTCTGCGAGGCGTCGCAAGAGAGACTGCACGGTGGCGGCGCCGAGGATGCCGACGTTGATCCGCTGAACCTCGGTGGTCCACGAAAGGCTGAGGTGATCGACCGGGCGCCACGTGAGCGTGCCGCCGAGGCCGAGGGTGACGAGCTCGTACGACCACGGCTGGAGAACGCGCGACAGCGATCCGTCGATCGACGCGCCGAAGCGCGGTCCCAGCCCGGGCACGTAGGGGAAGGCGAGCGACACGGGCAAGCGTCCAGTGAGACGCTGCACATCCCAGGCGTCGATGTTGATCTCCGGCGGCGGCGTCGGCGCCACCAGCGGGACGTCGAAGAGGTAGCCGGCCTCGGGGCGCACGGAGAGGTTCATCGCGACGCCGCCGAGGTCGAGCGCCGCGAACTCCAGGCCCACGCGCCCGCCCTGCCCCAGCGAGAAGCCCGCGCGCAGCTCCAGGCTCACGCGCCGCTCCTCCACCACGCGGACGAGGAGCGTCTTCACAGGCGCTTCGACGTCCCCGTCCTCCAGGCCCACATTGACGGCCGAGAAGATGCCGAGCTCATAGAGCTGTCGCTGACTCGCGCGCACCGCCGACAGCGAGAAGGTGTCCCCCTCGCCGAGCGCCAGCCGCGCGCGCACCACCGAGGGGAGCACCGCGCGCGCGCCGCGTACTTCGACGCGCCCGACGCGCACCCGCGGCCCTTCGTGAACCATCACCCGCACCCGCGCCCGCGTGTGATCGGGGCTCCGCTCCACCTCGGGCTCGACGCGCGCGAAGGCGTGGCCTCGCTCGCGGTACCAGTCGGCCAGCCGCACGCGCGCCTCGCCGATCTCGCGGTACGACACGGGCACCCCGAGCGGCAGCCCCCACACCCGCGCCACCACCGCGCTCGGCTGCGTGCGGTTGCCGTCAAAGGCCAGCTCCTCGATGAAGCTCCGGGGGCCTTCGGTGATGCGGAAGGTCACCTCCAGGCGCGGCCCCGACGCACCCGTCGAGCGCGAGGTCGACGGGGTCGCGACGGCGGCGTCGAGGTAGCCGCGCTCCCGGTACGCCTCGACGATGCGCTGCGCGGCGGCCGCGTACACGGCCGGGTCGTAGGTGTGATCGGGCAGGAGGTACCCGCGGTCGGGTCGCGGCGACGATGGGAGCTCCGCCCGCGCGGTGGCCTCCACCAGCTCGGTGAGCTCCGCGGCGGTGAGCACCGTGGCCCCTTCGAAGCGCAGCGCCCGCACGAACACCTGCGGCCCTTCGTGCACGTACACCCGCACCGTGCGGTGACTCGCGCCGTCGGGGGCCGCCTCGACCCGCACGCGCGCGTCGATCCATCCGCGCCGCGCGTACACGTCCTGCACGCGGGCGGCGAACGACGCCGCCGAGGAGTCCGTCCACCCCTGCTCGTCGCCGAGCCGCAGCGCCTCCACCAGCGTCTCCTCGGGCAGCGCGCGCACGCCGAACCACGCGAGCTCGCTGCGCGGCCCGGCCGCGATCACGACGCGCACGCGCACCTGCCCGCGGCCTGTGCCGCCCTCGACGGGCTCGACGTTGGGCGTGACGCTCACGTCGAGGTAACCCTGGCGGCGGAGCCACGCGGTGGCGCCCTCGCCGCTCGTCCGCACGCGCTGCGGAGAGGCGAGCTCGCCCACGCCGAAGGCCATCGCCTCCCGCACGCCCGCTTCGAGCAGCGGCGGCGCGCCCTCCACCACGACCTCGCGCACACGCCGCCCCGCCCCTTCGATCACGCGCAGGGTGAGCCGCCGCGCGCCGGGGACCTCGGTGTCGCTCCACTCGGGGCGGCAGCGGGCCTCGGGGTAGCCCGCGTCGAGGTAGGCGCCCTCGACGCGGCGCAGGGCCTCGGTGACGGCGGCGTCTGTCACGCTCATGTCCGCGCGCAGGTCGGCGTCTTCGCGCACCACCTCAGGGTCGCGCTCGACGGCGCCGCGCACGTCGATCGACACGAGCCGGTAGCGCCGCGGTCCGCGGATGAGCACCTCGACGCCGCCGGGCGCCGCGCGCGCCGACACCTCCGCCGACGCGAAGGTGCCTGACGCGAGCGCGTGACGGAGCGCGTCGCGGGCGAGCGCCGCGGAGAAGGGCGTCAAGCGGGCGAGGCCGGCGCGGCCCCAGGGGTCTTCGCCGGGCAATGGGGGCTCGAGCACCACCGAGGTGACAGGACCGACGAGGCCCTCCCCCGCAGCGAGCGGATCGACCGAGGGGGCAGGTGGCCCTTGCTGCGCGCGCCCCAGGAGGCCGTGGGCGGCGAACGCGAGCGCGAGGGTGAGGGCGAGGCGGCGCTTCACTGGATGAGCCTCCAGCGCACGTCGACGCCGGCGTTGGGCACCTGCGTGCTGGGCTGGTTGGTGGCGTTGTTCAAGAACACCTGCACCGCGACGCTGCGGCCCACGCGGAGGTTGAGCGTCCCCTGGATGAGCGGCTGCGCGGCGAAGGTGGTCATCCCGCTCCAGCGCAGCGTGTCGGTGATGCGCCCGCCGAGCGAGAGCGAGGGCTCGATGGCGCCCGAGCGGTAGTTGTAGGTGCTGCCAGGGCGAAATTCGTCGATGAAGGGGAGCGCGCCCTGCACCACCTGGTCGAGCCCGAGGCTGCGCGAGAGGAGCTCGATGCCCACGGCCTGCCCGGCGTTGACGCCGCCGACGCGCTCCATCTCGGCCCGCGTGAGGCGGAAGAGGAGCAGCAGCACGATGTCCTCCAGGGCGAGGGAGGGCTCGGCGGAGAGCTCCAGGTTCACCCGCTCGGGCGTGCCGTACGCGTGGAGGTTGACGCGCCACTGCGAGCGCACGGTGGTGTCGGTGGTGCGGCGGATGTCGGTCTGGGCGAGCAGGTCGAAGGCGGGCGCGATGCGCTCGGCGTTGTCGAAGTCGACGCGCGCGCGGCGGATCTCGAAGTCGGTCTCGTTGAGGTGGACCACGCCGCGGGGCACCTCCACCGTGCCGAGGATGCCGTAGCGCTGGTTGGTCCCGGTGATGACGAAGGGGCGCCCGGTGCCGAGGCGAACGTCGGCCTCCGCGAGGTTGTTGGCCACGCGGAAGGGGGTCGGCATGTTGACGCGCACGTCGAGCCGCAGCCAGTCGTTGGCGGGGTTGTAGGGGGCCTCGGCCGCGGCCTCCTGCGTGCCGCCCACCGCGCCGTCGCTGCTCCCGAGGCGTCGCAGGAGGTCGCCCGACAACGGGATCGGGCGGGTGAAGCGCCCGCGGGTCACCGTCACCTCGCCCGAGAGCAACGCCGGCTCGTCGGCCGTGGCGCGCGAGAGGGACAGGTCGGCGTCGGCGCCCGCCTCCAGGCCATCGGGCAGCCCGTCGCGCGAAGACAGCAGCAGGTTGCGAATGCGCAGCGGAACCTGGATGCGCTCCAGCGAGGTGCGCTCGAGGTGGAGCCGTCCGCCGGAGGCTTCGATCGTGGCGGCGCCGTAGTTCATGCGGGCGGTGGTGATGTCCACGACGCTGCCGCGGAGGTTGACGTCGAGGTCGACGTCGCGGATGGGCACGGGGAGCGACGCGAGGCCAAACGACGCGTCGGCCATGTGGACCGTCCCCGAGAGGTCGGGCTGCTCGCCGTCCCACGCCACGTCGAGGTCGAGCACGCCCTGGCCGCGCCCCCAGGTCATCGAGGGCACCAGCGCCGCCGCGCGCGCGAGATCGAGCTCGGCGCGTACCTTCCCTGTCACCCGCAGTGGGTCGCTCGGTCGCGCGCCCACCGTCGCCGCCCCGGCGAGCCACATGCGCACGCCGCCGGGTCCGAGCAGCATCGGGCGGGTGAGGTCGAACACCGGCCCCGACGGCGACGTGAGCGAAGGGACGCCGCGGTAGCGCGCCGGCACCTCCGCGCACGTCGACTGCGCCCCCGCGTCGTCGACCCAGAAGACGCCGCCGCGCGCGCAGCCCGCCAACGTCGCGCCCTCGCCCAGTGACGCGCCCATCCCCGATGCCCCCACGTCGAGGCTGGTGAACACCAGCCGCCCGTCGGCGTGCGCGACATCGTCGAGCCTCGCCCGGTCGACGGTGAGCGCGAAGCCGGCCCGCGCCCGCGCCCCCTCGCCCACCCGCGCCAGCACCGTCGGCGGGAGCCACGGAAGGAGGTCGATGGGCGCGGTGGTGCGCACCGCGGCCGAGAGCTCGGCGTGACCCCAATCGCGCGAGTAGTCACGGTGCTCGACGCCGAGCGCATCACGCCACGTCCCCTCGGCCCACGGCACGCGCAGGGCGGTGTGAACATGGAGGTGATCGTCGAGGAGGCGCGTGTCGAGGGTGATGCGACCATTGGGCGGGCGGCCGCTCGCGTCACGCAGGACGGGGCCGTCGGGCACCTGCGACAGCGCGACGTCGACGGCGCCGAGCGCGCGGCCGAGGGCGCTGAGATCGCGCAGGGAGATGGTGCCAAAGGCGCGCGGCGCGTCGGGGGTGCCGTCGACGCTGACGGACACCGAGGCGGTCCCGCTCACCGGCGCACCCGAACTGCGGAGCGTGTCGAGCGACGCGAGGGGGACTGCCCGCGCCGTCGCGACGAAGTGCATCCGCGCGCCGGGGGCCATCGACCCCGAGGCCTCGATCACGGCGCCGCCCTTGGTGCCGCGGAACGTCTCGACGTCGACGCGAGCCCCGCGCACCCCGTCACGCCGCCGCAGCCAGTCGTAGGAGAGGCGCACGCTGGCGTCGTCGATGCGCTCACCGAAGGCCACGAGGGCGCCGCGGTCGAGGGCGGCGGTGACGTTCATCACGCCGTCGCGGTCGTCGCCGGGGCGCCCGAGCACGTAGTCCACCTGCGCATCGACCCGCGCCGAGCCGTCGTAGGGCGCAAACACCGGGTCGCCCTCGAAGTGAAACATCCGGTAGAAGTCCTGCGCCTGAAAGCGCTCCGAACGCACGTGCGCCCCCGAGCGCAGCGTCCACCGCGTGAAGTCGAGGTACGCGTCGGAGAGCTCGTAACCGCTCTGGCGGAAGCGACCGACCACGCGCGGCGCGGTGAGCCGCATCGAGTGGAGCCCCCACTGGGTGCCCGGCGCGGTCGTCAGGTCACCGAAGGGCAGCGTGGCGAAGCGGAAGTCCGACACGCTCATGGTGCCCGACACGGGGGGATCGCCGTTGCCGCCGAGCGCCCGCGCCCGCACCTGCGCGATGCCCGAGATGGGGATGTCGAGCACCGTCCCGAGGTCGGCGAGGTCGATGTGGTCCGACGCGACGCCGTCGACGTCGATGTCCTGCTCGCGGCCCGTGAGGTCGCGCGCGGTGCGGACGCGGACCTTGCGCGCCGTGAGGCTCGTCCGCGCGAACGACGCCACCACGTCGAGCCACTGCACCGACACCGGGTCGATCACCATCCGACCGCTGAGGCGAGCCCGCGGGATTCGAATGATCGGCCGCTGCGGGTGCAGGTCCCACCCGTTGGTGAGAATCGCGAAGCTGGTCGCGTCGATCCCCGGGATGTCGAACTGAAAGCGCAGCGGGTCGAGCGACGCGCGCAGCCGCAGCGCCCCCGTGAGCGTCCACAGCACGACCGTGTGGGGCGTCACGGTGAGGTTCTTCATGAGCTGCGTGAAGTCCAGCCCCTGGATGTGAACGTCACCCTCCAACGGGAACGTCCCCCGCAAGCCCAGCGTGAGCGTCGGCGCCGTCACGTCCGCGCCCGCCCACCGCGCGTGGAAGTCCCTCACCACCACCCGCTCGCGCGTCGCCTCGGCGCGGAGCTGCACGGAGTCGCTGAAGTTGTAGGTCAACGGCTCGCCCGTCTGGCTGTCCGGCGCGTGCATTTCGAGGCCCCGCACCGAGAGCCCCGCGGCCGCTTGAAAGTCCAACGTCTCCGTGTTGACCCAACCGCGCACGTCGACCGCCACCGCGCCGCGCAGGTCGGGGTGGGTCGCAGGAAAAAATCGCAGCGCGTCCTCCACCCAGGCCTCCACCCGCGCGTCGACCTCGGCCCGATGCGCCCGCGGCGACCACAGCCCCTCACGCACCTGCACGTCGAAGCGCCCCACCGCCACGTGCGCCAGCGCCACCCGGAGGTCGTCGGTGTTGCGGTCATAGGAGAGCCGAGCCTCCAGCCGTCGCACGGGGCCAGTGAGCTGCGGCGACTGCACCTCGCCGCCCGACGCGAGCAGCCCCACCATGAAGCGACGGTCGGGCGTCTGGAGCACGTCGAGGTCCACCGAATCGAGCGTCACTTCACCGAGGCGCGGGTGGTGCACGTGGAGTCGGAGATCGGTCACGTCGATGTCGCGAAACGGCGGATCGCCACCACCCCCCTGCCCGCTCGTACGGGTCGTGGGGCCGTTCTCCAGGGCGATGCCGCCGTTGCGGTCCACCAGGCGAAGGTCGATCGACGCCCCCTCGACGCTCACGCGCTGAAGCTGAACCCGCCCCCGAAAGAGATCGCCCGGGGACGGAGCCACCACCAGCCGTCCCACCCGCGCGATGGCTGCCGCGCCCCGACGCCCGACTGAAATCTGATCGAGGTGGACAGAGAAATCCCAGAAGGAGAAGCCCACCGCCCCCACCTGGACGTCGAGCCCCGTGGCCGCCGCGATCTCCTTCTGCACCCGCACCGCCACCTCGCGGCTGAACCAACGGCTCCGCGCGACGGCCACCGCCACGACGACGAGGCCCAGGAGCACCAGCGACGCGACGCCGATCCGGCGGCGACGGGGCTTCCTGGGGGGTTTCGGGGTCAGATCGTCGGGCATCGCGGGCGTGGCTTCGGGTCGTACGTCGCAGGAATGGAAGTCTCCGGCCGCCACGCGCTGCCGATTTCTCGCACAGGAAGGAATTGCCGGGAAGGCAGTGTCGCCGCTACATTCGGGACGTCGATGTCGCAGCCCCTCGAAACCCTCGCTGACCGCTGGACCCTTGTCGAGAAGATCGACGAGGGCGCCATGGGCGAGATCTTTCGTGCGACGCACGCAGTGCTCGGCCACGCGGTCGCCGTCAAGGTGCTCATCCCGACGGTTTCCCGCGACAAAGCCGCCATCGACCGCTTCCTGCGCGAAGCCCGCATCGCCGCCCGCCTTCAACACAAGAACGTCGTGCGCGTTGAAGATTTCGGCGTCGCGGCGGACGGGCGCCCCTTCCTGGTGATGGAGCTCCTCCAGGGCGAATCCCTGGCCCGCCGCCTTGCCCGCGCGCCGCGGGTCACGCACGGCGAGGCGCTCGACATCGTCCGCCAGATCGCGGCAGCGCTCGACACCGCCCACGCCGCGGGCATCATCCACCGCGACCTCAAGCCCGAGAACGTCTTCCTCGCGCGGAGCGATGCGGGGGTGACGGTGAAGGTGCTCGACTTCGGGGTGGCGAAGTTCACCGACGTGCTGGCCAACGGGGCCCGCGCCACCGCGAGCAACACCCTCATCGGCACGCCGCGCTACATGTCCCCCGAGCAGGCCCGCTCCCTGCGCGAGCTCGACGGCCGCAGCGACCTCTGGGCCCTCGGCATGATCGCGTACGAGATGCTCACCGACGCGCATCCCTTCGACGGCGAGGCGATCGCCGAGCTGCTCGTCGCCATCCTCACGCACCGCATCGCGCCGCCGACGTCCGTACGCCCCGAGCTCCCCGCCGCCCTCGACGCGTGGGCTGAGGTGGCCCTCGCGCGCAGCCGCTACGAGCGCTTCCCCACGGGCCTCGCCCTCGCCAACGCGCTCGCCGATGCCCTCGACGGCCGCCTCCACGAGCGCTGGTCCGACGCGCCGTCCCCCTCGCCCACGACGCGCGCGACCACCCTGCGCGTCCCCCGGGCCGCGTTCAGCGACCCGCCACCTTCGCCACCCGCCTCCGACCCGCTAAAGCGAACGCCCCTCGAGGGTCCGTCGCCGGTCACGGTCCCCGTCCGCTTCGAAGAGCGGACGCCCCCGCGCGGCGTGGGTTCCTCGCCCGAGCGCCTTGACGCCCCTTCACCGACGCGGCGTTCCCGCGTGTCGTGGATGCTCGCGGCGCTGGTGGCAGCGGCGGCTGCGATCAGTCTGATGGTCGCGGTGCGCGCCCATGGCCCGCGCCAGCAGGTCCCCCGCGCGACCCTCGCGCTGCTCGCCGCGCCGCCCGCACCGGTCGTTCCGACGACCCCGCCCGCAGCCGTCACCCCGCCGATCGCGGCCCCCCCGACCGTCACCCCGCTCCCGATCCCCCAGGCGCCTGTGGCGGCCACCTCGCCGCCGCGCCATCGACGCCATGAGCATCGACACCGTGCGCGATCACCGGAGCCTGGAGGCGCTTCTTCGGCTCCGGGACTGTACGATCCGCCCGGGATCTGACAGGATCGGGGCCGGTGTGCGGCGTATCCGCCGCGCTCGTACCAGGGCACCGTGTACACGACCCGTCGAACACTAGGGATCCCTGTTGCCTTCGCCCTCGCCGTTGGCGTCCTTGGCCCGCGCGCTGCGCAGGCGCAGCCCGCCTCCGCGCTCTCGATCGAGTCGCGCGCGCAGTCGTTCTATCAGCAGGGTCGCGAGCGCTTCTCGGCGGGGGATTTCGAGCAGGCGCGCCTCGCCTTCCAGAGCTCGCTCGACACGGTCGACAGCCCCAACACGCGGATGTACCTCGGCCGCACGCTCCTGCGCCTCGGTCGCCCCGCCGACGCCTGGGTCCTGCTCGATCGCGCCGCGCGCGACGCCGAGGCCCGCGCCGCCTCCGAGCCCCGGTACGTGCCCACCCGCGACGCGGCGCGCGCCGAAGCCGACGCCATCGCGCCATCGCTCGCATGGCTGACGGTCGCCGCGCCCGACGCGCCCCGTGACCTCTCCATCCGCGTCAACGGAGCCACCCTCCACCAGGGCGGCCTCGGGGTGACGATCCCGATGGAGCCCGGCGACGTCACCATCACCGCGAGCGCCGCGGGGCGACGCGACGTGCAGACGTCGTTGACGCTCGCCGCCGGACAGCGAGAGCTCCGGACGCTCGTGCTCGAGGCCCTCCCCGTCACCGCGCCCCCGACGGTGGAGGCGCCACCGATCCTGCCCCCGCCGGTGCGCCCGCTGCCGCCCACGCCCGACCGCACCGAGCTGCGCGTCGCTGGCATCGCGCTATGGGTCTTCGGCGCGGCCACGGCGGTCGCTGGGGGCGGCTTTCTCTACGCGCGCGACCGCGCGGAGCAAGACCTGGTGTCGGGCGGCTACAACGCCGCGCGCGTCGAAGACGGCAAGCTGTTTCAAGACCTCGGCTACGGCCTCCTGGTGCCGGGCGCAGTGCTCGCCGCCGCGGGCGCGGTGATGTACTTCGTGGGGCGCGCGAGCCCGGGGCCCCGCCGCGCCGTCACGCTCCACGCCAGCCCCGCGGGCATCGGAGGCACGTTCTGATGCGCGCCCTGACCGCCTCGCTCATCGCGCTCCTCACGGCGACCGGCTGCTGGGTCGATTTCGATCGCTTCCAACCGCCGCGGGACGCCGCCGCGGAGCGCGTCGACGCCACGCAGGCCGACGTGGCTGAGCCGCCCGACGCGTTCGACGCGCGCGTGGAGCCGTCGGCGCCCGACGCTCCGATCCGCGACGCGACGGTCGACCGCGTCACCTGTCAGCCAGGCCGTTGGTCGACGACGCAGGTTCGCGTGGCCCACATGGCGCCCGAGGTGGGGCCGATCGACATCTGCATGCAGAAGCGAAGCGGCAGCGCGACGCGGAGCATGGCGCGCTTCCAGAGCACCGACTGGCCGGTCGACGGGCTCGACTACGGTGAGGTCTCCCGTTCGGTCCCGCTCAATCAGATGGTCGGGGGCGCCAACGAGGCCTGGGACATCGCCGTCGTCGCGCGAGGCACGCCGTGCGATCGTGTGCCGACAGACATCGCCCCGCTCGCGGCGCGCTCCATCCAGCTCGACCCCAGCACGCTCCGGATGATCGTCGTCACCGCGGAGCCCGCGCTCGACGGTCACCTCGTCCCGTTCATCAACCTCCTGCCCGACGCCAATTGCACGGACTGCACGTTCCCCTCAGCTGACGTGCGCGCCGTCCACGCCGCGCTCGGCGCCTCCTCGCATCGGCTCACCTTCGCGATGGTGCCGCAAGACGGCGTGACGCAGCCCGCCGCCATCGCCGCGATGCGCAACTTCGCCACGGGCGTGAGCTACGGCAACGACCAGGGCTACGCCTGCAACCAGCTCTGGGGGACGCTGCTCACCAACCGCCTGCGGCTCACGGCGCCCGTCCGCTTCGAAGTGTCGACGGCGGCGGGGCGACTCATCGCGCGCAGCGACACGCTCGCCATCAAGCTCGAGCTGCTCCGACTCTCGCGTACGGTCACCGTGTTCTTCGAAGGCGAGTTCAGCGATGACGGCGTCCCCGGCCCCCAGGCGCCCGGGTTCGTGCTCTGCTACGACGGGTTCTCGCCGGGGGTGCCCGCGAGTTGCGAGCGCGTCGCCGCCAACCTCGTGGGTCCAGACGCTGGCGTCGAGCCGCCACCCACCGACGCGTCGTGGGTCGACGAAGCCACCAACGACGTCCCCGTCTCCGTCGACGGTTTGGACAGCTCGGTCCCCTGACCGCGCGATTGCCGCGTCGCGTCGTGGATACGGCCTTGACGGTGCGTCGGCGCGGGTGGTCAAGTGCCCCGACCATCGCGCGAACCACAAGGGCCCCATCGACGCCCATCGCGCCACGAGGGAGTAGACAGCCGATGTCGAGCGAGAAGTACGAGTTCTTCAAGGTCATCCAGGACTACCTGGCGAAGGCGGCCCGCGTCGTCAGCCTCGACCCCGCCGTCGAGACCATGCTGTCGCAGCCCAAGAACGAGATCATCGTTCACTTCCCCGTGCGCATGGACACGGGCGAGGTGAAGCTCTTCAAGGGCTACCGCATCCAGCACAGCAACATCCTCGGCCCCTTCAAGGGCGGCATCCGCTACCACGAGAACGTCACCCTCGACGACACCAAGGCGCTCGCGGCGATGATGACGTGGAAGTGCGCGCTGATGCGCCTCCCCTACGGCGGCGCCAAGGGGGGCATCAAGTTCAACCCCCGCGCGCACTCCACCGGCGAGCTGCAGCGGGTCACGCGGCGCTTCACCCACGCGCTCGGGAGCAACATCGGCCCCGACTACGACATCCCCGCGCCCGATGTCGGCACCAACTCGCAGATGATGGCGTGGATCATGGACACGTACATGAACACCGTCGGTCACGCGAACAAGCAGGCCAACCGCGGCGTGGTCACGGGGAAGCCGGTGGCGTCGGGCGGCACGCTCGGGCGCGAGAAGGCCACCGGGCAGGGCGTCGTCCACTGCATCACCGAGTGGTGCCGTGAGAACCGCTTCAACCTCGAGGGGAGCACGTACATCGTCCAGGGCTTCGGCAACGTCGGGGCCCACGCGTCGACGATCCTGTCGCGCTTCGGCGCGTCGCTCGCGGCGGTCGGCGACCACTCGGGCTACCTCCGCTCACCCGAGGGCTTCAACCCCCACAAGCTCATGGAGTGGGTGAAGCAGAAGGGCTCCATCGCGGGCTATCCCTCGGGGCAGTCGATCACCCGCGAAGAGTTCTTCGCGACGAAGTGCGACATCTTCGTGCCCGCGGCGCTCGAAGGCCAGATCGGCCCGGCCGAGGCGCGGATGCTCGAGTGCCGGCTCGTGGCCGAGGGCGCCAACGGCCCCTGCACGCCGGAGGGCGAGCGCGCGCTCCTCGACAAGGGCATCGTGGTGATCCCCGACGTGCTCGCCAACGCGGGCGGCGTCACGGTCAGCTACTACGAGTGGGTGCAGAACAAGCGCTCCGAGAGCTGGGAGCTCGAGGAGGTCGACTCGCGCCTCGAACACGCCATGAAGCGCGCGTACGGCGAGGTGGTGAACTTCTCCCGCCAGCGCGACGTCGACCTCCGTGTCGCCGCCTACGGCCTCGCCCTCGATCGCCTGCAGACGGTCTACCGCGAGCGCGACATCTTCCCGTGACCTCTGCCCCCGCGACGGCCGCCGCGATGCTCGGCTGCGCGCTCCTCGCCGTCGCGGTCGACCGCGCCACGACACCCGCCGCGACTCCCGCACCCGCCGTCACCACCCGCAGCGTCCAGCTCATCGGGCGCCGTGGCAGCGTGCTGGCGTCGCGCGAGCTCGTCGCGGGCCGCGCCCGGTGCGCGCCGCGGGTGCAGACCCTCCACCTCCCCGAAGCCGACGCCCAGCTCGTGCTCACCTTCGAAAGCGACTGCGAGTCGACCCCACGGCGCAGCCCGCCGATCCCGTGGGGCGCGCTCGTCGTCGCCGGGCTGGGCGCGGCCCTGACCGCAGTTCTGTCGGCGCGGGCACGTGCGGCGGGGCAGCGGCGTCTCGCGGCCTTCGCGGCGGCGGCGGAGCGCGTGGGCACTGGGGACCTCTCGGTGCGCGTCCGGCCCCCCGGGGGAGAGCTCGACCCGCTGGCGGGCGCGTTCAACCAGATGGTCGAAGAGCTCCAGCTCTCGCGCGAGCGGGTCGACTACCTCCAACGCCTCGCCGGTTGGCAGGACGTGGCCCGTCGCCTCGCGCACGAGATCAAGAACCCGCTCACCCCGATCCAGCTCGCCGTGCAGGAGATCGCGCGGAAGTACGCGGGCGACGACGCGCGCTACAAGCGGGCGTTGGAGACCGCGCGGGAGGTGGTGGAGGAGGAGGTGGGGACGCTGCGCCGGCTGGTGACGGCCTTCTCGGAGTTCGCGCGGCTGCCCGACGTGAAGCCCGCGGCGGCAGACCTGGCGGAGTTCGTGCGGGACATCGGCTCGTCGCGGCAGTTTCTCGACGAGGCGGCGGGGGGCGGGGACGTCGTCCGGATCGAGTTTGACGCTGGCGACGCGCCCATCCCCGTCATGATCGACCGGATGATGCTGAAGCGCGCCTTCGAGAACCTCGCCCGCAACGCCGCGCAGGCCCTCGGACCGAAGGGCGGCACCATCTGGGTCCGCGCGGAGCGACGCCGGGTCACGATCCCGGGCGCCGACGGAAGGCCCCCGGAGGAGGTCGATCAGGCGTGGCTGGTGGTCGAAGACGACGGTCCCGGCATCCCCCCGGAGCACCGCGCGAAGGTCTTCGATCCGTACTTCACCACGAAGAGCGACGGGACGGGCCTGGGGCTCGCGATCGTCCGCAAGATCGCGATCGACCACGCCGGAGACATGGGCCTCGAAGAGCGCCCCGGCGGCGGCGCCCGCTTCATCTTCGCGCTCCCCCTCCGCGATCCGGCCCGACGTCAGCGCCTCTCGTTCGTCACCTTTACGCGCAACGGGTGACCCCCCACAGACCCTCTGGAGCGTGCGGGACGACTGTATTACCGTCTCCGTCGATCGGGCGAAGGTCGCCCGTGGAAGGGGCTCCGCCATGTCGTTCAACTCCGTGAAGGTCTTCTCCGCGACGACGGCGACAGACCGTGAACACCTCGGTGAGCGCGTCAGCGAATGGCTCTTGGAGCACAAGGGCTGCGCGGTGGTCGACCAGGTGGTGACCCAGTCGAGCGATGACGCCTACCACTGCGTGACCGTCACGCTCTTCTACAACGAGCCCGTGACCCCGAGCTGACGGGCACTTTTTTCGGAACGACCGCCGAGCTCCCCTGTCGTACACCATGCACCACGCGACGCCGCTGTCGGCGCCCGGTGAACAGGGGTTAAGACCATGAGCTCGACGCGTTCTTCTTCGAACGATTCTGTCCGCGTGCCTTCGAACGACCAGGAGCCCGTCTACGCGCTCGTGAAGCGCACGGAGATGAACCCCGCCGACGTCGAGGACGTGAGCAGCGCCTCCGTCGAAGTCACCGTCCTCTGGGAGCGCGCCGTCCTCCACGTGACGCACCTCTCGACCGACGGCGACTTCTCCCTCACCTCCGAGACCGCCACGCCCCGCGACGACGGCAACCGCTTCGTCGTCGACCGCGCGATGCTCGGCCGGCCGGAGGCCCCCGTGGTCGTCCGCGACGCCGCCGGGATCCGCTTCGTGGTGCTCCCGGGCGCCCACGGCGAGGTCGAGATCGACGGCGTCAAGCGCGGGCTCGACGCGCTCGTCGCCACCGGCATCGCGCACCCGTCGGCTGCCGTCGACGGCGCCCACGAGATCAACGTCGTCCCCGGCGGGCGCTACCGCATGGAGCTCGGCAACCTCTCGATCCAGGCCCGCATCGTGGCCGCGGGTCGCCGCGTGACGGGGACGAGCCGCAAGGACCACACCCTCCGCGCGACCTGGGCGGCGAGCGCGGTGGCGGCGGCCGCGGTGCTCGGGGTGATGCGCCTCGCGTCGCAGGACGCCGCGCTGCTCACCAGCGACGACCACGAGGCCCGGCTGTCGGAGCTCCGGAGCTTCGTGGCGCGCCAGCAGGAGCAGTCGCTCGAGCAGCCCGAGACGCACGAGGCCGCCGCGGTCGACGCCACCGCGGGCGCCGCGCACCAGGGGGCCGCGGGCTCCATGGGCGACCGTCGCAGCGAGGCGCGCAACCGGCGCTACGAGATCCGCGCCACGGGCGAGCGCCCCCACCTCGCCCGCGAGCAGACGGCGCGGGAGGCCGTCACGGAGCGCGGCATCTTCGCGAGCCTCGGCGCGGCGATGCGCACCGGCAGCGCTTCGAGCGGCGTCGTGTCGCCCTTCGGCGAGATGACCGAAGCCGGCACGGGCGAGCGCAACGCCAACGGCAACATCAACGGCGGGGAGGTCGGCGACTCCTGGGGCATGGGAGGGCTCGATACGCTCGGCTCGGGCGTCGGCGGCGGCGGCCACGAGAACGGCATCGGCACGGGTCCCCTCGGCACCCTCGGTCACGGCAACTGCCGCCCCGGCGACGACTGTCAGTACGGCCGCACCCAGGGATCGCGCCTCGCCAACCGCGCGACCCACACCCCCAGGGTGGTCCCGTCGCGTCCTGAGGTGGAGGGGCAGATCCCGCAGGAGGCCATCCGCCGCGTGGTCGTCCGCAACATCGGTCAGGTCAACCGCTGCTACGAGCAGGGCCTCAGCCTCAGCCCCACGGCCGCGGGGCGCGTGTCGATCCGCTTCGTCATCGCCGGCGGCGGCGCCGTCCTCGCGGCGGGTGTCGCGCAGAACGAACTCGGCATCGCCTCGGTGGGCGACTGCATCGCCAACGCCGTGCGCCGGTGGCAGTTCCCCGTGCCCGAGGCATCTGGACCGGTGACGGTCACGTACCCCTTCATGCTCAACCCCGCCGACCCGTGACACAGCACGGGCCGTAGCGCCTACAGCCCTCTCCCGCCCGCCCGCCCCCGTGTTCACTTCCCGACATCAAAGGCCGCGTCAGACCGGTGTGTACTTCCTGACGCAGCCGGTCGGGCCGTGGTAGCGTCACCACTCCAGCACCCTTCACCAACGGCGCACGGGAAGAGAACATCATGCCAGAAGATCCGTTGACGACACACGCCCGCAACCGCCTCGGGCGGGTGCTCCGCGGCAAATGGACGCTCGATCGGATCATCGGGGTCGGCGGGATGGCGGCGGTCTACGAGGCCACGCACCGCAACGGCTCGAAGGTCGCCATCAAGATGCTCCACCCGACCTTGATGTACGACACGAACTTCGCCCACCGGCTCATCCAGGAGGGCTACGTCGCCAACAAGCTCAACCACCCGGCGGCCGTCAAGGTGATGGACGATGACGCCGACGAGACCGACGGCGCCGTCTTCCTCGTGATGGAGCTGCTCGACGGCGTGACGCTGTCGCAGGCGCGGCGGAAGCGGAAGAAGTTTCCGCCCGTGGAGGCGTGCCGGATGCTCGAGCCGGTGCTGGAGTGCCTCGGCAACGCCCACGCGCTGGGCATCATCCACCGCGACATCAAGCCCGAGAACCTCTTCCTCACGAAGGACGGTGCGGTGCGCGTGCTCGACTTCGGCATCGCGCGCGTGAGCGACAGCTCCAACGTCTCCGCGACGCGCACGGGCATGGTGGTCGGCTCCCCGGCGTACATGTCCCCCGAGCAGGCCCTCGGCAAGATGAACTCCGTGGGCCCGCAGACGGACGTCTACGCGGTCGGCGCGACGCTCTTCGCACTCATCGCCGGCGCGACCCCGCACGCGGGCGAGAGCACGCAGGAGATGATCGTGATGGTCGCGACGCAGTCCGCGCGGCCGATCAACTCCGTGGCGCCCGACGTGCCCGCTCCCATCGCGCGCGTCATCGATCGCGCCCTCGCCTACGACCGCGACAAGCGCTTCCCGGATGCCCGGGTGATGCTCGAAGAGATGCGGGCTGCGCTGGCCGAGGTGGAGGGCGCCGCCCCGCGTGTTCTGCCCACCTTCGCGGACGACGACGACGAGGGTCAGACCACCGTCAACAGCGCGCTCGGTGACGCAAAGCCCGCCGCCACGGCGCCCCTCCCCGCCGCGGGTGCCAACCGCATCGGCACGCGGCCCGCCACGGGTCGCTTCAACGTCCCGGGCGGCGCGGTCGAGCCCGTCGCCGCCGCGGCCCCTCCGCCCCCCGTCGCAGACGTTTCTCGCCAACGACCGATGACCCTCGCCCCGATCGGCGCGCCGGCGCTCGGTGGCCCCCCGATCGCGCCGCAGCCCCAGGTCGGTGCGAGCTCCGGGCAGCACGCCCCCCCCGGCTCGTCGAGCGCGCCCGGGACCCGCTCGGCACCGTTCCCGGCCCCGCCGAACGCCCCCGCGCCGTCGAGTGATGCGAGCGGCAGCTTCAACATGCAGCTCTCGTCGAACGTGCCGCCGACGATGGCGATGCCGATGATCAACCCGGGTGACCTCGGGCCGACGCCGGGCACTTCGTCGGGGCAGCATCCGGGCGTCTCGTCGGGGCAGCGTCCTGGCGCGACCACCAACATGGCCTGGGCCGCGCCGCCCGATCTGGCGACCCCAGAGGCCCCTGCGCCGCGCAAGCCGAAGACGGCCCTCTTCGCCGCGGCAGCCGTGGCGGTGGTCGGCCTCGGGGTGGGCGGGTTCTTTGCGCTCTCTGGCAGCAGCAACCCGGCACCGCAACCGCCGACCCGTACGGCGCGAGCGCCGTCTCCGCCGGTCGTTCAAACCCCGCCCGCGCCGCCCCCGCAGACTCCCGTGGTCGCGCAGAACGACCCGCCGGCCGAAGCCGACGCCGCCCCCGCGGCGACCGACGCGGCCGCACCCGCCGAGGACGCCGCCGCAGTGGCACAGAACACCCCGCCGGAGCCCGCTACCACGGCGCCCGACGAGCAGCCTGGCGCCACCGACGACCGCCACCGCCCGCGCGAGCATGTCCGCCCCACGACGAACGGTCGCACGCGCCCTCCTGGCCGGAATCGCAACCGCAACCGCAACACCGACCCCATCGGTTACTAGTTGATCGTGAGCCGTCAGTGGGCGTATTCCAGCCCCTGATGCACGCGACCATCTCTCGGGTGATCCCTCTCGCCGCGCTCATCGGCACCCTCGCCTACGCGCCCGCTTCGTTCGCACAGCCCGTCGGCGACGCGGCCCGCGCCACCGCGCGCCAGTTCGCGCTCGAAGGCGTGGCCGCGCACGGACGCGCCGACTGGCCCGCCGTCATCGACCGCTTCGAACGCGCCGAGCAGCTCTTCCACGCGCCGGTGCACCTGCGATACCTCGCCATCGCGTACGAACGCAGCGTCCCGCCCAACATGGTGCGCGCCGCGGAGACGTGGCAGCGGCTGAGCCAGGAGCAGCTCCCCGCGGATGCACCGCAGGTGTTCCGCGACGCCGTCGCCGAAGCGCGCCGCGAGCTCGAGCGCATCGACGGGCGCATCGGCCGTCTGGCCGTGGAGGTGTCCGCGACGCTGCAAGGCGCCACCGTCACCCTCGACGGTCAGGAGGTGCCGGCCTCTGCGCTCGGCAGCGTGCGGTACGTCGACGCCGGTCCGCACACCCTGCGCGCGCAGCTCACCGGGCGACCCGACGTCGAGCGCTCGATCAACGTCGCCCCCGGCGCCACCGAGCGGGTGCAGCTCGACGCACCTGCGCCGGTCGTGGAGGCGCCGGTCGTGGTGCCGCCGCGCACGACCACCGTGCTCCGCCCCAACCCCCTGCGCACCGTCGGGATCATCACCGCGAGCGTCGGCGGCGCGGCGCTCCTCGGCGGCGTCATCACGGGCCTCATGGCGAGCAGCGAGTTCGACCAGCTCGCGCTCGAGTGCCCGATGATGCGCTGCGCGACGCAGGCGCAGCTCGATCGTCGCAACAGCGTCGACTCGCTCGCGACGACCAGCACCGCGCTCTACATCTCGGGCGGCGTGCTCATCGCCGCCGGCGTCGCGCTCTTCTTCGTCGGCAAGCCGCGCGAAGAGACGGTGCAGCTGACCCTCGGCCCGCGCTACGCGGGCGTCTCGTTCGCGTTCTGAGCGGCGCCCCCGCGCCCGCTTGACACGCCCCGCCGATGCTGCGATGAACCCGCGCGCTTCAAGCCGGAGATGAGGCAGAGAGGTTCACCATGATCGCACGCGACGAGCTCCTCACGAAGTTTCGCCAGATCGCCACCGAGGTGGCTGAGCGGGAGATCCCCGCCATCGCGGAGAGCGCCCGCATCAGCGATCTCGGCATCGACTCGCTCGGCATGCTCGAAATCATCGGGGGCATGGAGCGCGAGTTCAAGATCCGCATCCCCGACGACCAGCTCGTGGGCATCCAGACGGTCGGCCAGCTCGTCGACCTCGTGCAGAAGCGCATCGGCTGAGCGCTACGGAGCCACGACCATGGCGCACGAGACCCTCAAGGAAGACATCCGCGGCCTCATCGCCGAGATCATCGAGCGCGACCCCGCGACGATCGGCGACGAAGTGCCCCTGCGCGACCTCGGCGTCGACTCGATGCAGGCCATCGAGATCATCACGGACATCGAGAAGCGCTACAAGCTGAAGATCGCCGAGTCCGAGTACAAGCACGTCTCCACGCTGTCGAGCGTGGTCGCCTTCCTCCAGACCAAGCTCCAGTAACGCTTCGGGTGGTGCCGGGAGCGGGGGTCGAACCCGCACGGTGCGTCGCCGCACCAGGAGGTTTTAAGCCTCCCGCGTTTGCCATTTCGCCATCCCGGCATCGCGCGCGATCGGAGGGGGTGAGTCCGCCCCCACCGCGCGCCTGCGGGAAATTGGATCACATCCACCGGATCTGGCAATGGAGTTCTCGAGGAGCGAGTGCCCATGCGTGATCAGGTGATCGTCGAACTCCGCCGTCTGCTTCACGACCTCTTCGTCGCCACCGAGCAGGGCGTGGCCCAGCCGCGGCTCGCGCGCGCCCACGGCTACGCCGACGGCTACATGAAGGGTCTCCTTCAGGCCGGGCTCGTGTCGCAGCGCGAGCTGCTCTCGATCGTGTCGGAGGAGCGGGGCCGCGTGGCGGGACCCGCGACGCGCCTGGTGCGCCTCGACGAGATCCCGCGCGGCGCGGCGTGAGTCAGCGCAGCGGGAACACCCGCACGCCGTAGCGGGGCATCCCGCTCATCGAGAGGTCGCGCCAGAAGGTCGCGACGTTGTTGGCCGCGCTGGTGGCCCAGTAGCCCGTGTGGTTCATGCGATCGAGCACGGTGCGCGTCCAGCCCATCGCGCCGCGGGTGGCGAGGCGGAGGGTGCCCACCGTGGTGTCCTGGTAGGCGACCCGCACCGTCCCATCCATGGCCACCGAGAGCGACGCGCTGTCGCCCACGATGTGCCGCCCGTCGTCGAAGGTCATCGACTCGACGCCCGACCCGTCATCCACCGACTCCGGCGCGCCCATCGGCATCCCGTTGCGGGCGCGGAGGTACATCAACCCCTCGTCCCACCCGTCGACGTAGGCCACGTGCAACAGCCCGTCGCGGTCGAAGGCCGCCGACGCGTAGATGCCGCGGTCGCCGGTGTCGCGCATCATCGCGCCCTCGCCGTCGAGCACGACGGGGGCGGAGAAGCGGCCCATCATGTCGCCCTGCGCGAGCATGAGGTTGCCGCGGTCGCGGTGGTACCACACCACGGCGAGGCGGCCGTCCGACGCCGCCACGAGGTTGATGTAGTGCGCGCCCGGGGTGAGGGCCTCGAGCGTGGTGCGGTCGAACACCTCGCTCATGGCCATCGGCATCGGGCCGCAGCGCCCCGTGCGCAGGCACACGGTGCCCATCGCACACTCCGCCGGGCGGCAGGCGCTCGGGAGCGTCGCCACGTCGGAGATGGTCCAGTCGGCGGGACCGGCCGGAGCGGCGTTGTTGGCGCGGGCCAGGCGGACGACGGAGTTGAAGCCCGTCATCGTGGCGACCGCGGCGCGGTAGGCGATCACGGGGACGCCGCCGACGAGCGCGAGGGAGGCGTAGCGGCCGTTGGCGCCGTTCATGTCGACGGTGTGCGCGCGGCAGGTGGTGCCCATGCACGACGCGAACTTCAGGCGGTTGTTGGTCGCGTCCCAGTAGGCGACGCGCGGGTTGTTGTCGGCCCCCACCGCGATGGAGTTGAACTGCCCCACGTCATCGCCCGCGGTGGAGTTGCCGCCGCGCCAGCCCGTCACGCTGCCCGTGATCGTGCCGCCCGCGGGGACGCCGTCCGCGTGGGTCCAGTCGACGGCCATCATCTCCGAGCGCCAGCGGCCCACGACGAGGTCGCCGTAGCGCACGCCGCCGCCCGGATCGCCCGGCGAGTACGCCGAGAGCCAGAGCGATCCGTCGGTGGCCGCGGCCATGTGGAGGTGCGAGCCGACCGAGCCGGGGTTGAGCGGCGGGAGCTCGACGCACGTGCACATGCTCGTGTCGGGCATGCACGTGGTCATGTTGAGCGACGCCGCGCCCGACTGCATGAAGCCCGGCATGCACATGTTGGTGCACGCCGGCGTGGCGACGCAGCGTCCGCCGCAGGTGGTCTCGTTGTTCCCGCACGCGGCCGCGTCGCCGCCGCCGTCCGGGCGCACGCTCCCGTCGACGCCGGACGTCCCCTCGGCGCAGCCCTGGATGGCCGCGGCGAGCGCGACGAACGCGACGGCCTTCGCGCGACGACGGCGGCGCGCCGAGAGCACGCCCGCGCCCGCGAGCGTCGCGAGCACGGCGAGGAGGCCGCCGCCCGACGATCCGCGGCCCGGGACCGCGCAGCCGCAGCCCGAGGCGGCGTCGGTGGAGGGGCCGCCGCGGATGAGCCGCGAGGCGCCGAGGGTGATGTCGCTGGTGTTGCCCGACTCGTCGCGGGCGAAGACGCGGACGCGCTCGTAGCCCTCCGGGAGGCGCGCGCGGTCGGCGACGGCCCAGGGGCTGCGGGGCGCGTCGTCGAACTGGAAGGCGTACTCCAGGCGCTCGGAGACGCCGTCGTGCGCCGTCGCCACGACCTCGCCGTTCACGATCTGCGCGGAGAGCTCCGGCGCCTCGGTGTCGATGATGAACTCGATGCGCGCGGGCTCGCCGTCGGCCGTCGTGGGCTCACCCTCGCTGCGGGCGCGCACCTCGATGACGTGACGCCCCTGGCCGACGAAGGACCAGTCGCGCAGCGTGTAGCGGCGCTCGGTGGAGAACATCGACCACGAGCCCCGGTCGAGGCGGTAGCTGTACTCGACGCCGCGGCCGAAGTCGTTGGGCGTGCCCACCGTGAAGGTCACGGCGGGGAGGTTCTCGCGGCGCAGGCCCGCGGCCGTCCAGAGGGCGCGGTTCACGTCGACGCCCTCCAGCGTCGCGGTGGTGTCGAGCTCCAGCGACTGGGGCCTCGCCATCGCCGGCACGTACTGGAGCTGCGCGAAGATGCCGAGGAAGCGCGACATGCCCTCGGTGACGCCCTGCACGCCGCGCGGCGGGACGACGATGCGCACGCTGCCGAGCGAGCGGCCGCCGGTGCCGGGGATGTCGATGTTGGGCAGCGCGATCGGGTTGAGGCTTCCGCCGAGCATCGAGAGCGCCGGGCCGAGGATGCTCTGCACGATCGGGCCGATGAGGGCCGGGTTGTTGGAGATGAGCTGCGTGTTGACCGACGGCGTGATCATGTCGACCTGCGCCTCGCCGAGCGTCGGCTGGAGGCCCATCGCGTCGGCCTGGAGGTTCACCGGGATCGAGATGGTGGTCGTGAGGGTCATGAAGCGCACGTAGCGCTCCTCGCTCCACGTGTAGAAGTCGAGCGCCACGCGCGGGAGCGTGAGGCGGATCAGCGGGTCGGTCATGAGGTTGCTGCCGCCGCCGATGCGCGCCGTCGGGGGCTGCTGCGGGCGGAGCACGATCGCGAGGGGCCCCGTGGAGCCCGGGTAGATGACCGTGCGCAGCGAGTTGAGCGGCGGGAGCGACGCGAAGGTGCCCGCCGACAGCATCGACGAGAGGTTGGAGCCCGCGGCGAGGCAGAACATCCCAGCGTCCCAGAGCTGGAAGAGCGACCAGTTGAGGTAGTCCTCCGCGAGGCCGATGCCGAGGTCGACGCCCGTCGTGGTGCCGGGGACGACGTTCATGCGGAGGGCGTTCCACTCCGGGATGTTGGGCATCGGGGGGGCGGGGACGCGGGGCACGCAGGCGTTGTGACGCTGCGACTGCATCGCGCCGAACATGTTGATGCTCATGCCGCCGTTGACGACGTGGCCATCGCGCATCGGGTCACCCGCGGCGAGCACGAGGCTCGCGGGCGCGTTGACGCCCGGCGACACGCTCGCGAGCAGCGACCCGAAGTTGCCGCGCCCTTCGGTGCCGAGCAGCGTCGGGACGAGCGAGCGGTCGCTGTAACGGCAGCGGTTGCCGTCCGCCGTCGTACCCATCGGGCACCCCGGGGGGTTGGGCATGGAAGACTGCGCGAGCGCCTCCTGGATGGGCCCGAGCGCCTGCGCAAACTGGCTGCGAAACTGGTTGACGATTGTGCCGCTGAGGAGGTTGACGAGCCCGCACACCCACGAGTCGGTGCAGCGGATGTCGTCGCCCTCGATCCCCTCGCCCATCGTCTCCTGCACCGCGTCGCCCATCCCCGTGGGGGAGACGATGTCGGCGCGGTGGTAGTTGCTCCGCGGCGCATGGGTGTCGCGCGAGATCGACACCTTGGTGCTGAGGCCGAGGTACGGGTGCGATCCGCGCTCGGTGCGCACCTGGAGGGTGGGCGACGCGATGGTCACGCAGAGGAAGCCGCCGCAGCTGTCGTTGCAGCCGCCGCAGCACGCGCGGATGGGGATGTCGCCGGAGGCCTGCACGCGCACCCGCGCGAGGATCGCGTTGGGGTCGGTGAAGGACAGGCGCAGCGCCTCCGCGGGCGGCAGGCTCACGCTGATGTTGCAGCTCGGTGACGTGCAGATGATGGCGCGGCAGGCCGTCTGCCCGAGGATGTTCACGGGCTGCACGGAGCGGGGCACGGGGATGCCGGTGCCGACGAAGCTCCCGAGGAGGCCCGGCGCGATCGCCTCGACGCGGCGCAGGCCGTTCTCCGTCAACCGAATCTGCGCGGCCCGGGGGATGCGCGTGTCAGGCGTCAGGGGATACCCGCCCGGCATGGGCTGGATCGCGCCGCCCGCGCAGCCCGAGCACCCGCCGCCCGAACAGCCCGAGACGAGCAGCACCAGGAACATCCAGTACAGCCGACGAAGAAGCAACCACGTGGGGGATTCCATCGGATTCACATCCTCCAGAAGCGAGGCGGGGAGTGGGAGAGAAGGTGTGCGCGGGCGGCGCGGACGTCGCCGTCCGCGCGCTGCCTCTCAGGGGCGCGAGCGTACGGCGGTTGTCGGGCGGGCGTAAAGTGAGGCCGCACATCCATGAGGCGGATGTGGGTGGTTGACGAGGGGCTACTGAATCCGTGCGGAGACCGCGGCGAATTCGGTGGTGAGCGTGTAGCCCGGCATCCCGCCGGCCATCGCGTCGGGCTGGCGCATCCACATCGCCTGCGGGACGGTGGCGCAGTCCGAGCCCGCGAGGAGGTTGCAGAGGGTGGTGTTGAGCGCGGAGACGCGGACTTCGCGCGCGGCGGCGGCCGTGATGACGGCGTTGATGGTGCCGAAGGGCATCATCATGGCGTCGGAGGTCTGCCAGTTGCTCGAGCACTCGTTGAAGCGGCCGCCGGAGAGCTGGCCCAGGCCGATGCACTTGCGGTCGCCGGCGAGCAGCACGTTGCGCATCGTGGCGTTCTCGAGCGGGAGCTCCGTGAGGAGCGCGCCGGAGGTGTCGAAGATGGGGAGGCGGACGGTGCCCATCAGCGTGCCCGTGGTGACGCGGTCGCCCATGGTGGTGGTCGTCGTCCTGACGGCGTCCCAGCGGTTGGCCATCCCGCCCATCGCCGGCGCGTCGCCCGAGTAGTAGCGGAACTGGCCGTCGAGCAGGCCCTGGCCCACCATCCCGCGGGTGATCATCTGGGTGTTGAGGGCGCCCGTGCGGACCATGTTCATCCCCAGGTCGAAGGAGATGCCCCAGAGGAAGTTGCCGCGGTGGATCGCGTCGTTCACCGTGTTCTGGAGGATCGCCGACGTGAGCGCGGCGGGGGCCGTGATGCGGATGTGCGTGACGCGGAAGGTCGGCGCCATGGCGTTCGCCTGGGCGACGGCGGGCGTCGGGCAGACGGGCGCGGCGCTCTCCTGCGTGTAGCAGGCGCCCATCGCAGCGTCGCCGGGGGCGACATCCGCGCTCGGCATGTCGGCCGCAGCGTCAGCGGTCGGGGTCGGGGTCGGGGCCGGGTCGGAGCCACAGGCGACGAGGGAGAGGGCAGAGCCGAGGAGAAGGGCGATGTGCTTGTTCATGGGGAAGCGGTGATCCTCCGTCGAGAGACGAGCGAGTTCGCGGCGGGTGCGTCCACGACGCATGCCATGGCCTCCGTCCGCCGAAGCGGGCGCGAAACTACGTGATCGCCGCGGCCCCCGCAAGGGGCACCACGACGACAGATGACGGGGGCGGTGGGGCGGTGACCGTCGACCTCAGAGGTCGAACTGGCCGGCCTCGAGGAGCTCGGTGATGCGGAAGAGGAAGTTGTTCGCCGCGACGCCGTCGACGATGCGGTGGTCGTACGACAGGCACACGAACATCACCGGGTGGATGGCGATGGTGTCGACGCCGTCGACCTCCACCACCACGGGGCGCTTCACGATCTCGCCCGTGCGCAGGATGCCGACGTTGGGCTGCGAGATGACCGCCGCGCCGACGAAGTTGCCCTTGAGCCCGGGGTTGCTGATGGTGAAGCTCGCGCCGGAGAGCTCGTCGGGCGTGATGGACCCGTCGCGGGCCTTGCGCGCGAGGCCGTCGATGCCCTTGGCCACGCCCTTCACCGTGAGCTCGTCGGCGTTGCGCACGACGGGGACGATGAGCCCGGCGGGCGTCTCGACGGCGACGCCGAGGTTCACGTCGCGGAGCTTGACGTAGGCGTCGTCGAGCACGCGGGCGTTGAGCAGGGGGTTCTCCCGCAGCGCGCGCGCCGTGGCGGCGGCGATGAAGGCGAGGAAGGTGAGCCCGACGCCCTCGGCCTTGTACGCGTCCTTCTTGGCGTCCCGCAGCCGCGACACCCGGTGCATGTCGATCTCCGCGAAGGTGTAGACGTGCGGCGACGTCTGCTTCGAGTAGACCATGTGGTCGGCGATGATCCGGCGGCGGCGGTTGAAGGGGACCACCTCGTCACCGGGCGACGGCACGTAGGGCTTCACCTGGTAGGCGCCGCGGGGAGCCGGCGCAGCGGCGACGGGCGCAGCGACCGCGCGCGCCGCGTCGACCCGCGAAGGAACCG
>JBILLV010000220.1:0-15459 GCA_044375895.1 Polyangiales bacterium | reverse complement strand
GTCCGTGCCATTCGACTTGAGGTAGAGGTGTACGGTTTCAGCCATGGTGATCGTCTCCGATAGGGGTCGTCGAAACCGATGCGGTGCGAGGCGAAGTCCCCGTTTGCCACCATTGGTCTCTCGTGACCGTCGTGGTTTGAGATAGAGCACCGCGCATGCCATCCCCGCCCGCGCCCCCTCCCCCACCAGCCATTGCAAATTTCCCGGGGATTTTGCCCCTTTTGAAGGCGGCCCACCGCCGGATTCCTTGGACTGGAGTCCACTCTTGGACTTCAGTCCAAGCCGCGTTGGACTCTGGTCCAAGAGCGACGGTCGGCGCGGTGCAACGTCGTCGTCCTCCGGCATACGCCTCGAACGCAGGCCCGCCCTGAAGCCTGGGACGGTCTCGCGTCCGCGACGCACCGCACGGTAGGATGCGACGCCGTGAGGCTCCCCGTCCCAGCCCTCGTGTCTGGCGTGTTCGTCGCGATGCTGGCGGGGTGCGCCGTCGCCAGCATCGACGCCGACAGCGGCCAACGCTGCGGCCAGGAGGGACTCCCGTGCTGTGACGATCCGACCGGCCTCGGCGCGTGCGAGGCCGCGCTCGTGTGCAGCACCGCGCGGGTGTGCGGCGGCAAGGCCGACGGCGCGGCGCCCGACGGATCGGATGCGCCGGTCGGTGAGGACACGTCCGCCCCGCTCGACGCGTCGTCGCCCCCCGACGCGTCGCCCGACCTCGCGCCCCCCGACGCGTCGCCCGTGGATGCAACGCCTCCCGCGGACGTTCCCGTGGCGAGGGACGCGCCCGTGGCGATGGACGCGCCCGTGGCGATGGACGCGCCCGTGGCGATGGACGCGCCCGTGGCGATGGACGTGTGCGCGGCGCCGCGGGTCCAGTGCGCCGACCGCTGCGCCGACCTCATGACCAGCTCGTTGCATTGCGGGGCGTGCGGCAACGCGTGCCCGGTCGCGCGGCAGTGCGTCGGCGGGCAATGCACGCCCTGCGGCGCCCTCGGTCAGACGACGTGCACCGTGGGGGGCTGCCTGAGCGGGCTCGCCGCCTGCGCGGGGCAGTGCCGCGACACGGCGACCGATGCGCAGCACTGCGGCGCGTGCGGCCGGGCCTGCGCGATGGGCATGCGCTGCGAGGCGGGGGCGTGTCGCGCCGCGGGGAGCGTGTTCGTGACGCCGTCGGGGTCCTTCGCCCGCGCCGCCGACGGGGGGCTGCGCGCCTGGGGAACCAACACCGCCGGACAGCTCGGCGACGGGACCACCACGGCGCGCCCCTCGCCCGCACCCACGATGGCGCCGCGCAGCGCGGAGGAGATCGTCGGGGGATCCAACCACACCTGCGCGCGCCTCGCCGACGGCACCGTCTCCTGCTGGGGGATCAACAACTCCGGGCAGCTCGGGGTGGGGCCCATGTCGACGACGCCGCGGCTCGTCCCGTCCACGGTGGCGGGGCTGTCGGGGGTGCTGTCGATCACCGCCGGGACGACCCACACCTGCGCGGTGCGCGCGGACGGGACGGTGGCGTGCTGGGGCAACAATTTCGCCGGGCAGCTCGGCACCGGCGACACCACCTCGCGCCCGACGCCAACACCGGTGGTGGGGCTCAGCGGGAGCTTCGTCGCGGTGACCGCAGGCGTCAACCACACCTGCGCGCGGCGCGCGGACGGCGCGGTGTTCTGCTGGGGTCAGAACACCAACGGGCAACTCGGCAACGGGTCGACCACCGGGATGGGACCCGCGATGGTCACCGGCGTGACGGCGGTCGAGGTGGCGGCGGGCTACTTCAACACCTGCGCGCGGCTCGCGGACGGCACGGTCCGCTGCTGGGGGCAGAACAACTACGGTCAGGTGGGCGACGGCACCACCGCCGCCCGCGCCACGCCGACCCCCGTACGACTCGCCGCCCCCGCGGCCGAGGTGCGCGTCGGCGCGGCCTTCGCGTGCGCCCGACTGACGACGCAGGCGATCCAGTGCTGGGGCTACAACCTCAACGGCGCGCTCGGCGACGGCACCACCGCCAACCGCCCGACGCCGGCCAACGTCGTAGGCGTCACCGACGCCGTCGCGCTGGCGGTCGCCAACAGCAGCCACGGCTGCGCGCGCGTCGCCGCCGGGGGGATCCGCTGCTGGGGCTACAACCGCCTCGGGCAGGTGGGCGACGGGAGTTCGGCCAACCGCACCACGCCCGTCGCCATCGCGGGGCTGTGACGGGTGCACGGGCCGATTCCCGTGCGTGGCTCTTGCGGTACCTTCGGGGGCGTGCGCGCCGCCCTGACGCTGTCGTTGACGCTCTCCCTCGCGGCCTGCGGCGCTGACGCACCGCTCGACGCACCGCCCGACGCGCCACCCGTTGCCGCAGACGCCTCCATCGCGCCGCCCGACGCGCCGCCCCGCGACGACGTCGCCCTCGACGCGACCGAGGCCTCGGTGATGGTCCGCATCCTCGCACCGACCGCCGGGGCCACGGTGTCGGGCACCGTGCCCTTTACGGCCGCGGCCAACGCGACGGACGGCGTCGCCCGCGTGGCGTTCTACAGCGCGGGCGGGACGTACCTGATCGCCGAGGACACGTCGGCCCCCTACGCGGTCGACTGGCACACGGCGGGCTTCGTCCCCGACGGAATGCAGCGGCTCCGCGCGGTGGCCTTCGACCGCGCCGGCCGTCAGGCGATCGCCGAGGTGAACGTCCTCGTGCGCAACGAGCCCTCCGCCACCGCGCTCCCCGCGGCGGAGGTCGCCCGCGTGACGGCGTGGTTCGAAGCGCGCCGGGGCGCCCGCTACCTGGAGGGGAGCTGCCAGCCCACGACGTACCCCGGCTGGACGGGCGTCCCCCTCCAGCTCTGCCGCTACCGCGTGTCGGACTCGTTCAGCGGGGGGACGCGCCAGGCCGACGTGATCCTCGCCAACGCCGAGCCCGCCCAGCTCGCCCGCTGGGTCGTGCAGGCCGCGATCGAGCGCCGCGGTCGCCTGCTTCGAAGCGACGTCGACGCGCTGTGCAGCGAGATCATCGGGCAGAGCGGGGCGCAGTTTCCCGTGGCGGGCGTGGTGTACGAGGACATGGACGGCACGGGCCAACGCATCTACCCCTTCCGCAACGGCGTGACGGTGCGCATCGAGGGCCTCCCCTATGCGACGCGCGAGCAGCCCACCGCCGCGCAGATGGCCGCGTACCGCACCAACGCCATCGCCTTCGTCGGCACCTACGGCCGCATCGCCGGGACCACCCCCGCCCAGTGGACCGCCCTCACCCGCGAGGCCGTCCCCGCCGACCGCTCGACGTGGCCCGACATCGTCGGTCGCGCCTACCGCGCCGCGTGGGGCAACGACCGCAACGCGCTCCTCGTCGCCCGCGCCCGCGCGATCCCGTAGAGCGCGACGGCGGCGTGCTCACCCCGCGTTCTTCGAGTGGATGATGCGCGCCTTCGCCATCTCACGGGGCATCGGCACGAGCGCGCCTCGCTGCCTCTTCGTCAGGTCGTCGGTGAAGGCGCCCGTCTGCCAGTCGCGCTGGCCATAGAAGAAGCTCGCGAGGTCGCCGGTCTTCACGTACTTCGCGAGGTGTTCGAGCGGGGTGTACTGGATGAGGCTGTCGGTCGTGAGGAAGTACGCGTACCGCTCCGACCACCCGTACGGATAGGGGACGTCGTTGTTGCCGATGGGCGCGCAGAAGTACGCCAGCGGCGGGTGCCCGTCGGGCAGTTCGAACGCGTAGACGACCCCGGCGACGAGGATGTACCGCCGCTGCCCCGCACGCTCCGTCTCAAAGAGCAGCGTGTTGCCGATCGCGACGTCGTAGTCGATGCCGTAGTTGAAGGGGGCGTAGCCGTTCCAGAAGCGGGTGTAGTCGATGCGCTTCACCAGCTTGTCGTAGGTGACGACGTGGCGGGCGAAGTCGCGGCTGGACTTGCCCGGCCTGAGGTTGCGCCGCACCGTCGCCCGCTTGCCGACGGGGTCGACCCGCACGAGGTACGGTCGGCCGCCGTTGTCGTGGGTGAAATACCGCTGCCGCGCGAGGCTCGTCACCGCCCCGAAGGCGTCGAGCGGCACCCGCACCCGCGCGTCTTCCGGGATGAAGCGATCGTCATACGAGCGCAGGTGCGCGTCGTGATGGGCGACGCGCGGGGCCTCGGTGGGGGGCTCCACCACGTCGAAGGTGTGCCTCGATGACTTCGTGGGCGAGCGCGGCGCGGTGCGCTTCATGGGTCCATTGCCTCTCGACGCCAGCCATAGCAAAGCACGCCTCACGTCACAACCGTCGGAGCGGGCGGCCTCTCGCTCGTGAAGGCGTCGAGGAGCGGCGCAGCGGGATCCAAAGCTTTGTTTGGCGCCTCTGCGCGTGCGTGCGACGCGGGTCCGCTCTATGTCTCGACGCAGAGAGCGCCCACGCGGGTGTGCGTCGTGGTGAAGCGGGCCCGTTCGTCGGGCCGCGCGATGCGCCGACGTCCGCCCGCCCCGTGCGGCGCGCCGAGAAGGAGTCGAGACCCCATGACAAGCCGCCGTCCTCACACGTCCGTCCGCATCTCACTGAGCCTGACGATCCTCCTCGCGCTGTCCGGGTGCGGCGCGCCCGACCCGAGCGGCGCGCCGGGGACCGACGGCGCGGTGAACGCCACGACCGACGCGGGACAGACCGCGGGCGACGCGGCGGCGAGCCCGGACGTGGTGACGCCGGGTGAGGACGTGCCGCCCCCGCCGGACGCGCCCGCACCCGACGACGCCGAGCGCGACGGCGCGACCGACGCGACCGATGTGACGCTCGAAGACGTTCGCACGGCCGACGATGCTGCGGGCGACGCTGCGGACGACGTTGCGGACGCTGCGGCCGAAGCTGCGGCCGCGGACGCTGCTGCTGACGCTGCGGCCGCGGACGCAGCGCCGCCCGACGCCCTCCCGGCGGTCGACGCGCCCCGCGACGTCCAGTGTGGCCCGTCGACGGCGTGCGTCGCTGCATGTGATGAGGCGAGCACCCGCTGCGTCGCCTGCACCGCGTCGTGTCAGCGGGGCTGCGACATGCCGGGGACGGCGTGTCGGCTCACCTGCGGCAACAACCTCGGCACGTGCCTGTCGCGCTGCCCCAGCCTCTCGACGTGCTTCGCGGGCTGCAACGCGATGCCCGCCCCCCAGCGCGTGACCTGCCTTGCAACCTGTGGCCGCTGCGCCGACGCCTGCACCGCCACGAGCACGAGCTGCCGCGCCGCGTGTGACGCGACGGAGATGACCTGCCGCGGTCGCTGCGAGGGCACCTGCGCGGGGGCCGCTCCGACCTGCGTGTCCGCGCAGATGGCCTGCGCGCAGCGGTGCCCCGCCGAAGACTGCTGACGCCTCCCGGCGACGAGGGGACGGGTGGCCGTGCGCCCCCTGCGACACGCGGTCACAGCGTCAATCCGTCGCAGGGGGGTTCCCGCGGGAATGCACCATGTTCACGCGCATGAACCCCTCCGCTCGATGCTTCCCCACCCTCGCGCTCGTGTCCCTGCTGGGGCTCGGCTGCGGGAGCGAGCCCCCCCCTGCCCCGTCCGACGCGGCGACGCCGGACGTCCTTTCGGCCGACGCCACGCTCGACGGCCCGGCGCGGGACGCCGCCCCCGACGCGGGCTTTTCGTGCAAGTCGATCGGCGGCCTGTGCCACGAAGTCGACCCCGGCGACGGCCCGATCCACGAGTGCCACGAGGAGGGCCACGCGGCCGAGCCGATGTGGTGCGCGGCCAACGCCGAGCGCTGCCGGATGCTCTGCGAGGCCGCCCACCGCGCGCGCGACGCGGGCGTCGACGCAAGCGGCGATGGCGCCCAGGGCGACGCAGGCGCGACGGACGCCTCGGCCACCTCGGTCGCGTGCCGCCTGCTGGGCTCCTATTGCCACTCCGTCGACCCGGGGAGCGGCCCGATCCACGACTGCCACGACGGCGCGCACGCTGGCGACCCGGCGTGGTGCGGCGCCAACACCTCGCGCTGCTACGAGCTCTGCCGCTTCGCGCGCGCCAACGACGGAGGCGTCCCCGACGGCGGCGTCGACGCGGGGGCGGCCCCCGAGGTGGTCGCGTGCCGGCTGCTGGGCTCGTACTGCCACCCGGTCGACCCCGGGAGCGGCCCGATCCACGACTGCCACGACGGCGCGCACGCCGGCGACCCGGCGTGGTGCTCGACGAACGCCGTCCGCTGCTACACCCTCTGCCGCGCCGCGATCGCCGCGGCCGCGGACGCCGGCGCCGACGCCGCGAGCGACGCCGCAACGGCGCACGAAGGGCACTGAGCCAGGGATCACCGCCGCTCGTCGTCGCGAGACGCGGGGTGGACTCACCAGCGACCGGCGAAGCGCTTCCCTGGCCGCAGGGCCACGCGCGACGAGCAGATGGCGCGCGTCGCTTCCGGAATGCAAGCTCACGCCTTGACGCCCTTTGGGTTGGAGTTCCTCTCCGTCCCACCGACGGGTGTTGACGGCGCAGGGCGCGGCGCGAACCGCCCCGACGCAGCGGAGGGGGCTCTCCCCGCGCTACAGGTTGCGCAGCGAGAGAGCGTTTCGATTCACCAAACGTGCTGGCCACGTCGCGGAGTGCGTGACACCGGGTCCGAGGGGATTGACGACGCCCAGCGCGTCGGACAGGTCCTCGAAGAGCGACCGCAGCAGCGTGACCTCCGTGTCGGATGCTCCGATGCGGGGCCATGCGAGCGTCTCCAGCGCGCGCACGCCGTCCGTGGTCTCGCTGTACGTCAACTCCGTCGGGTCACGAAGGAAGTCGAGGTAGTCCTTCGGATGCTTGTCGGGGTTGAGCCCTCCGCTCACCCTCCGCGCCCGCTGTTGCTGCCACGCTGGCGCCGTCGGCGCGGCGAAGGCGGGGTCGTTGACCGTGAAGTCCTCGAGGTCGCCCGCGCGGAGCTGTGGGGCGCGCGAGGTTGGGACGCCGGCGCGGAGAAGCGCGGCGGGCTCGCCGAAGAAGTACGCCTCCACCATCGGGCAGAGCAGGTGGAAGGAGCACTGCTGGCGGAGTGTGTCCGCATGACGGGTGCGCGCTCGATCGTCGGAGAACTGCTCGCAGAGGAACGCCGCCGCGGCCTTGCGTACGAGCTCGACGACGGCGGCCGGCGAACCGTGCGGCAAGAGGTTGAACAGCTCGACGTCATCGACCGCGACCGCGAAGTCTGCGGGACGCTCCCCCTGGTTCACGGGGACCGTGACCATCTTCCAGAGGCGGCGGATCAGTTCGTACGCAGGTGCCCCCTCTCGAAGTGCTCTCGACGAGGGCGGGCTGCCGACGGTCGTCGAGGTGATGGAGTTGACCTTGTGGGTGGTGAACTCGACGTCCGGGAACATCGCGCGCAAAGACGGCGCGAGCGCTACCCGCTCGAGGTCCCCCGTCACGAGGATGGCCACCTTGGTCAAGGGCGCCTCGTGACGACGGGCGGCGCTCCGATCTCGAGGTTCTCGTAGAGCTCGCCGGGCAGCAGCCCCTCCAACCACGCGCGGTCGCGGAGCGTGTCGAGCGTCGCGAGGCGGCCGTTTTCGAAGACAACGACCCGGCCGGGCTCGCGCCGGAGCTGGTTGAGGAGGACGGGGGAGTGGGTCGTGAAGACCACCGCCACCCGATGCGACACGGCCCACTGGCGCGCGCGTTCGGCGAGGCGCGCGAGCGCGAACGGATGGAGCCCGTTCTCAGGCTCGTCGACCGCCACCACCGAGCCCTCTACCCCGGAGGCGATCGCCGTCAGCGTGACCACCAGGGAGAGGAGGCCGTTCGACTCGTACGTGATGACGTCGGGGGACTCCGCCCGCGGCCGCCAGACGCGGAGAAACACGGAGTCGCCGCCCACGTCGAAATCGAGGTCCTCCACGAGGTCGGGCAGCGCCGCGCGGAGGGTGTCGCGCACGAAGTCGAAGCGCGGCCGGTCGGGCTTCCGCTCGTGCCATCGCCGGAGCATCGCGAACGCGTTCTCGCTGCGGGGTTCGAGCGCGGTGTTGCGCGACGCCTTCGACCCGTTCTCACGCAGCGCGCGGAGGTCGGGGTCGAAGTGTGTGCCGCTCTCCATCACCGCGCGGACGAGCTCGACCACCTCCGCCGGGACGTCGACCGGCGCGGTGAGCGGGGCGAGCTGCGTGCTCGAAAATGACGCGAGCCCGAAGGTGCGCATCGTCTGGAGCGCGCCGCTCACCTTGGCCCAGGCGACCGGCTCCGCGCCGAAGGAGAGCTCGTCGCGGATCACGCGCGCATCGACGCCGCGAACATCGAGCTCCAGGCGCCACTTCGCCTCGCCCGACGACAACTCCAGCGAGATCGGCTCCGAAGGCGAGGCGTCGCGGTGGCGGACGTTGCGGTAGCCCAGCACGTTCATCGCTTCGTCGAGGCCGCGTCGCACGTAGGTCTGCAGGAACTGGAGCGCGAAGAGGAGCGTCGTCTTGCCCGCCCCATTGGCCCCGACGATGCACAGCAGGTCTTCGAGCGTGATCTCGACCTCGCGAAGCGCTCGCAGATTGCGGATCGAAAGCCGGAGCATGGAGCTCCAATACCGCACTCGGTACAAGCGGCGCAACGGCGGCCCCGCCTCACACCAACGCGCCACCCGTCCAGTAGCGCCCCCCGCCTCGCGCGACACCTACGGCGGCTCGGCGACCCCCGTCAGCACCCACGGGACATGCATCTGCAACTCCCACTGCGTCACCTCCCGCCCGGCGAACTCCCGGGCCACCAGCGCAGCGTGACGGGTGAAACCGCCGTGGATGCCGGGCGCCAGCGACGGGTACTCGACACTGCCAGTTCCGTCCTCGCTCGGACGGATGTCGGCGCCAGCCACGATGCGCCCCACGAAGTGAAACCACCCGCCCGTGAGGTAGCAACCCGTCGGCTCACGAAACCAGTGCGTCAGCTCCGCCGGCTTCGACAGGTCGACCCCGAGCGCCTCCGCCATGGCTTCGATCTCCGGTGGAAACAACGTGCCGAGGGCGGCTGTGTAGTTGCGACACTGGCTGCAGTCGCATCCCCCCGCCGCGGTGGGGAGCCGGGCGTAGATGCCGCGCGTCGCATCTGGGTCACACTCGAACGTCCAACGGTCGATGGTCAGGCGCGTCATGGCCGTAGTGTCTCCTGGATGCACCTCGCCGGGCAGCCATTCCTCGCCTCCCGCAGCCGGGCGGAGGCTTCGGCTCTTCGCGCGCCCGACCGGTGCGGTAGTCTCTCGAGACCTCGATGACCCGCGCCCAGACGATCCTGCGACACCACCACGCCGTGGTCGACGCGCTCGCGCTCGACCCCACCGGCGCACGCCTCGTGACGGGTGACTGGGGGGGAATGCTCACCGCGTGGTCGCTCGACCCGATCGCGCCGGTGTGGAGCGTCTCGGCGCCGCACCCGGACCACGCGCGCGTCGCGGGGCTGCACTGGCTCGACGCGGACACCTTCCTCGCGGTGCGACACACCTACGTGGAGCGCTGGCGCGTGGGGGCCTCGGCGCCCGACGCGACGTTCGCCGCGACCGCGCAGTACTGGTCCCACGCGACGGCGCTGTCGCCGGGCCACCGCTGGCTCGCGGTCCCCTCCGCGCGCAACGGGTACACCGTCGACGTGTGGGACCTCCTCGCGCCCACGGCGCCGCGCGTCGCGAAGGCGGGCGGCCAGCGCGTGGGCCTCGCGTTCACCGACGACGACACGCTCTGGTTCAACGGCGAGGGCGGCGTCGCGCGCTGCTGGCGCATGGGCGATCCCGCGCCGGTCCGCTGCGCCGAGGCCGTCGCGCACCCGATGGTGGTCTCCGCGAACCGCGGCGGTCGCCTCGCGGTGCTCTGGCACCCCTCCCGCACCGCCACCACCGAGCGCCTCTCGGTGCTCGACACGCCGCAGGGTCCGTCGATCGCCTCCCGCGATGGGCTCCACGTCGATGCGACGGTGCGCCTCGACCCGTCGGGTGAGCGCGTGGCCTGGAGCGAGCGTGAGCACCCGCCCGGTCACGCCGCGTGGGTCCACGTCGCCAGCGTGCGCGACCTCGACCACCCGCTGTGGCGCGCGAGGCTCCCGTTGCAGGCCCTCACGCTCGCATGGTCCCACGACGGGCGCGTGCTGTACGCGGGGTGCGCCGACAAGACCGTACGCGTGTTTCGCCTCCCCGACGCCGCGACGTCCACCTGAGCGCGCAGCGCAGGCCATCCCGCAGTCGGAATGAAGGCTCACGCCTTGACGCGCCATGGGGGTTGGAGTTCCTCTCCGGCCGCACCCGACGAGGAGATTGCGATGCGATACGCGGTGGTTCCCCGGCACTACGTCATCGGAGAGACCGGCGCGGCCGAGCAGGTCGTGCTGTGGGTCGGCGCGCTGAGCGACGACGTCGCGACGACGCGGCCGCCGCCCGCGGTCGTCCGCGCGGGCGAGGCGAGCGCGGCGGTGACGTGGCGCTACGCGTTCGGCGAGCGCGCCTACGCCGACGAGGTGACCCTCCGGTGGCGGCCGGGCGCGTCGACGTGCAGCTCCAACTGGACGGGCGCGTCGCGGCCACGGCCGTGGTGGGGGCGCCGCCGCGGCTGCTCCCGGGGCCCGACGAGCGGCCCTACACCGTGCTCATCGGGTCGTGCTACGGCGTCCACCGCGACGCGGAACGGCGCCTCGCGCGGGCCGCGCAAGCGCTCGCGGCGAGCGGGGCCGCGCCGGATGTGAAGTTCCTCTGCGGCGACCAGGTGTACCTCGACGTGCCCACTGACTACGCGGAGGCGGTGCACCCGCGCGAGGAGCTCGAAGAAAAGTTCCTCGGGAAGTACCTCGCGACGTGGTCCGACGCGGGGCTGTTGCCGCTGCTCCGCCTCGGCGCGACCTGCTTCACCTCCGACGACCACGAGTTCTGGAACGAGTACCCCGCCATGCGCGGCATCCGCGGGCGCACCCCCGCGTGGGAGTCCATCGCCCGCGACCTCTTCGCGCTCTTCCAGCGGCGCGACGAGCCCGCGGCCTTCTCCGCCGGAGCGGTGTCCTTCTTCACCCTCGACACCCGCCTCGACCGGACAGAAGCCTTCGAAAACTTCTGCCCGCCGGCGCGGCTCGAAGCGCTCCAGCGGTGGCTCGACGGGCTGACGGGCGTCGGCGTCCTCGTCCTCGGCGAGACCTTCTTCGGCGAGGAGCACACCGCCCAGATGGCCTTCTCCCGCGCGCTCGGCGAGCTCGTCGACCGCCCCACCATCCACGGCACGCTGCAGGAGTACAGCCAGTACCACACGCTCGCGGCGATGCTCGCGCGCTCGGGCAAGACGGTGGTGCTCCTCGCGGGCGACGTGCACTGGGGCCGCATCAGCGAGTGCCGCCTCCCCAACGGGACGCGCCTCCTCGAGGTGGTCTCCTCGCCGCTCACGCTCTCCGACTGGGGCTTCTCCCGCGTCGGGCGGCCCTGGACGCCGTCGCCCAGCCCCTTCGAAGCCGCCGGGCTCCGCGGTGACGTGGTGACCCACTGCGGCCCCGACGGGGAGCCCTACCAGCCCACCGACGATCACTTCTGCACGCTGGAGTTCTCGCAGGCCGACGCGGGGGTGCGCCTGCGGGTGCGCCACTGGCGGGTCGACGACGCACCGCCGGCGGGCGCGGTGGTGTTTGACACCGTGCTGTAGCGCGCCTACCCGAGGTCGAGGCTCCACTTGGGGCGCGACGCCGAGCGGCGCAAGGCGGCCTCGTCCTCCCACTCCGCCGTCCCCGTCGCCTCGCGCCCGTCGAGGAACCACGCGAACCCCAGCGGCGCGTCGGCCTCATCCGCCTGCGCCGCCCACCACGCGACCATGTCGTTGGGGCTGAGGTTCATCCGGCCGAGGCGCGACACCAGGGGGAAGGCGATGCCGTGGAGGCCCGCGCGCGGCTCCCAGGCCTTGTAGACCAGCTCGGAGCACACCAGCGCGCGGTCGGAGTAGAAGTCGAAATCGAAGTCGTAGGGTCGGCCCCAGTACCCGAAGGCCTGCTCGAGCGCGCGGGCGACGTCGAGCGGGGCGCGGCGCGGGCGCAGCGCGGCGGCGTAGTCCGCCCGCAGCGAGTGGTCGGCCGACGAGAACACCACCCCCTCGGAGACGGCCTCCAGCACCCGCCGCGGGTGGCCCTCGGCGTCGGGGCTGACGTAGCTCTCCCACGCCTCCGGGAAGCGCCGCCGGAGCGCGTCGGTGAAGCGCCCGCCGTACGCCGCGCGCACCGCGGGGTCGTGGTCGAGCGCGGCCGAGAGCTCCGCCGGCGTCCCCACCCACAACGCGGCGTGGGGCCAGAAGCCCGGCAGACCGAGGTTGGAGAGGTACCAGTCGCGTCGTTCGAAGATCACGTCGCCGGGCCGCGAGCGGCGCGCGGCCTCCTCGCACTGCGGGGCCGAGAGGTGCGACTTCCCCTCGTTGTACACCCGCGTGTCGCCGAGCCAGCCCGCCACCTCCGTGGCCACCGGCAGCAGGAGCGCGTGACCCGCGTCGCGCAAGGTGTCGAGCGCGTTGCCGAGCAGCAGCCCCGGCGCGTCGTCGTAGAGCCGGGGGCCGAGCCGCGCCCAGTCGTCGTCGAGCCCGGCGAGGAGCGCCGCGATCGGGGGCGGGGCGTCGACGCGCGCCAGCAGGCGGGCGAGCTCGCGCTGGTGCTCATAGGCGGCGACGGCGCGGGCGACGTGCTCCACCGCGAGCACGTTGCCCTTGAAGCGCGTCCAGAGCCCCTGGCGCAGGCCGAGCGTGGGCTCGCCCTCGTCGAGGAGCACTTCGAACTGCGGGCGGTTCTGCGCGCGTCGGCACACCTCCATCCCGACGCTGAGGCGGCGGAAGTACGCGCGGTGCGCGAGACCGAAATGGAGCGCGTGCCCGACGGGGTCGTCCGCCGGGTCGAGCGCGAGCACGCCGTGGTGGAAGCGCGTGATGGTGTGGGCCGCCACCTGGAGGTCGAAGGCCCGGTCGAAGAGCCGCAGCGCCGTGTCCCGCTCGCCCGGCGAGAGGGGCGTCTCGTCGTCGCGCTCCCAGAGTGCGTCGGCCGCGGCGAGCTAGCGCTCGAGGCCCTCCGCGGCGGCGCAGAGCCCATCGAGGCGGCGGAGGTTGTCGTGCGCGCGGACGACGCGCTGCGCGGGGGTGGCGGTTTCGAAGCGGTTCAACGCGGAGGATTAGGGCCTGCAACACCCCCTCACCGTCAAGAGCTTCGCCGGGCCCCCGAGCGCGGCCTCACCTCCCGCATCCCCCCTCACCGTGCGACGCGCGATCTCCCCAGGCCGGGAAGGAGGGGCGAGTCCACGACACCGACCAGGCACACGACGCGCTCCAGCTTCGCAGGGCCATGGACCAGGCCGCCGCGGTGGTGCGACACTCCCCGGCGCTCATGCGCATCTACGCCCTCGACCTCGAGAACATCGGCCCCTTCGACGAAGCGCACATCGAGTTCAGCGTGGAGGGCGAGGCTTCGCCGGGGGTGACGCTGCTCACCGGTCGCAACGGCACGGGGAAGACGATCGTCCTCGACGCGATCCGTGCCTTCTTCGGCCCGCAGTATGGGGTGCTGGAGCGCTCCATCGTGCGAAAGGGCGTCGCCTTCCACGTCGACGTGACCCTCGACTTCGACGCGTCGGAGACCTCCAGCGTCCGAACCGTCCGCCTCGATCGGCTCAACAAGGCCGAGCACATCCACAGCGACCTCGGCGGCCTCAACAACCTCCCCCGCTGGATGGAACAGACCGCGGGCAGGCCCCCACCCTGGGTGGTGGACTTCTGGCGTTCACAGCCAGCGCCTGAGGATCAACGCATTCAGTCGCTCTCCGCGATTCAGCACCACTTGCTCTACACGAGCTCCCTTCAGGGGCAGGTTGACGGCGCCCACGTGACGCAGCTCCTCTGCCACTTCGACTACCTCCGCGACAGCCGTACGCCGCGCGAGAGGGCGACGGGCGAGGCCCTCTACGCGCTCGCAGAGAAGATCCTCCGCTTCGCGCTGCTCGACGGCGAGCTCGTCGGCATCGAGCGCCTCACCTTCACGCCGATGGTACGCCAGGGAGCCCACGCGGTGCCGCTCGCCAACGTGAGCAGCGGCAACGCGTACCTCGTTCAGCGGATGATCTCTCTCCTCGGCCGCATGTACTCGCTCCACGTGCTCCGCGAGACCGACCCCGCGACCATTCACGAAGCGCCCGGGCTCCTGCTCATCGACGAGGCGGAGAACCAGTTTCACCCTGAGTGGCAGAAGCGCTTCCTCCCCGGCGTGCGCGACATCTTCCCCAACCTGCAAATCATCGCGACGACGCACTCGCCTTTTGTCCTGGCGTCGGTGCCCGACGCGCGCGTCTACGTCTGTCACTACGACCCGGCGACGCGCCGCACCACCGTCCGCGAGGAGACCGCCGCCTACCAGAGCAAGCCGGTGGACGAGATCCTCGCGTCGAGCGCCTTCGACCACACGCAGCCCTTCGGCCCCGAGATCACCGCCCTGCTCACGGAGCGCAAGCGGGCCGTCGCTGCGAACGACGAGGCGGCCCGCGATGAGGTCGAGCGCAAGCTCGTAGAGCTCAACCCGACCTACTTCGGCTACCTCGACCTCGACCGCAGGCTCGAGGCGCTGCGGAAGGCCGGATAGTGATCCCGTTGCTCCGCGGAGAACCGCCCGCCGTCCTGGCGGAGAAGGCCGCCGCCTGGACGGCGAAGTACCTGGAGCGCCGCGCCGCGAACCCCGCGTTGCGCCCACCGAAGGAGCAGTATCGTCACCCCGAGGTGCTGCGCGAGCTCCGCCGGATGAGCCACCGAAAGTGCTTCTACTGTGAGCGCGTCCTCGCGGATAGCGAGCAGGAGGTCGACCACCACCTGGAGGTCGCGGAGCGCCCCGACCTCGCCTTCTCGTGGCACAACCTCTACCTCTCGTGCGAGGTCTGCAACCAGAAGCTCCCCAACACGCGGCTCCCCGTCGCCGCCTGCGTCGACCCTTGCGACCCGACGATTCGTCCTGGAGATCACCTGGCCTTCGTGGATGAGCGGGTCGAGCCGAGGGCGGGGTCACGGCGCGGTCGTGACACCATCGAGAAGTACGACCTCGCCCGCGGGGAGCTCGACCTCGCCCGCGCCCGCGTGCTCCGCGAGTTCGATCGGGCGCTCACAGTCATCTTGATTCAACGGGCCGCAGCGCAGCGGGCGACCCTCACCGACGAAGAAGTCGCGTTGCTGCGCGCATGGGCTGATCCCGTGCGCCCCTTCTCGAAGATGATCGCCGACCGGCTCCACGCCGCCGGGCTTTAGCAGGGATCCGCCGATTCGATCGAAGCCTCTGTATTCTTCGGGCATTCTACCGTCACGCGCCGGGAGCCACAGCGCCGTGCGCGCGCCGTCTGCCTCCCACCCCCGCTCGCTTCGCTCGCGTTCTCCCCCTCCCTCCGCCGCCGCGACGGCGTCAAAGGGAGGGGCCATCCGCTACCGACGTGTACTCACCCGCGGCGTGGCGGCGTGGCGGCGTGGCGGCGTGGCGGCGTAGCGGCGTGGCCTTGCGCTCCGCTGCCAAATGGAGCCGGTGACGGTAGCGGATGGCCCCT
>JBILLV010000219.1:0-15477 GCA_044375895.1 Polyangiales bacterium | reverse complement strand
GGGGCCATGTAGGCGATCTTGCCCTTGATGACGTCGCCCTGCGTCTGGTGGAGGCGCGAGGTGGCCTTGGCGATGCCGAAATCGCTGAGCTTCACCTCGCCCGCGTAGGAGACCATCACGTTGTGCGGGGTCACGTCGCGGTGGACGATCTCGAGCCAGACGCCGCGCTCGTCGGTCTTGGCGTGCGCGTACTCCAGGGCCTTGAGCACCTCGGCGACGATGAACACCGCCGCGTCGACGGGCAGCGCGCGGCGGAGGGTGACGAGGCGCTTGAGCAGGCGCGAGGCGTCGGTGCCGTGCACCCACTCCATGCACATGAAGAGCGACCCCTCGATGGAGCCGAAGTGGTCGATGGCGACGATGTTCGAGTGCCGCAGCCGCGACGAGATGCGCGCTTCGTCGATGAACATCTGCACGAACTCCGCGTCGCTGCAGAAGGCCGCCCGGATCACCTTGATGCAGACCTCGCGGGAGATGTCCATCGCCCCCACGCGCTCGGCGCGGAAGATGTCGGCCATGCCGCCGCTGGCGATCTTCTCTTTGACGACGTAGTGATCGAAGCGGTCGCCCTCGCGCACAGCGCGGGAGAGCCTACGGGAGCGCGCGGGCCGCGGGCAAGTGCGGACGCGCCTTCAGGGGTCGGGGAGCGAGAAGGTGTCGCACTGGTTGATGTCGCCCGTGTTGAAGCCCTTGCGAAACCACGCCGCGCGCTGCTGCGCCGACCCGTGCGTCCAGGACTCCGGGTTGACGCGCCGGCCCGCCCCTCGCTGGATGCGGTCGTCGCCGACCGACGAGGCCGCCGCGAGGCCCTCGTCGACGTCGCCGCGCTCCAGGAGGTTGCGCTGCTGGGTCGAGTGGGCCCACACGCCGGCGTAGCAGTCGGCCTGGAGCTCCATCCGAACGGAGAGGCGGTTCTCCTGGGACGGATCGCTGCGCTGCAGGGCGCGGACGCGGCGCTCGGTGCCGAGGAGGGACTGCAGGTGGTGACCGACCTCGTGGGCGATCACGTAGGCCTGCGCGAAGTCGCCCGGCGCGCCGAAGCGGTGCTGGAGCTCATGGTAGAAGCCCAGGTCGATGTACACCTTGTGGTCGGCGGGGCAGTAGAACGGGCCCATCGCGGCCTCGGCCATCCCGCAGCCCGAGCGCACCCGGTCGGTGAACACCACCATGCGCGCGCGCTCGTAGTTTTGCCCCGAGCGAGGGAGCGTCTCCGACCACACGTTCTGCACGTCGTCGAAGACGAAGGAGACGAAGCTCATCAGGCGCTGCTGGTCGGGGGAGCCCTGCGCGGGCGCGGCGCTGCCCGGGCGCGCCGGCGCTCCGCCCTGGAAGTACACGAAGAGGTTGCGCTTGAAGACGAGGCTCAACACGCCGACCAGGATCATTCCGCCGAGCCCGAGGCGCATGCCGCCGACGCCACCGCCCGCCGCGGGTTGACCGCGGCGGTCTTCGACGTCGTCGCTGCGATGACCTTCCTGCCACTTCATGGCGGCGATCTGTACCGCATCGGCGCGATCACCGACGCGCGATGTGGGAAGGTTTCAGCGCACGGCGGGCGCGGAGAGATCAGGGGATCGGGACGAACCTGACCGAATAGCCCGTGACGGGGACGCAGTTGAAGGCGCCGCCGGGGCAGCCGCCGACGCCCTGCGCGCCGGTCTGGTCTTCGAGGCCGACGTACTGCAGGCGCGCGCCGGCCATCGTGCTGTACACAAACTCGATCACGTTGGAGGTCTCGTTGAGGTAGATCGAGTAGGTGGTGCGCGCGCCCGACGGCGAGGGGTCGCAGCAGTGGGCGGCGTCGTTCCACGTGTGGATCCAACGGCGGCTCGGGGCGGCGCCGGTGACCGCGACGCACGAGGCGTTGCGGTTGTAGTTGTCCCCCTCGTAGCCGGCGACCACGGCGTTGGGCGTCCCGGTGGTGGGGATGGGGAAGTTGTAGGTGGCGCTGCCCACGCCATCGAGCCCGATCCAGCCGTTGGAGGTGACGTTCACCATCGCGCCCGCGGGGCGGTCGACGGCCCAGTAGCGGAAGCCGAAGGGCATCGTCACGAGCACGAACTGGTCGTCCGCGCCGGGCAGGTACGACGACGCGCCGGGCGTCGTGCACGCGTTGACGAACGCGAGCCCCGCGGGGCGCTCCTCGGCGCGGTAGCGCGTCGTGGCCGTCACGCGGCACACGCCCGCCGCGCACGTCTGCCCCGTCGGGCACGCGTTGTTGCACGCGCCGCAGTGGACGAGGCTGGTCTGCGTGTTGACGCAGGTCGCCGCGCCGCCGCCCGTCGCGCACGCCGTCAGGCCCGCCGCGCAGGGGGGCGCGCACACGCCCGCGCGGCACTCCTCGCCGGCCCGGCACGCGATGCCGCAGCCGCCGCAGTGGGCGAGGTTGTTGAGCGGGCTGACGCAGGCGCCGCCGCAGAAGATCTGACCCGTCACGCACGAGCACACGCCCATGCGGCACGACTGCGCCGTCGGGCAGGCCTCGCCGCAGCGGCCGCAGTTGTTGGCGTCACTGGTGAGGTCGGCGCACTGGATGCCGCCGGTGACCATGCACACCGCGCGGTCTGGAGGGCAGAGCGACGCGCAGCGCCCGAGGGAGCACGTCTCGGTGGCGCTGCACGCGCGGCCGCAGGCGCCGCAGTTGGCGCCGTCGCGCTGGAGGTCGACGCATCGCCCCGCGCAGAGCATCTGACCCGTCGGGCACGCGCACGCGCCCGCCGCGCACATCTGCCCCGCGGCGCAGGCGTTGCCGCACATCCCGCAGTGCATCCCGCTGGTCATGGTGTCGACGCACTCGCCCGCGCCCATGGTCGCGTTGCAGAGCGTCTGGCCCGTCGCGCACACCGTCTGGCAGCGCCCCATCGAGCACATCTGGCCGCGCGGGCACGCGTTGTCGCACACGCCGCAGTGGCGCGCGTCGGAGGCGGTGTCGACGCAGCCCGCGCCGCACACCATCTGGCCCGTCGGACACTGGCACCGCCCGGCGCCGCAGGTCTGCCCGAGGGGGCACGTCACCCCGCAGGCGCCGCAGTTGCCGAAGCTGGTCTGCAGGTCGACGCAGCCCGAGCCGCACATCATCTGACCGCTCGGGCACACCGCGCGGCAGGCGCCTTCCATGCACATCTGGCCCATCGCGCAGGCCGTCCCGCACGCGCCGCAGTGGGCGTTGTCGGTGCGGCCGTTGACGCAGCGCCCGTCACACGCGAGCTCCGTCGGCATACACTGCGGACCCTCCGGGGCGATGTCGACCGCCACGTCCGGCGCCACGTCGGGCGGCGTCGCGTCGTCCGGGGGAGGCGGCGCGTCGGGCGGCGGCGCGACGTCGGGCGGCGCCACGTCGGGCGTCGCGTCGGGGGCGGGGAGATCGGGCGTGGCGGCGCTGTCGGGCTTGGCGTCCGCGGCCGCGTCGGTGTCAGGCTTCGGCGTGCCGTTGGACGACGGCGTGCCGCAGGCCGCGAGGGAGAGCGCGAGGACGATGGGCCAGGAAGAAGCGCGAAGAGACGTCATGGGGCTCCGCTCCGAGGAAGTGGTGGAAAGTGGAGACCCATCGAGTGCACCACCGATGACCCCGCCGACACAACGGAAAGTGTCGCGGCGCGATCAGTCGATCCAGCGGTACGAGGGCGACGAAATCACCGCCCGCACCAGCGCCCGATAGCTGCGCCCGCTGGCCTCGAACTCCCGCAGCAGCGCGGGCAGGAGCGTGCGCTCCTCGCGGTCGTTCATGGGGCGGTTGTGCAAGCGCTGCCACACCGTGCGGGCGGCGCAGCGCTGGAGGTCGCCGTTGGCGACGGAGGCTTCGACGAGGGCGCGCGGCCCGGCGGCGATGTGCTGCACGTCCGCGGGGCTGCGGTAGAGGTACGCCTGGAGGCGCCCGACGAAGGGCGGCGGCGACGCGTCGCCGGGGGCCGTGACGTAGTGGCGGCAGCGCGCGGGGCACCCGTTGCCCACGCACGACGCGCAGAGGCCGTCGTCGATGGGGAAGCGCCGCGGGTCGAGGAAGAGCGCGCCCCGCTCGGCCCAGCGACCCCAGTGGGCCCCCATGGGTTCGAGGACGCCGTGGCACCCGCGGCAGCCGCAGCGGCGCGCGAGGTCGGGCTCGCGGTTGCACGCGTCGCGGGGGGAGGGGAGCGGCGTCGGCGAGGGCGTGAAGGCCGTGCAGAGGAAGGCCGTGCGAAACTGGTTGGCCCGCGCCCGATCGGTGCCGAAGCGCGCGAGGTAGGCGGGCGTCGTGAGCACCCCGCTGTGCTCGGCGCCGCGCTCGTAGGTGTGCCAGGCGGCGTCGTCCCAGGGCAGGTCGGGGATGGCGTCGCGCGCCGCGGAGGCCGAGAACTCCAGCTCCCCCACCTGCTCCACCTGGTGACGGTTCATGAAGGCGAGCGGGCCGTTGGCGACGCCGCGGCGGGTGGTGAAGACGGTGGCGTAGTCCTCGTCGCGGTCGATGACGGTGGCGAGGAGCTCGAGGGGCTCGTCGCCGAGCGCGTCGCGGAGGCGGGCGAGGGTGAGCGAGGGGTTCTGCGCGTCGCCGGTGTAGGGGGCGCACGCGAGGCCGCGCTCGCCGCACCCGCACGACGCTTCGAACACCAGCCCCGGTCGACACGGCTGCCCCGAGTGCGCGCTGACGGGGCGCTCCTGCGCGTCGTAGGCGCAGGTCTTGATGTAGCGCCCGCCCGCCCACCAGGGGCGCGTGAGTCGCCAGCCCTCCTGGCGCAGCTCGACGCGCGACGACAGCCGCACGGCCGTCACGTTGTCGCAGGGGTTGGTCACGGCGACGTAGCCCGCGGGGCACGCGAAGCCGGGGCCGTCCCCCTCCTCGGTGACGCCGTCGCGCGTGCGCGTCTTCGCGACGTAGTCCGCGCGGGTGATCGCGCCGCCTGGGCCGCTGCCGGTCGCGCGGCGGCAGTAGTCCGGGCAGCGCGTCGCGTCGTGGTACGGGATCGGGATGTCGCGCTCGTCGTAGTAGTACCGACGGGCGCCGGTGCGCGGTGACGTGTAGTAGGGCCGCAGGTCGCCGTCGTGGGGCCAGCGCGCGTCGCGGGCGCCGACGCGGGGCGGCGGGTATTCGAGCGTCTCGTCGCAGCCGAGGTAGGTGTCGCCGCCGCGGAGGCTGCGGTCGCCCGCGCCGACGCCGTAGCTGTACACCGCAGGGAGCGCGGCGGATTTCGCGACGCACGCGGGGTCGGTGGCATCGTAGGCGGCGTGGCGCACGCGGCAGCACGCGGGGTGATCTGGCGCCGCCGCGGTGCAGCACGAGGCGGCCGTGAGGTGCGCGGGGGAGGTGGGCGGCGGGCACACGGGCTCGTCGCTGCGCGCGTCGAGCAGGACGACGAGGCGCTCGGGGTTGATGTTGTCGACGGAGAGGTTCTGGCGGCGGCCGGGGGTGACGACGAGGCGGGCGCCGACGGTGAGTTCGAAGCCCGCGACGCTGGGCCAGAGGAGGTCGGCGTGCCAGCGCTTCACCCGCGTGAGGAAGCGCGGGTCGCGGAGCATCCCGTCGATGAGCCCGTCGGGGACGACGCCGAAGCGGGCCACGGCGCGGTACTCGTCGGCGGACGGAGGTGCGCCGCGGAGGTCGAGGGAGAGCTGGCGGAGGTAGCGCGTGGGGGAGGCTTCGCCGCCGGAGGTGGTGCGCTGCGCGTGGGAGGCGGGGACGTCGCCGGGCGCGCAACCGAGCGCGAGGAGGGCGACGAGGAGAGGGAGGAGCGCGCGCATGGACAGCCAGGGAGCAATAGGTGGCACGGGGGAGCGCTGGGGTTCAAGGGGGGCGGGTGCGTCCACATGACGCTCCGTCGGCTCGTCGTGTTGCGGTATCCCTACGCCGTGGAACACCTCCTCGACCGCCTGGTGCAATGGTTCGCACGCGAACGACCGGAGCTCCTCTCGCCCGCGGCGCCCGCGGGTGACCCGCACCCACCACTGCCCGATCCGCTCCAGGCGTGGTTCGCGCGGATCGACCCGCTCGCCCGGTGCGCGCCCGCCGGGGACGCTGGGTGTGTGCTGCGGGACTGGCGCCTCCTCGACCGCGCGACCTCCGAAGCTCGCCGCGCCGAGTGGAACGACTTCATGACGAACCGGGTGGAGTTCGACGGGTGGTGGCGCGGGCCGTGGGTGCCGATCCTGGAGCGGCTCGACGGCGACTTCCTCGTGGTCGACCTCGAAGGCACCTTCGATGCGCCGGGGTCGATCGTCGAGGTCGTCCACGACGCGCCGTTTCGTTGCGTGCGCGCTGCGAGCCTCACGGCGTGGCTCGGCGCGCTGGTCGACTCGCTGGAGGCGGGCGAGTGGGTCCGCGAGGACGACGGATTCTGGTGGGACGACCCCGACGTGCCAGCCTGGGAGGCACTCGGCGCCGGCGACGCCGCGCCCGAATTCGAACCCTACCCGCGCACGATCGACCTGGGGCGCGAGCGCGCCGTCGACCTCGCCGCTCCCGCCACGCCCGCGGCCTGGGTGGAGGCGTGGCGCCACCGCCTCGTCGAAGCCGCGCCCGAGACGCTGTGGGCGCCGCTCCCGCCCGGCTGGTGCGCCCTCCGCTGGCGCTGCGGGGCCGACCTCGACGAGACCCTCGCCCTCATCGCAGAGGCTCCCCCGCTGCGCCGCGCGACCGAGCTCGCCGACCTCGCGAACGCGCTCCAGGCGGCGGGTGACGCGCGCGCCGCCGAGGTCGCCGCGCTGACCTTGTCATCGCCTCCCATCGCGCTCGCACCGGCCGCGCTCGTCCTCGATCTCGCCTCCCCCACGCTCCGCGCCCGCTTCGTCGAGCGCGCGGTCGCCACGGCCGCTGCGTGCGTCGAGGGCGCGGGCCTCCTCTGCGCCGCCGTGGCCGCCGCGGTCGCGCCTCACGACGTCGAGGTCGCGCGGCACCTGCGGTGGTGGTCAGACCGGATGCGGCCCACGCCGGACACGCGCTTCGCCGCGAAGGTGGTGCAGGCGTTCGCGGCGGCTCGGGCGGGCGACCCCGGCGCCGAGGCCCTCGTGCAGGCTTCCCTCACCGAGCTGCGCACGCGGTACCTCGTCGCCGACGACGCCTACCTCGTGCGCGCCGTGGTTCACGCTGCGCGCGCGCTCGGACAGTCGACCGACCCCATCCTCGCCGCGGTGCAGTTTCGCAATTCGAACGCGCTGGTCGCCCTGCGAGCGCTCGTCGAGGTGGGCGACCGCGCGGGCGCCCGGGTGCTCGCGGAGCCGGACGGTGACCCGTCGTGGCGCGCGGCGATGGGGGGGTGCTTCGCCAACGCGCTCCCCGAGGGAGACCCCGAGGGCGCCCGCGCGCTGGCCGAGGCCGTCGCGCTCGGCGGGTCGCTCGATGACATCGTCTATGTGTTCGACGGCGTCGACCCCGCGCAGGTGGCGGAGGTGCGGCGCGATCGGGCGCTGCTCGACCTCCGCGCGGGGGAGCGCGCCCGCGTCGGCGCGTTGCTCGACCGGTGGTGGCGGGCGTCGCGAGACCACGTCGCCGCGCTCGTCGGGCGCCACCGCGATGGCCTCGCGGACGCCGTCGCTGGCGCCGATGACCGCTACCCCTCGCGGCCTGACGCCGGCCTCGACGCGGCGGCGGCGGCGTGGCGGCCGTCGCAGGCGCGCGAATTCATCACCTATCGCCTCCTGCTCCGCGCGGGCGGCCTCGCGGACGGCGAAGGAGCGGCGAGCGGGCGCGCGCTGCTGGATCGGGTGGAGTCGGCGTTGCGCGCGGACGGGTCGTACCCCGGTCGCCACGGCGACGCGCTCGCGCTCGCCCTCGCGCGGCATGGCCGCGTCGAGGAGGCCCTCGCGATCGCGCGTGTCCCGTGGCGGTTCTTGTCGTCTGGCGTCTTCGTGGCGCTCATCGCGCGGCTCGTGCGCTTCGGACGCCACGAGGACGCGCTGCCGTTGGGGATGCACCTGACCCGCGAACGCGACCTCGCCCAGACCCTGGAGGTCGCGCCCGCCGTGGCCCTCGTCGCGCCCGACGCGCTCCCGGTGGTGCGGGACGCGATCGACGCGCTGTCGCCCTCCCTCTCGTAGGCGAGCGACCGGGGCGTCAGGCCTCGCGTCGCGCCGCGAGCTCCACCACCACCGCGGCGTGGTCGGTGGCCTCGGTGGTGACGTGCTCGGCGCGGGCCGCCGTGTAGCGCGCGAGGAGCGGCGCCGAGGCCCACGCGTAGTCGATGCGCGTCCCCACCCAGCACGTGCTGCGCAGCGCGTGGGGGAGCGGCGCGCCGAGGGCCTCGCGGTACCGTGACGCGTCGCCCGCCTGCGCCAGGCGCACGAGGTCGACGTAGCCGAGCGCGTCCAGGCCCGCGATCACCTCGCCGCGGGGCGCCTCGCGCTCGTGCGTGGCGCGCCCTTCGCGCACCGTCGCGAGCGCCGCGGGGGTGTAGTCCGCGAGGCGGAGCGCGTTGAAGTCGCCCATCACCACGTGGCCGGGGGCGCGCTGCGCGAGCGCCGCGGCGAGGTGATCGAGCTCGCCGAGGCGCGTCTCCTCGTACCAGGGGTCGAGGTGCGTGGCGCACACGTCCAGGTCGCCTTCGGGGGTGTGTACCGTGGCGGTCACCGCGCAGCGCCCCTCCTCGGCGCCCGCGGTGATGGGCGTCACCGTCACCGCATCGAGCGGGTGCGCAGAGAGAATCGCGTTGCCGATCCACGACTCGGCCCCGAGGGCGTGGCGCATCCCCAGGGTGCGGGCGAGGCGGTCGAGCTGGGCGCCGTCGCCGATCACCTCCTGCAGCGCGATGACGTCGCAGCGCAGCGAGGCGAGGAATTCGGCGAGGCGGTCGACATTGCCGCGGCCCGCGCGGTCGGACCAGAGGTGGACGTTGAGCGTGCAGAGGCGCATCACGACGATCGCCCGAAAGATCCCATGAGATCGTCTGCGATACCAGGAGCTCATGCAAAGAACGAAAACCCACGAAAATCCGTCCTGGCACGCCCCCCGCAATGTCGCCTTCCCGGAAAGTCGAGGCTGTCATGGAAGAGCGCGCGTACGAGGTGTTTCCGGTGGTGGGTGGTGTTCCGGTGAAGGCGTGGACGCGGGGCGTCCAGGTGGAGGACGGCGCGCGCGAGCAGCTCTCCAACCTCGCGAAGCTGCCCTTCGTCCACAAGTGGGTGGCGGCGATGCCCGACGTTCACGTGGGCGTCGGCGCGACGGTGGGGAGCGTGGTGCCGACGGACGGCGCGATCATCCCCGCGGCGGTGGGCGTGGACATCGGCTGCGGCATGATGGCGGCCCGCACGAGCCTCACCGCGCGCGACCTGCCCGACTCGCTCCGCGCGGTGCGCGACGCGATCGAGGCGGCCGTCCCCCACGGGCGCACGAACAACGGCGCGGCGGGCGACCGCGGCGCGTGGGGTGAGCTCCCGACCCCGGTGAGCGAGGCCTGGGGTCGGCTGCGCGAGGGCTACGACGTGATCGCCGCGAAGCACCCGCGCATCGCCCGCGGCGTCGCGCCGGAGCACCTCGGGACGCTCGGCACCGGCAACCACTTCATCGAGCTGTGCCTCGACGAGTCCGACCGCGTGTGGATCATGCTGCACTCGGGCTCGCGCGGCGTCGGTAACCGCGTGGGGTCGTACTTCATCGCCGCGGCCCGCGAGGAGATGAAGCGGTGGTTCGTCCACCTGCCCGACGAGAACCTCGCGTACCTGCCCGAGGGGACGACCCTCTTCGGCGACTACGTCGAGGCCGTCGGCTGGGCGCAGGATTTCGCCCGCACCAACCGCGAGCTGATGATGCGCGCGGTGGTCGACGCGATGCGCGCGTGCGGTGTGCTCCCGGCCTTCGACGCGCACCTCGAGGCCGTGAACTGCCACCACAACTACGTGGCCAAGGAGCGGCACTACGGCAAGAGCGTGTGGGTGACCCGCAAGGGCGCCGTGCGCGCCGGCGCGGGTGAGCTCGGGATCATCCCGGGCAGCATGGGCGCCCGCTCGTACATCGTGCGCGGCCGCGGCGAGCCCGAGAGCTTCTGCTCGTGCAGCCACGGCGCGGGCCGGGCGATGACCCGCACGAAGGCGCGGGCCATGTTTACGCTCGAAGACCACGCGCGGGCCACGGCGGGCGTCGAGTGCCGCAAGGACGCCGACGTGATCGACGAGACCCCCGGCGCCTACAAGGACATCGACGCCGTGATGAACGCGCAGCGCGCCCTCGTCGAGGTCGTGTACACCCTCAAGCAGGTCGTGTGCGTGAAGGGCTGAGCGACACCATGGAAACCACTCCCACCACCACCCTCGTGCTCGATGGCGCGGAGGGCGAAGGCGGCGGCCAGATCCTCCGGTCGGCGCTCTCGCTCTCGCTCCTCACCGGGCGCCCGTTTCGTGTGGAGAACATCCGCGCGGGGCGGGCGCGACCGGGCCTCCTGCGCCAGCACCTCACCGCGGTTCACGCGGCTGCCGAGGTGGGGGCCGCCCGCGTCGAAGGGGCCGAGCTCGGCGCGCGCGCGCTCAGCTTCACCCCCACCGCCCTCCACGGCGGCGTGTACACCTTCCGCGTGGGGACGGCCGGGAGCGCGACCCTCGTGTGCCAGACCGTCCTCCCCGCGCTGCTCGGCGCGAAGGATCCCTCCGTGGTCACCTTCGAGGGCGGGACGCACAACCCCATGGCGCCGTCGCTCGATTTCCTCGATCGGGTGTTTCTCCCGGCGCTGCGGCGCATGGGGGCGGACGTCGCCGTGAGCCCCGAGCGGCACGGCTTCTACCCCGCGGGCGGCGGTCGGTTCTCGCTGCGGGTGACGCCCTCCGCGCTCGCGCCCGTCACCTTCCTGGAGCGCGGCGCGGTGACTAGCGTGTCGGTCACCGCGCGGGTCGCGGGCCTGGCGTACGCCATCGCCGAGCGCGAGGTGAGCGCGGCCCGCGAGCGCCTCGACCGGCCCTGCGTCGGACGGGCGGAGAAGCTCGGGCGGACGGAGGGCCCCGGCAACGTCGCGCTCGTCGAGGTGCGGTGCGAGCACGCCACCGAGCTCTTAGCGCTCTGCGGTGAGCGCGGTGTCTCCGCGGAGGAGGTGGGGCGCCGCGTCGCCGACGAGGCCCTGGCCTGGATCAACGCCGAGGTCCCCGTGGGCGAGCACCTCGCCGATCAGCTCCTCCTGCCGATGGCGCTCGCGGGCGGCGGTCGATTTGTCACGGTGGCCCCGTCGCTCCACACGGTGACCAACGCCCGGGTGATCGAGCGCTTTCTGCCCGTCGCGGTGGCGCTGGAGGCGCGCAATGGCGGGCGCTGGGAGGTCACGGTGCGCCCCGCGGACTGAGCCGCGTATACCCACTGGCGCCGACCCGGTGGGGGATAGTAGCCTCCGCGCGCTTTCAGTCGCATGCGCATGGCGCGCGTGCCGTGGAGGATCTCGTCGATGTTCTGCCCCAACTGCGGCCATCAAAACCCGGAAGGCGTCACCACCTGCCAGCGATGCAGCGCGACGCTGGGGGGAGGCGGTGGCGCGTCGAAGCCTGCGCCCAAGTTCAAGGGCACCATGCTCATGTCGGCGCCCTCGGAGCGTCTCCAGGCGCCCAGCGCGTCGGGGCCGAACGCGGCGACGGCGGCGCAGTTTCAGAAGACCATGGTGGGGGGCATCGCGGTGGTCGACCCGGCGTCGATCGGGGGCGACGACGAGAGCGACGGGCTCGAGTCCGCCACCATCATGCAGCCCTCACAGTTTGACGCGATGCCCTCGCCGGGTGGCGCCGTGGCCCCCTTCGCCCCGCCGCCGCGGCCTCCGATGGCGCCGCCGCCCGCGCCGCCGATGGCCGCCCCGCCGCCGCCCCGCGCACCGACGCCGCCTGCGCCGCCCGCCGCGCCGCCGTTCGCACCGCCGTCGTCCCCGCGCGCGCAGACCCCGGGCGCACCGATGGTCGCGCCGCCCTCCGCACCGCAGCGCATGCAGCCCCCCGCGCCCGCACCGACGCCGGAGCCCGAGGAGCACGGCTCGTCGACGATGGCCGTCGACGCGTCGGCCTTCGGGCTGGGCGGACCGGGCGGGCTTGCGATGCCGCCGTCTTCCACGCCGCCCTTCGCGCCGCAGCGGCCGCCGCAGGCTCCGTCGCCGCAGAGCCCGCCCCAGCAGCCGTACCCCATGAACGAGCCCACCTCGGGGGTCGCGTCGACCATGGCGGTCGACATCTCCGCCTTCGGTCTCGGTGGCCCTGGCCAGCCGGGGGGACCGGGTGGGCCCAACCCCTACGGCGCTACCCCGCAGCCGCCGCAGCAACCGATGCAGCAGCAGCAGCCGATGCAGCAGCAGATGCAGCAGCCCATGGGGCCGAGCGGCGGCGTGTCGTCGACGGTCGCGGTCGACATCTCGGCCTTCGGTCTGGGAGGTCCCGGGCAGCCGGGTGGTCCTCCGCTCCCGGGCGGTCCGCAGCCTGGGTATCCGCAGCAGCAGGGGTATCCGCAGCAGCAGCAGGGCTACCCGCAGCAGCAACAGCAGGGCTACCCGCAGCAGCAACAGCAGGGGTATCCGCAGCAGCAGCAGGGCTACCCGCAGCAGCAACAGCAGGGGTATCCGCAGCAGCAGCAGTACGGGCAGCACCCGATGCAGCCCGGCGGCTTCCAGTCGCCTCCCTCGATGCCCCCGAAGAACAACACCACGATCATCCTCATCGCCGTGGGGGGCTTCGTCTTCTTCGTCGCCCTCGCGGTGGTGGCGATGATCGTGCTGCGGAAGTGAACCGCGCGCTGCGATGGCCCTGATCGAGTTTCACGACGTCTGGAAGTCCTTCGGCCCGAAGGCGGTGTACCAGGGCCTCGACCTCTCCATCGAGCGGGGCGAGGCGCTGACCATCGTCGGGGGCTCGGGCGTGGGCAAGAGCGTCATGCTCAAGATGCTCATCGGCCTGCTCAAGGCCGACCGGGGCGCCATCTCCTTCGACGGAGAGAGCATCATCGGGATGGCGCCGAAGCAGCTCGCGCGCGTCCGTCAGCGCATCGGGATGCTCTTCCAGGGCGCGGCCCTCTTCGACTCGCTCACCGTCCGCGAGAACGTCGCCTACGGCCTCCGCGAGCACCACCACATGCGCGAAGACGAGATCGACGAGCGGGTCGCCTGGGCGCTCTCTCTCGTGGGTCTCCCGGGGGTCGAGCTCATGCACCCGTCCGACCTCTCGGGCGGCATGAAGAAGCGCGTCGGCCTCGCGCGCACCATCGCGCTCAAGCCCGAGGTGCTGCTCTACGACGAGCCCACCACGGGCCTCGACCCCATCAACACGACGCGCATCAACCACCTCATCGTCTCGCTCCAGCGGGCGCTCAACATCACCTCGATGGTGGTGACCCACGACATGGGGACGGCCTTCTTCGTCTCCACGCGCATGGCGATGGTGCACAAGGGCCGCATCATTGCCACGGGGACGGCGGACGATTTCCGCCGGAGCGACAACCCCCTCGTGCGCAACTTCATCGAGGGCAACGCCCCGGAGGACGAGGACATGGCCGCCCTCGTCGCTTCTCGCGGGGGCTGACGCTCTCCCCCCGTCCGGCGCTATACACGGAGTCCCATGTTCTCAGGACAGGTCAAGGTCGGCTTCTTCGTCTTCCTCGGGTTCGCGGTGCTCGCGGCGCTGGTGTTTCTCATCGGCGACGAGCGTCACATGTTCGAGGGCCAGGCCTACCTGCGCGCGACCTTCCGGGACGTCTCCGGGCTCAAGGTGGGCTCGCCGGTGCGCATGGGCGGCGTCGACGTCGGGCACGTCACGGCCATCACCTTCGGCGCCACCCCGGCCGACCGCGGCATCCACGTGCGCTTCTCCCTCGTCGAGCGGCAGCTCAACCGCGTGCGCTCGGACAGCGTGGTGCGCATCGCCAGCAAGGGGCTCCTCGGCGACAAGGCCCTCGACCTCACGATGGGCAACTCCTCGCAGCTCCTCGCCGACAACTCCGAGGTGCGCACCGAGGAGAGCGACGACATCGCCAACGCGATGCGCGGCGCCACGGAGGCCGTCACCCGCGCCAACGAGGTGCTCACCAACGTCGCCGCCGCCACCCGCCCCTTCGCCGACCCGCGCTTCGGCAACGACGTCGCGGGGATGGTGCGCGACCTCCGCACGATCACCCACGCGGTGGCCGAGGGCCCGGGGACGGCCCACGCGCTGCTCAGCGACCCGGCGATGGCCGCCCGCATCGACCGCACGCTCGGCCTCGCGGAGAGCACCATGGGCCGCGTCAACGCGATGACCGCGGACGTCTCCTCGCTCACCCGCGAGGCCCGCACGGGGCACGGCCTCGTCCACGCGCTCGTCTACGACCGGGAGGGCGAGGCGATGGTCCGCTCGTTCGCGCGCACCGCGGATGAGGTGGCCGCGATCACCCACGACGTGCGGACGGGCAACGGCGGGCTCCATCAGATCATCTACGGGCAGGAGAGCGCGCAGATCGTGACCAACGCCGCGCAGGCGTCGGCCTCGCTGCGCGACGTGATGGCCGACATCCGCGCGGGCCGCGGCACGGTGGGGGCGCTCCTCACCGACCCGTCGCTCTACGAGGACATGAAGGCCCTCGTGGGCAACGTGCAGCGCAACGAGATCCTCCGCGCGATGGTGCGCTACTCCATCCACGCGGACGACGCGCGCGGCCCCGCAGTGCGCGCGACGCCGGCGCCCGCCGCGACGACGACGGCGCCCGTCAGCCGCTGACGGCGGGCGCTGACCCGCTCACGAATGAACAGATCCGCCCCACGGAGCCCGAAGTCTAGCGTCCGTCGCGTGCCCACGTCGTCTTCTGGTTCGGGTGCGAACCATCGAGCGGTCGATCGCTTGACCGCGTCCCCTCAGCGTATTGCATGGCGAGAGCCTTCGGGTTGGAGTGGTGCCACACCCGCGATCGCACGCTCGGCCAGATCGCGCAGGCGCGCCGAGGCGCCTGTGTAGCGCGCGTCAAGGAGCCGGGAGAGCAGCGCGAGGGCCTCGTCGAACCGACCCAGCTCGCGGAGCGCCTCAGCCTTCAAGTACTGCTCAGCGGCCGTGCCCTCGTCGAGCAGGGCGACGAGCCGCTCCAGGTTCTCGCGGGCTGCGTCGGACCACGCCACGGGGACCTCGGGCGACGTCTCGCGCCGCGCATCATTGGCGGCATGCCACGCCAGGACCCGAAGCTTGACCTGGCCCTCGCGTTCTCCGTGTTGGTGGCGTCGCCGAAGAGCCTGCGGATGACCCCGGAGGGCCGCCTCATGCGCCGCTCGAACGAGGTGATCGTGAGCGCCCATTCCTTCGCGTCCATCTCCTGCCCCGGAGAGAGCGAGCCAACCGTCGGCGCCTTCGCCGCAAAGAAGAAGTCTCGGCATCGCAGACAGCGCGCGAGGGGCGGCGTCCTCGGCAGCATCGGCGCCACGTGCTTCCCGTCGGTCCACTGCCGCGCGCCAAAGGTGTTGCCCGAGCTGAGGGTGCGCTGTTTGACGAGAGCGCCGCAGTGCGGGCAGGCGAGGATGCGGGTGGGCCCTGGGCGCATGGGGCGAGTGTCGCGAAGGAGCGGCACGCGCGCCAGGGGTTGCTCGCTCTCGTTCCCACAACGCTGCGCCG
>JBILLV010000022.1:0-51047 GCA_044375895.1 Polyangiales bacterium | reverse complement strand
GTTTGCGCCGACGGTGTGACCTTCGTTCGCGGCACCTTCACCTCCGGCCCCGAGCGCGACGCCCCCACCGACGAGGCCGCGATGCGCGCCGCCCGCCGGGTCTTCTACGCCTTCGAGCTCAACAACCCCAACGCCCCCACGCAGGTTCGCGTGCAGTGGACCTACGACAACCGCCGCCTCCCGGTTCAGACGATGGACGTCGGTCACGCCCCCCGCTGGCGCCTCTGGAGCATCATCCCGCGCCGCGCGGTGGGCCACGTCATCGAGGTCACCGTGCAAGACCTCGCCGGCGCCACGCTCCACACCGAGCGCCTCGAGCTCCACTGAGCGTCACCGCCCGTCGCGGGCTGTGATACCGCTCTCCGCGTGGACCTCACCGACGCGCTCTCCGCCTCCCTCCACCGCCTCCGCTCCGCCGCCGAGGTCTCCGCCCGCGCGCACCCCGGCGACCGTCACGGACGACAGCCCGTCCACGTGGTGTACGGCGGCGCCCACCTCTTTCGCCACGACACCGCGCCGAAGCTCGGCGCCCTCGCGCTCCGCTCGCTCGACGCGCACGCGCCCGACGCCACCGTTTTCGCCCGCGCCCTCGGCCTCGCCGACGGTCCCCATCACGAAGCCCTCTACGCCCGCGTCCGCGACAAGCTCACCCGCGCTCCGGTGGAAGACCTCCGCGTCGACTTCGAAGACGGCTACGGCCAGCGCGCCCCTGACGAAGAAGACGCCCACTGCGCCGCCGTCGCCGAAGCCCTCGCCCGCGGGATGCGCGACGGGACGCTCCCGCCCGCCATCGGGGTCCGCGTCCGATCGTTCGCCCCCGAGACGCTTCCCCGCGCGCTTCGAACGCTCGACCGCACCCTCACCGCCCTGCGCTCGGCGTCAGGGGGAGCGCTTCCGGGGGGCTTCACCGTCACCCTCCCGAAGGTGACGCTCCCCGAGGAGGTGGCGCTCCTCGTCGACGCGCTCGACGCGCTCGGTGCCCGCGACGCCTCCGTGGAGGTGATGGTGGAGTCTCCCCTCGCGCTGCGCCCGGGCGTGCTCCCGTCGCTCGTGGCGGCGGCGCGGGGGCGCTGCGCGGCGGTTCATTTCGGCGCGTACGACTACCTCGCGGCGTGCGGCGTGGCGGGCGACGCGACGCTCACGCACCCGCTGTGCGACCACGCGCGCCACACGATGCTCGTCGCCCTCGCGGGGACGGGGGTGCGCCTCTCCGACGGGGCCACCACCGTGCTCCCCACGAGCCCGTCGCGCGAGGAGGTGCACCGCGCGTGGCGGCTCCACGCCGATCACATCACCCGCGCCCTCGCGCAAGGCTACGCGCAGGGCTGGGACCTCCACCCCGCCCAGCTCCCCGCCCGCTACGGCGCGGTGTACGACTTCTTTCTCCGCCACGCCGACGCGATGGGCAAGCGCCTCCGGGCCTTCCTCGAACGGGCCGCGCGCGCCACCCGCGACGGATCCACCTTCGACGACGCCGCCACGGGCCAGGGCATGGTGAACTTCTTCCTCCGCGCGGTGGACGCCGGCGCCCTCACCGACGACGAGGCCGCGGCCCACGCCGGGGTCGCCGTGTCGCGCCTCCGCGCCCGCTCCTTCGCGTCGCTCGTGGAGGCGCCGTGAGCGCCGAGCGCCTCGTCCGCCCGCCGTCGTCGCGCGTCTGGATGCACCGCGGCGCCCTCACCGTGCTCGGCGCCCACGGCCGCGCGCTGCGCTTCGACGGCGCCTCCGCCGACCTCGCCCAGGCCGTCCTCGAACACCTCACGCTCCCGCGCGATCGCGCCGAACTCCTCGCGCACCTCGCCGACCTCACGGGGGCTCCCCTTACCGACACCTCCGTCGTCGATCAGCTCCTCACGGCCCTGCGCGGCGTCGGGGCTGTCGTCGTGCACACGCCCGCGCCGACGGCGGCTCCTTCGGGGCGACGCGTGGTGCTCGGCATCACGGGCGCCATCGCCGCCGCGCACGCGCCGCTGCTCGTGTCGCTGTGCCTCCGCGAGGGCTGGAGCGTGCGCCTCGCCGCGACGCGCAACGCCCTCCGCTTTGTGTCGGCCCGCGCGCTGGAGGCCATCGCCCACGCGCCCGTCCACGCCTCACACTGGCATCCCCCCGCGGGCGTGACCGTCCCCCACATCGAGCTCGCGCGCGACGCCGAGCTCGTGCTGGTGGCGCCGTGCTCGGCCACGACGCTCTCGCGCCTCGCCCGGGGCGACTGCTCCGATGTGGTGAGCGCGACGGCCCTCTCCACCCGCGCGCCGGTGCTCCTCGCCCCCTCGATGAACGAGGCCATGTACGCGTCCGAGGCCGTGCAGCGCAACCTCCGCCAGGTGCGCGACGACGGCTTCCACGTCGTTCTCCCCACGGCGGGCGTCGAGGTCGCCGAGGCCCCGCGCGACCGCGGCCCCATGCTCGGCCCCGCCCCCGTCGCCGACGACCTCGTGGCCATCGCGCGGGCGCTCCTCGCGGCCCACACGCCGACGCTCCCGCGCGACGCCGCGGCCTGGGATGCGGTGTGGCGGGGAGCCTCCGTCGCCGCGCTCCCGTGGACGGTGGACGCGCCCGAGGCCGACCTCGCCGCGGCCCTCTCGGCCTTCGCGCGCACGGGCGCCGCGGCCCTCGACCTCGGCACCGGCGCCGGCACCGTCGCCCGCCACCTCGCCGCCGCCGGCTGCCGCGTCACCGCGTGCGACGCCTCGCCCGCCGCCGTGGCGCACGCGCGGGCGGCGCCGGGCGGCGAGGCCATCGACTGGCGCGTCGACGACGTCACCGCGAGCGCGCTCGACGGACGCTTCGAACTCGTCGCCGACCGCGCGCTCCTCCACGTGCTGCCGCCGTCGCTGCGGGAGCGTTGGGTTGACCTCGTGCGCCGGGTGGCCGCGCCGGGGGCTGCGGTGGTGGTGCTGTGTCACGACGCGAGCGAATCGGGCGCCGCGGGCACGCACGGCTTCACCGAAGGAGCGTTGCGCGCGCTGCTCGATGCGCTGTGCGAGGAGGTGCGGGTGGCGCCGTCGGTGATGCGCGGCCCGGGCGGGACGAGGCGGCGCGCGTGGCTCGCGACGGGGCGCGCGCGGGGGTAGAGGGCTACGCGCGACCTCGACGTCGGTGCCTGGGACGCGCCGGGTGGCGGCGTCCTCGCGCATCGGTAGCCTGCGCGCCGCTCAGCCCGCGACGGCGCGCGCGGCATCGGCCATCGCGCGGCAGGCCCGCTCGCACGCGGCGCACTCGGCGTGGTGGCCGGCATGCGGCGCGCAGGCGGCGGCGCACTCGGCGCACGCGTCAGCGCAGATGCGGGCGAGCGCCGCGAGGTGCGGCGAGCCCGTCGTCGCAAGGGACTCCACGGCGCGACAGATCGCCAGCATCACACGCACCTTCCCCGCGCACTCCGCCATCATCGTGCTCCCGGTCGCGAGGCTTCGGAGGCAGTGGGAGAGGCACGCCTCGCCCGCGCGCACGCAGTCTGAAGCCGCCTGGAGCAGCGCGTCGGCGCCTCCCCCTGCGGCGGCGGGTTGAGGGAGGGTCGAGCCCCCGGCGGCGTGCTGAGCGGCGCAGCCGCCGAGCGTGGTGAGCAGGTGGGCGACGGTGGTGGCGGCGCCCACGGCGAAGACTTCGCGTCGGTTCATACGCCGGTGCGTACCCGCGAAGCGCCCCCGCGGAAAGAGCTACTTCGCCCCTGCGACGAGACGCCTCAGGGGGCGCGGCCCACCGCGTCGAGCAGGCGCCTCCCGTCGTCGGTGACGGTGAACGTGAAGCGCACCCGGTCGCCGGGGGTCACCTCCGCGAGCTGCGTCGGCGCCCGCGCGGTGAAGGGCATCGTCATCGCCCCCATCAACCCCGGGATCGCCTCGTGCGCGATGCGAACCACCGTCCGATCGGGCGTGATCGACACCACGCGCCCGACCGCGCCATAGGAGGCCATCGCGTGCACCGGCGCGCGCACGGTGAGCGTCGATCCGGCGGCCGCCACGCCAAGCAGCCAAAGCGTCATCCAGGGAGTCCGCGAGCGCATCGTGTCACCTCTCGTCGCGCTTTAGTGACGGGCGTCGCGTCGGACAAGACAGAGCGTGTGGGGTGCGACACTTCGACGCGTCGTCGCGCCAACGTCCGCGCTCAGAACGCCATGCCCACGAGGAGCTGCCCCTGCGCGCCGACGAGCACGTTCTCCGAGCGGCGGAACTTGATCGTCGCCACGCCGCCGCCCGCGCTCAGCGAGAAGCGCCCGATGGACCAGGTGGCGAGCGGCCCCGCGACGACCTCGAAGTCGGGCTCGTTCTCCGGCTCGTCGGCGTCGCGCTCGAGGTCGATGCGCCCGCGGGCGTCGAGGCCGATCTGGAGGCTCGGCAGCACGCGCACCTGACCCGCGAGGCGGAACTCCCCGTAGTGCTCGCCCTCGTCCAGGCCGTAGCCGTAGCCGACGTTGGTGATGAGCCCGAGGCGGCCGAAGCGACGCCCGAGCGCCACGACGGCCTGCACCGCGGGCACCGTGTTGAAACCCTGCGACTGGAAGCCGCCGTACACCGACAGGTCGACGCCGTGCGCGCTCTGTCGGAGCGCCTGCACCGCGAGCGACACGCTTGGGCGGACCTGCCCGTCGGGCCCCGCGTAGCCGGCCCCGCCGCGCACGGAGAGGGGACCCACGAGGGTCGCCTGCACCGTGCTGTCGAACACCACGCCCCCGCGCGCCGCGTCGTAGCCGCCCATCAGCCACACGTACGCGCGCTGCGCGTCGCTCTGCGCCGGGAGGCCGTAGGGGAGGAAGACCCCGCTCTCGGCGCTGCGCGCGCCGCTCACCTCGCCCTGCGGGGCGTTGTCGCCTTCCGAGGGAGGGTCGGCGGAGGCTACGCCGCTCACCGCGAGGGTCGCGAGGAGGGCGATCGTGGCAGTGCGGAAGGGGCGCGTGCGCGAGGTGGTCATGGGGCTTCTATATCGCTTCTGCGCGCGGGGTTGAAGGAGCATGTGCGGACGGACCCGGGCGCACCCCCAGGACGACGGCGCCACCTCTCGCCGCGGTGATGAATGGAACCCGATCCGCTCGCAACCCCTGTTTTCACAGTGGTTTCCGTGTCTGTTGGTTCACGGCATCCCCGATCACGACGGTGATCTCCGATGGCGGCGACTGGCACGGAGATTGGTCTCGGCCCACGCGCCATGCGCCCCCTCGCACCGTTCGCCCTCGTCGCTCTTGCTCTGACGACTTACCCCGCCGCAGGTTTCACCCAGAGCTTCGAAACCTCGTCGCCTCCCTCGTCGCGCGTCTCCATCGGCGTTCGCGCCGTGGCGCGCTTCGGCGACTACACCCTCGGAGGCGTCGGCGGACAGGTGTCCATTCGCCTCGGCCCCGCGGTCTCCGTCGCGCTGTTCTCCGACCACATGGTGGGGACCCGAGAGGGCTCTCTGCGTCACGACCACGAGGTCGGCGGGATGCTCCAGCTCCGCCTCCTCCGCGGCGCGCGGTGGGCGGTGTTCCCCATGATCGGCGCCTGCGCCAACCTCGCCGTCGTCCACGCGGCGCAGTCTCCCGACGCGACCGTGAACGACATTCAGTTTGGCGCGCGCGCGGGCGTCGGCGCGGAGCTCAGCTTCTCGAACGGGTTCTCCGTCGGCGCGGAGGCGCTCGCGCTGGCCTACCTCGGCCACCGCCTCACGGGGTGGGGGTGGCGCGTCGAGGCCTCGCCCGACCTCTCCGTCTTCGGCGTCGGGCAGGCCGTGCTCCATGCGGACTACCACTTCTAACGCGCTCGTCGCGGCGATGGCGACGCTCGCCGCGTGCGGCGCTCCGCCTCCCGACGTCCCGCGCACGAACCGGAGCTGCGCCTCCTGCCACGTCGCGCACGGCGCGTCCTTCGCGACCTCAGCACACGCGCGCGCCTCGGAGAGCGAGCTCTTCCGCGCGATGACGGCGCGCGTCGACCCGGGCACGAGGTCGTTCTGCGACCGCTGCCACGCGCCCCACGAGGCCCCCGAGGAGCGCGGCGTCGGGTGCGTCACCTGCCACACCGCCATCGCGACGCGGGGCGTCTCCAACGGCAGGCTCGTGATGGGCGACGGCGACGAGGTGCTCGGGGGCTTCGACGCGCGCGCCACCACGGCCCACACGTCGCAGCGCTCCGCCTTCACCCGCAGCGCCGAACTCTGCGGCACCTGCCACGAGGTCGCAGGCCCCGGCGCCCTCGTCGAGACGCCCTACACGGAGTGGCTGGCGTCGCCCGCCCGCGCGGTCGGCGTCACCTGCGCCGACTGCCACATGTCCGTCACCCCTGGCACCTCGGGCGCACGAGCGACCGGCCCCGCAGCATCGGGCGGCCCCGAGCGCCCGCTCTCCGACCACGCCTTCGTGGGCCCCGAGCACCCTCGCGCGGGCGAGCTGCTGCGCCGCGCGGCGTCCATGGAGCTCGCCCTGCGCGGGCGTGAAGGCTCGTGGCTCCACGTCGAGGTCACCGTGCTCAACCGCAACGCCGGGCACGCGCTGCCGTCAGGGGCCCGCTTCGCCCGTGAGGTGTGGGTCGAGCTCGCGGCGGTCGACGACGGCGGCGTCCGGCACGTCCTGTCGGGCGGCCTCGACGCGGCGGGAGCCGTCACCGCGGGCGTCGTCCCGCCCATGGACCTCGGTGACCGCGTCGTCCCGCGCAGCGCAGGCGTCCCGGTGCTCGACGCGGAGCCGCCGGAGGTGCGGGCGGTGCCGGCCGGGGGGCGACGCGCGTGGATGGTTCGGGTCCCAACCACCTGGGACGGCGCCGCGACGGTGTCGATCGCGGCGCGGCTGCGCTACCGCCGCAACGCGTGGGCGCTGCGGGCGGCGCTGGGCCTCGCCCCCGACCGCGCGGCGCCGACGGACCTCGCGGACGCCGCGGTCGACGTGCCTCGCTGACCCGTGGCATCGAGCGGTCGCGGTCTTCTCAGCGCCCGCCCACGCCGGTCAAGCTCGTGCCCGAAATCGACGGCTGCGGCGCGCACCGAGCACACCGAGGACCGCCAGCGCGAGCGCCCACCCGGGCCCCGGGCGCTCATGCCCCGAGGCCACCGCGCAGCCCGACGCGGGCATGCTCGTGACGGGCGGCCGCGCGGCGTCGGCGGCGGCGTCGGGCGCGGCGTCTTCCTCCGTCGCGGCGTCGGCGGGAGCGCTCGCGTCGGGCGGCGGGCGGAGCCGCGGGTCGTGGATGCAGCGGGACATGTCGGCGGCGCACACCCACCCTTCGGGGCAGGCCATGCAGTCGGTGGTGGTGCACTCGCGCACGGCGCCGGTGGTGCGGCACACGTACTCGGTGTTGCACTGCGTGTCGGCCGCGCAGGGGTCGCCGATCTCGCCGCCGCGCGCCTCCGGGGGCGTCACCCACGCGGGCGCCGCGTAGCGGTCGAGGCCGGCGACGCGCGCGGTCTGGGCGCGGATCCAGTCGCCGTACTGATCGACGCGGGTGTAGACCGGGGAGTCGCAGGAGTTGGCCGCGCCGCGCGACAGCACGCCGAAGACCATGCCCGTGTCGTCGAGCGCCGGCCCCCCCGAGTCGCCGCGGCAGGTGCCGGTGTTGGCGAGCCACTCGCGCTCCTCCAGCACGGTGACGCCGCGGCTGACGGCGCGGCCGACAAACTCCACGCTGAGACCGCTCCGCATGCGACGGGTGCCCGACCCGGTGCCCGCGCCGGAGGTCGAACCGTAACCCGTCGCGGTGAACACCTCGCGGGCCTCCGGCGCGAGGTCGAGGCGCGGTTGGAGCGGCGCCGTCGCGATGGGCGAAGCCAGCCGCAGCAGCGCGATGTCACGCCCGCAGAAGGCGACCCCGAGGGAGTTGGGCGGCGTGATCACCTCCACCGCGCGCACCGAGCGACCGCCGGGGCCGATCACCGGGTCGGTGGTGACGAAGAACGAAGAGGCGGGGTACACGGCCTGCGTGAGCGTGGTGGTGCGCGCGACGCCGCCGATGGTCGCGTTCGAGCACACGATCCCGTCGCCGACCACGGGCGACACGCAGTGCCGGGCGGTGAGCACGAGGGTGGGCGCGAGGAGCGAGCCGGTGCACGTCCCGAGGCCACCGCCGCCGACGATAGTGATGCCCACCACGTTGAGGTGCGTGGTGTCGTTGACGCCGCCGAAGATGGCCTCCGCCGCGCGCTCGGGCGCCGCGTCGACCGCGCAGGAGAGGAGCCCGGCGGCGAGCGCGGCGAGGGGGAGGGGCGCGCGAATCGTGGCGAAGGTCATGGTCAGAAGCTCTCCGAAGGGGGCGGCGCGGGGTGACGCGGCGCGGACGGTACACGGGGAGCGGTGGCGGCGAAAGGGCGGCGCCGCGACCACAGGACGGCGTCACGGCGCCGCGATCAGGGCTCCAGGGTCTCGATGCGCGACCCGTCGGCGCGGTACGCCTCCCAGCGCCAACGGTGCGCGTCGAGGGAGAGGATCGCGAAGCCGTGGGTCACCTCCTGGTGCTGCACCCACGGGGCGGTGCCGCGAAACTGGTAGGCCTGCGCGCCGGCGCCGCCGAAGACGAGGTAGCGCGTGCCGTGGAGGTCGAGGGTCTCGTCGTGGCGCATCGGGCGCGACGACTGGTAGTTGTGCGTGTGGCCCGCGAGGTCGAGGTCGACGTGGTAGCGGTCGAGGAGCTCGCCCCACACGCGGCGGGTGTTGAGGTCGGGCGCGTGGCCGCCGCTGGTGGTGTGCATCGGGGCGTGGTGCGCGGTGGCCACCCACGGGGTGCGGGCGCGGTCGACGGCGGCGAGTTCCCGCGCGAGAAATTGCGCCTCGTCGCGGCGGATGACGCCCCACGGCGGGAGCGTGACGTCGTTGAGCCCGATGAGCCGCAGCGGGCCGTAGGTCGCCGCCCACCACCGCCCGTGGTGCGCGACGTCCCCGTTGGGCGGGTACGCGAACTGGGCGTCGGTGACGGCGTTGAGGCCCTCGTGGTTGCCGTCGATCCACCACGCGGGCACCGTCGCGAGGAGCTCGGGGGACGCGTCGAAGAAGGCGTCCCAGAAGCGCTGCTGGCTCCCGTCGTCGACCGCGTCGCCAGTGAAGATCATCGCGTCGGGCCGCTCGCGCAGGGCCCGGTCGGCGATGACGCGCCACACCGCGGGGTTCGAGCGCGAGTCGCCCGCGACGAGGAGTCGAACGGGCTCCGGGCCGTCGGGGGCGGTGACGAAGGTGAAGCGCGCCGAGCGGCTCCCCTCGCCGCCGACGTCGTAGCTGTGACGGCGCCCCGGCGTGAGGTCGCACAGGTGGACGCGGTGCTGCCGATGCCCGTTCGCGCCCGGATAGCTGAACGAATACCCCTGAGCGACCCGATCGGCGGCCTCTCCCTCGGTGCGGTAGCGCACCTCCGACGCGATCGTGGCGTCGTCGGTGGTCCATTGCACGGTGAGCGTGTGGGTGGGGTCGCCCACGAAGGTGAGCCGCAGGTGGCGCGGCGCGGGCGCTGCCCCGAGGGCCGCGGCGTGCGTCTGAGCCACCGCGCGGAGCGGCATCGGGCCGGGGATGGCGTGGTCGCAGGTGCGGGAGGCGCGCGGGGGGGATGAAGCGTCAGGCAGCGCGGGACGGACGGCCACCGACGCCTCCGCGGCGACGGGCGTGGGGGCGTCGTGCGGGGGCGGCGGGGGCGGCGATCGGGGCGAGCGGCACGCGACGGCGACGAAGCAGAGGGAGACGCGCCAGAAAAAAGTCACGACCGGGAAGATGCCTCCACGCGCCGCAGTTGTACCCACAGATCGCGCGGCCGCTGCGCCTCACCGCCAGCGTCACCGCAGCGCCTCCCAAGCACCGAACGCACGAACACCTCCTCCCACGGCGGTGTGCAAGGCCGCGGGCGTATCCCTCCCGCCAGCGGCCTCAGGCGTCTCGGCCGCGCGATCGCTTGCCTCGCGGCGGCTCTCTCACCGCTGGAGCGCCGCCGCCCGCGCGCGGCACGTCGCGGCGCGGGCGAGGTCGCCGCGGGCCTGCGCGGCGTCGGCGATGAGCCGCCACGCGCGGGGGTACGCGGCGGCCACGTCGGACGACCACAGGTCCACCGGCTGGTCGAGGCTCCGGAGCGTGAACGCCTGGTAGAGCGTGAGGTTGAGCGCGTCGAGCGCGTCCGGTGCGGGTGTTGGCGCCGCGCCGGTGTCGACGTAGAGGCACGTCCCCCGCGGCCACGTCGGCCAGCGCGTGACGATGCGCCGGGAGAAGACGTTGGCGAGCAGCACCGGGCGCCCCGTGGCGGTCACGTCCTCGACGAGGCGGCCGGTGTCCACGGAGGTGCCGCGCACCGCGCCGATGGGGACGCCGAGGGTTTGCGCGACGCGGCGGCGGTACCACGGGCGCGGGAGGAAGGTCGGGTCGATGTACGTGACGTCGGGGCGGAGGCCGAGGGTGCGCTGCGCGTAGGCGACGCCGAAGAGCCGGTGCTCCCCGGTGCCGAGCAGCACCGCGCGCGGCGGGAGCGAGCGGAGCGTGTTGGTGAGGTAGTCCTCCAGCACGGGGGAGTGCCAGCGGTGGACGTGCTCCGCGGCGCGGACCGCCCCCGCGGCGATGACCGCGGCGCACGAGGCGGCGAGCAGCGCGGCGGCGCGCGGGGGAGGGAGGCGGGCCTCGGCCCACGCGAGCGCGTCTTCGAGGGAGGGCGCCGCGAACACCCAGAGGACGGCGAGCGGGAGGAGGTAGAAGCGCTCGACCATCACGACGCCCCAGCCCTCGGCGGGGAGGTTGAAGCGCGAGATGAACACCGGCCCCGCCAGCGCGCCGCTCGCCAGCAGCCACGCGCGCGCACGCTCCGCGGGCCAGCGCCGCGCGAGGGAGACGAGCGACGCCGCGAGGGCGACGGGGAGCGCCCCCATGGACTCGCGGAAGAGCGCGCCCGCGAGGAGCGCGAGGTGGGCAGCGGGCTGGGGCTCCGCGGCGTTGGACGAGAGCTTGAAGGTGCCAAACTCCCGGCGCAGGAGGTGGCCGACGAGCCCGGCGGCGTCGGTCCAGTCGCCCCAGCGGTGGGCGGTGTCGCCGTAGGCCGCCATCGCCCAGAGCGCGCCGTAGAGGGAGGCCGCGGTCGCGAGGGCGATCCCCCCGGCGGCGGCGACGGCGAGGGCCGGGCGGCGCGCCTCGCGGATCCCGAGGGAGGCGCCGTAGAGCCCGGCGGGGAGCAGGAGGACGGCGCTGTGGTGGTGGCCGACGGCGAGGCCCGCGAGGAGGCCGAGGAGGCCAAGGCGCAGCCCACCGCGCCACGGGGAGCGCGGCCCTGCGGCGGCGAGCATCGCGGAGCACACGAGCAGGTTGAGGGCGAACACCTCGGCGTGGGTGGCCTCCTGTGTGGTGAGGGGCGCGACGGCGAGGAGCGACGCGGCGAGGAGCGACGCGCGGGCGGAGGCCCCCCAGTGGAGCGCGGCGCGCGCGGCGGCGACGACCCCGGCGACGGCCATGGCGGCGGTGAGGGCGGCGCAGGCCCGCGCCGGGGAGATCCACGGGAGCGCGCGCGCGGCCTGGAGGAGGAGCACGTAGAGGGGGTAGCCCGGCGGGTGCGCCACGCCGGCGTGGAAGGCGAGGCGGACGAACTGCGTGTTGTCGCCGCCGAGCGCCCAGGGGGCGAGCTGGGCGCCATAGAACACCGCGCAGGCGAGCGCGAGGGCGCCCGTGGCGCGCGCGGGCAGCGCGGCGGGCGGCGCGTCGTGGGGCCCGTGGTCCATCGCGGCCCTCAGGGCGTGGCGGGCGCCGCGTCGGTGGTCTTCGCGACGCGGAGCGCGATCACCACGGCGAGGTAGCAGGCCGCGACGATGAGGGCGAGCGCGTTGTAGCCGATGGCCATGCTCGTGTATTCGAGGAGGCCGCCGAGGGTGGCGCCGACGAGGTTCCACCCGAAGAGGAGCTCGGCGCGGCGGGCGTCGCGGAGGGCGACCGAGAAGATGAGGTTGGCGAAGAAGATGGGGGAGAAGGTCAGGAGCGCCGCGAGGAGGAAGCGCGTGAGCCCGCTCTCCACGCGGAGGAGGTTGGCGAGGGGGAACAGCAGCGTCGCGAGGCACCCGACGAACAGGAGCGCGCTCGCCGCTGGCAGCAGCCGTGGGTCGCGCGTCCGGGCCGCGACGCGGTTGGCCAGCAGCACCGACAGGAGGACCCCGAGGAACACGAGCGAGCTGTTGAGCCAGGTGGTGCCGAACAGCAGGCTGAACTGCACGACGGACTTGGTCTCGAGGAGCAGGAAGGCCGCCCCCATCAGCGCGAAGGCGAGCCGCAGCGCCACGCCGTGCGGGGCCGCCTCGCCGCTCGCCCGCTCGCGGTGGCGGAGGAGCGCGAGGAGCCCCAGCACCAGCACGAGCCCCACGCCGAGCGCCCGGAGGTAGAGCCCGGGGATCCCGCGTTGGCGGAGGTACGGGAAGGGCCAGTCGTCCGTCGCGGACACCGGGAGGCGCGCGGCCGCGGCGGCGGTCAGCGGGGGGTCGGCCCGGCCCACGCGCATGATGACGAAATCGCTCGCGCGGTGGACCACGGCGGGCTGCCGTCCGCTGCCGCGCGCGAGGGTCGCGAGGAGCCGCTCGATGAGCCAGTCGCGGCGGTAGAAATTGTAGAAGAGCACGTCGCCCGTCGGCGAGAGGCGCGACACGGCGCGGCGGACGGACTCCTCGGTGAAGAGGTAGTTCTCGAGGCGGAGCTGCGAGGTCGAGCTGATCTTCACCACGGAGTCGGTGAGGGCGTAGATGATGAGGTCATACCCGACCGGGGCGCGGGTGAGCCACTCGCGCCCGTCGGCGACGATGCGGCGCACGCGCGGGTCGGCGTAGGGGCGCGCCGGGTGGATCCGCGCGCCGATGTCCTGGATCACCGGGTCGATGTCCACCGCGTCGACGTGCGTGGCGCCGTTGTGGAGCGCGGCGGCGACGTCGTTGCCCGAGCCCGCGCCGATGATGAGGACGCGGCGGTACGGCGGGAGCTGCCGCGCCGCGCGCGACCGGTAGGGCGCCTGGTAGAGCGAGCGGGGGATCCGCTCGGCGCGGAGCATGGACTGGTGGTGGAGGCCGTTGGCGAAGATCGCGGCGTGGTCGGCCCCGCCGCGCACGACGTCGAGGCGCTGGTAGGGCGACCAGACGCACTCGTGGGGGCCCGTGTAGCGCGGCGCGGCGGCGAAGATGCTGTCGTCGTGCTGGACGAGGCCGTAGGTCGCCAGGAGCGGGAGGAGGAGCGCGGCGAGCTCCAGCGCCGAGCGGGCGCGCGGCGCCGCCAGGAGGAACAGCCCCATCACGCAGAGGAACCACACGTGAGCGGGCAGGTGAAACCAGCTCATGGCCATGAAGAGGACGATGCCCGCGCACGAGCCGCCGATGTCGAGGGTGTAGGCGTCGAGCGGGTCGAGGGCGCTGAAGAGGCGCGCGGTCCGCTGCGACACCGCGGAGAAGAGCAGCGCCAGGAGCGCGAACCACACGAGGAAATAGAGGGCCGAGGGGTCGCCGCCCTGCGCCGCGCTGAAGTAGAGCTCGTCGCCGACGTTGCCCGACCAGGCCTCGAAGCCCGGCACACGGGGCCTCGCCACGACGACGAAGGCGACGAGCCCGAGGAGCGCGAAGGGCGCGGAGGCGAAGGTGAGCCGCGCCCAACGCTCGCCGAGGCGGCCGTGGTTGAGGAACCCCACCCCCATGCCGACGAACACGCTGAAGAGCACGAGGTTGGGGAAGTACCCGAGGTTCCAGATGCTCCCCGCCAGGAAGCGGATCATCACCAGCTCGAGGAAGAGCGTGAGGAAGCCGAGGAAGAACAGCGAGGCGCGAGGCGGCAGCCACCGCTCTTCAGGGGAGGGTCCGGTCATGGAGAAACTTCAACGCATCGCTCGGGGACTGTCCATCAACATCGCCCGCACAGATCATGAGCCGCCGCGCGCCGTCGTACGTCTCCTTGAACGTCATGCGCTCCCGATGGATCGTCCCCTGCCTCGTCCTCCTCACCGCCACCGCCGCCGCCCAGCGCGCGCCCGACCCTGACGGCGACGACGACCCCGCGGACACCGGCACTGGCGCCGTCCCGACGCTGGGCCGCTTCGAACGGGTGGGCCGTCCGCGCGGCGCCCTCCGTCGGGTGTGCGACCTCACCGCCTTCGGTGACGCGCTCTACTTCGTCGAGTCCTTCACGCCGCTCGGCTCCGACGGCGCCCGCGTCTTCCGTTACGCCCCATCGCCCGATCCCTTCACCACCGCCTTCGACTGGAACCGCCCGGGCGAGCCCACCCAAGGCGGCGGCGGCGGCCAGGGCTTCACCCGCGTCCACGCCATCGACGGTCGCCTCGCCGTTCCCGACGCCGACCCTCCCTACGGCGGCTTCGGCGTCGTCGACCACGGCACCGAGGGGTACGTCTTCCTCTCCAACCGGGCGGGTGCGTTCGCGCCGCCGCGCATGCCGCGCCACCGCCTCCCGGGCGCGCCCGACCTCGCCACCGACCGACCCGGCGCGGCCATCCTCCCGCGGGCCTACCACGTCATCGACGCCATCCGCTGGCGCGGCCTCTGGATCGCCAGCACCGGGAGCGTCCCCCCGCGGGAGCGCGCCTGGTACGGCCCTTCCCCGGGCGCGCTGCACGTCGCCAACGAGTCCCTCTCGCGCTGGACGTACGCGCTGGGCTACCCCGAGCGGACGGCCAACGACGTGTGGCGGCTCACGTACATGGTCCGCTTCCGGGGGCGGCTCTACGCGGGCATTCAGGACTACTGGGGCCGCGAGGGCAACGACTACGTGGTGCTCGACGCGCCCGCCGACGTCGCCGCGGTGCGGGCGAGCGATCTGCGCCCGGTGCACGCGACGCCCGACGGCGGGGCCCACACGCTGCGCTGGTACGCCGACCGCGGGACGCTCTACTGGGTGACGCTGGAGCGCGACCGCCGCACGCACCTCCGCGCGACGAGCGACGGCGATCACTGGCGCGAGGTGACGCTCCCCCCCGAGGCCGGCGACGTGACCGACGTGACCCGCTGGCGCGACGGGCTGGTGGCGCTGACGAGCGCGGGGCTGTGGCGCATCGACGGCGCGGCGCCCGCGCGCATCGCGGAGGCGCCGACGGTGCCGATTCGCGTGCGGGGGAGGGCGGCGACGGCGAGCCACTTCGGGGTGGACGACATCTTCTGCGCGGCGCCGCTGGGGGTGTATCGGGGGGAGCTGTACGCGGGGTCGCAGCGCGACGGGTCGCTGTGGCGGGTGGCTACGCCGTGAGGGCGATGGTGAGCGTGTCGCCGTCGATGTCGAAGCGCTCGACGCCCTCTCCTTCGAGCGCGTCCACGAAGGTGATCGTCGAGATCGTCTCCGACTCCAGCCACGCGCGCCGCGCCTCCGCGGCCTCGCGCAGCTCACCGAGCACGTAGACCTTCAGCGCCACCTTCGCGTCGAGGCGCACGCGGGCGAGCTTGCGGGCCATCTGGATGCGCCGCCGCACCTCGCGGGCGAGGCCCTCCTCGCGCTGCTCGGGGGTCACCGTCGGGTCGAGCGCGACGGCCACCAGCGGGTGAGCCTGGAGCGTCACCTTCGCGTCGCGCGGCGCCCGGCGGATCTCCACCTCGTCGAGGGTGATGGGCTCTCCGCCCGCAGTGACGGGTTCGCCCTGCTCCAGGCGGCGGAGGTCGTCGGGGCCGAGTCGCTCGACCGCCGCGGCCACCTCCTTCATGCGCTTGCCGAGGCGCGCGCCGAGCTTCTTGAAGTTGGCCTTCGCGCTGAGCGAGAGCCACGCGCGCTCGTCGCTGTCGAAGTCCACCCGCTGCACGTTGAGCTCGTCGCAGAGGTAGGGCTCCAGCCGCCGCATCTCGTCGAGCACGGCCTGGTCGCCGTGGATCACCGTCAGCACGCGGAGGGGGATGCGGCCCTTCACCTTGATCTCCTCGCGGAGGTTGCGCCCCATCACCACAGCCTGCTCCAGGCGCGCGACGGCGGCCTCGAGGGCCGGGTCGCGGAGGCTCTCGTCGGCGGAGGGATAGGTCTCCAGGTGGACGCTGTCCTTGCGGGCCGGCAGCGTGCGGGCGAGGTTGTCGTACATCACCTCGGAGAGGAACGGGGTGAAGGGCGCCATCACCTTCGCCGTCGTGACGAGCACCTCGTAGAGGGTCTCGAAGGCGAGGCGCTTGTCCTCGGCGCTCCCGTCGGCCCAGAAGTGCCTGCGGTTGAAGCGGATGTACGTGTTGGTCAGCGCCTCGATGAAGTCGAGGAGCGCGGGCACGACGTTGTAGAGCCGGTAGGCCTCCATCTCCCGGTTGGTGGTGGCGATGAGGGTGTGGAGGCGCGAGAGGATCCAGCGGTCGAGCACGTTGGGGCTCTGGCGCGCGTCGCCCTTCGGGGTGAAGCCGTCGAGCGAGGCGTAGCTCACGAAGAAGGAGTACGCGTTGTACCAGCGCAGGAGGATGCGCCGGACGATGTCGCGCACGCCCGTCTCGCTGAACTTCAGCTCCTGCGCGCGCACCACGGGCGAGTCGATGAGGTAGAGGCGCAGGGCGTCGGCCCCGTGGCGCTCGAGCACCTCGTCGGGCTGCGGGTAGTTGCGCTTCCGCTTCGACATCTTCTGCCCGTCCTCGGCGAGGACGAGGCCGTTGACCACCACGTTGCGGAAGGGCGCCTTGTCGAAGAGGGCCGCCCCCAGCACCATCAGCGTGTAGAACCACCCGCGCGTCTGGTCGAGCCCCTCCGCGATGTACTCCGCGGGAAACGACCCCTCGAACACCGCCCGGTTGGTGAAGGGATAACCCTGCTGCGCGTAGGGCATCGAGCCCGATTCGAACCAGCAGTCGAGCACCGGCGTGATGCGCTTGAGGGGCGACTTCCCCGTGGGCGAGGGGAGCGTGATGGCGTCGACGAAGTGCGAGTGGAGGTCGGTGACGCGCTGGCCCGAGAGCTTCTCCAGCTCCTCGATCGAGCCGACGCACACGGTCTCGCCCTCGGCGTTTTGCCACACGGGGAGGGGCGTGCCCCAGAAGCGGTTGCGGGAGATGGCCCAGTCGCGCGCGTTGGCGAGCCAGTTGCCGAAGCGCCCGTCGCGCAGGTGCTCGGGCACCCAGCGGGTGGTGGCGTTGGCGGCCACGACGCGGTCGCGGATGGACTCCACCCGCACGAACCAGCTCTTCACCGCCCGGTAGATGAGCGGGGTGTCGGTGCGGTAGCAGAAGGGGTACTTGTGCGTGATGGTGTCGTGGCGCACCAGCGAGCCCTGGTGCTTGAGCCGCGCGATCACCACGGGGTCGGCCTCCTTCGGGAGCTTGCCCGTGAGGTCGGGGCACTCGGCCGTGAAGCGCCCGTCGTCGTCGAGGGGGTTCACCAGGCCGAGGCCGTTGGCCTTGCCCGCGCGGTAGTCGTCCTCACCGTACGCCGGCGCGATGTGGACGACGCCCGTGCCCGCGTCGAGCGTGACGTGGTCGCTGTGGATGACCTTGAAGGCCCCCTTCTCCGCGAGCCCTTCGAAGTACGGGAGGAGGGGCTGGTAGCGCTTTCCGAGGAGCGCCTCGCCCTTCACGGTGGCGAGCGTCTCCACCTCGTGGCCCTTCTTCCCGTGGGCGAAGAAGGCCGTGGCGAGGGCGGCGGCGAGCACGTAGCGGCGCCCGCTGGCCTTGTCGAGCACCGTCACGTAGTCGTGCTCGCGGTGCACGGCGAGCCCGAGGTTCGACGGCAGCGTCCAGGGGGTGGTCGTCCACGCGAGGACGAAGGTGCCGGGCTCGTCGAGGAGTTCGAAGCCCACCGTGAGCGCCGGGTCTTGGACGTCCTGGTAGTTCTCCCCCGCTTCGAAGTTGGAGAGGGGGGTGGAGAGCCCGATGGAGTACGGCACCACCTTGTGGTCTTCGTAGATGAGCCCCTTGTCCCACAGCTGCTTGAACACCCACCACACGCTCTGCATGAAGGTCGCGTCCATGGTGTAGTAGGCGTTGTCCATGTCGACCCAGCGGCCCATGCGGAGCACGGTGGTGCGCCACTCGGTCGCGTAGCGCTTCACGATGCCGCGGCAGGCCTCGTTGTAGCGGTCGACGCCGTACGCGAGCACCTCCTTGCGGCCGTTGAGCCCGAGCGACTTGTTGATCTCCTGCTCGACGGGCACGCCGTGGCAGTCCCAGCCGAAGCGCCGCTCGACGTAGCGGCCGCGCATCGTCCAGTAGCGCGGCACGATGTCTTTCAAGATGCCCGCGAGGAGGTGGCCGTAGTGCGGCAGGCCCGTCGCGAAGGGAGGCCCGTCGTAGAAGCTGTACGGCGGGAGATCGCGGGTGGCGTCGAGGGTGCGCTGGAAGGTTTGCTCCGCGGCCCAGCGATCGAGCACCGCGCGCTCCTGCGCGGGGAGGCTCACATCGGCGGAGACGGGGGCGTAGGGGGAGGCGGGAGAGGAGCTCATGGCGGGGGCGGAAGGATTGCCCCGCGCCGGTGAGGGACGCAAGCGGAGAGGGGAGGGGAAGCGGTCAGCGGCGGGGGCCGATGACGAGCGGCGCGCGGACCGCTGCACGCACGGGCTGCCCCGGCGTCGGCGCGAGGACGATCTCCAGCACGTTGCCCCGCGAGCGGGCGACGAAGGGCGGCGCGGGCTCGCGGAAGCGCAGCGTGAGCTCGGCGCCCGTCGCGCGGTTCATCACGCCCGCCCCGGCGATGCGCGGGTCGATCTGCGCGAGGGGGGCGGCCATGTCGAGCGAGTGGCGACCGGGCAGCGTCATCACGATCGCCGCGCCGCGCGCCCCCACCCCCGAGATCGCCCCGATGGGGCCGTCCATCCGCAGCCGCAGCACCGTCCCGCTGCGCACCGCGGGGTTGCCGAACACCGCCGGCCGCACCGGACCCTGCGCCACCACCGGCGCGCTCACCGGCCGCTGCGCCACCACCGGCGCCGCCATCGGGCGCTGCGCCATCACCTGCCGCTGGGCCATCGCGGGCTGCCCCATCGGGCGCTGCGCCGCGAAGCCCGGCTGCATCAACGGACGCTGCGCCATCGGCCGCGCCGCCCGCTGCGCCGGCTGCTGAATCACCGGCGCCTCCATGTCGCCCTGCGAGCCCGCCGCCGCCGCGAGGTCGGGCGTCCGCGGGTTGCGACCGTTCACCCAGCGGGGATCGGCCTGCTGCGCGAGCGCGCCCGGCGTCGCCTCCACCGTCATCGCGTTCGGATCGGCCGCGGGGGCGTTGGGATCCGTCGGCGCCGCGTTCGGGTCGGCCGCGGGGGCGTTGGGGTCGGCCGTGCCCTCGGCGGCGACCGCCACCTGCGGGCGCGGCGTCTCCACCTTCGGTCCGCTGGTGCTCGCGTAGGCCACGATGCCCGCCGCCACGATGAGCCCCACCACCGCGTACAAGCCGATCTTGCGCGTGCGGCCCGGCTGCGTGGCGAGCGCGTCGGTGTCGCTCGACGTCGACGCCGTCGCCGACGTGGTCGCCTTGTGCTGCGGACGGAGCCCGCGGCGCGGCGCGTCGCCCGTCGCGGCCTCGTCGTCGGGCGCGTCGCCCTTGGCCTTGCGGTCGCGGATGCGCTGGGCCAGCTCGCCCACGGCGCCCACCGCGCGGCGCATCACCGGGGCGGCCTTCTCGCCGGCCTGACGGACGACGCGCATCCCCTGGGTGATCCAGCCCGGCGGCGGCTCGATGAGCGACAGCTCGGACTCGGGCTGCGAGCGCTCGGCGGAAACCGCCTCGGGGGCCTCGTCGGCGCCGAGGACGTTGGTCGCGTGGGCGGTGCGGCGCGAGACGGGCCGCTCGGCAGGCACGTCGTCGCGGACGATGGCCGTCTTGGTGGGCTTCACCACGGGCTTGACCGTGGGGAGCTCGGGGTCCGACGCGCGCGGGCTCTCCGCGAGCACCGTGGGGGCCGTGCCGAGGTCGGGCTTGCGCTTGCCGCCGAGGTCGATGGTGAGCACCAGCCGGGGCACGCGCGTCTTCGCGTCGACCTCGACGTCCACCTTCACGATCGCGCCGGTCACCTTCGCGCCCGCGCCGTCGACGTCCACCTTGTCGCCGAGCTTGAGGAACGACAGCTCGCTCCCGACGATCACCTCGCCCGAGTCGCTCGTGCGCACCTTGGCGCGGAGCGGCGCGTCCATCCCGTGGATGAAGAGCTTCACGCGCGCGTCGGCGGGCGGCGGCATCGGGCGGTCGCCCTCGCGCACCATCACGTCGTCCTTCGCGTCGAGCATGCGGCGCAGCGAGCGCTCGGCCTGCGCCGACACCTCGGTGAAGCGCACGCCGAAGGAGCCCGCGTGGCTCCCCTGGTCGCTGGCCCACACCACCTCGGCCTGCGCCGACACGGAGGCCAGGCCGTCGGGCTTGAAGCGAACGGCCAGCGCCTCGCCCACCTCGGGCAGCACCGACGCGCGCATCGACATGCCGTGCGACGACACGTCGATCGCGTCGGCCTGCCAGCTGTCGCGCTCGTCGCCGGGCGTGAGGTCTACAGTGGTCTTGATCGTGCGACGGGGCGTGGACGGATCGCGCCGATCCGCGGATGCGGTCGTTCCCATAGGTGTGCTCCCTGTGCCTCCCAGTGTGGTGGCCATACGTGCGCTCCGCGGAGGGCGCGAAGGTGACGTGGTGAGACGCCTATGCGACGCCGCGCCGTCGACCGTCCAATTTGCGGCGCAGATTTTTGTCCGCGCGGGGAGCGCTATTTCTCAGGGACGCCGGGCGGCAAGGGGATGCCCGCCTGCTGCATCGTGCCGCGCATCTCGTTCTTGTGGATCGAGCGGAACCACCCCTCGGCGGCGGTGATCTTGTTGGTCTTGATGAGCTCGCAGAGGGCGTCGTTGAGGGTCACCATCCCGTGCTGCCGCCCGGTCTGCATGATCCCGTAGAGCTGGAAGGTCTTCGCCTCGCGGATGAGGTTGCTCACCGCGGGCGTGATGATCAGCACCTCGTGGGCCGCGACGCGCCCGCCGCCCACCTTCTTGCAGAGCGTCTGCGAGATCACCCCGCGGAGCGAGTCCGACAGCATCATCCGGATCTGCTCCTGCCGCTCGGCGGGAAACTGGTCGATGATCCGGTCGACCGTGCTCGGCGCCGTCCGCGTGTGCAGCGTGCCGAACACCAGGTGCCCCGTCTCCGCCGTCTCGATCGCGATGGCGACGGTCTCCAGGTCGCGCATCTCGCCCACCAGCACCACGTCGGGGTCCTCGCGCAGCGCCGCGCGCAGGGCGTCCTTGAAGGAGTCGGTGTGCACCCGCACCTCGCGCTGGTTGACGAGGCACCTCTTGTTCTTGTGGACGAACTCGATCGGGTCTTCGACCGTGATGATGTGGTCGCGGCGCGTCGCGTTGATCTTGTCGACCATCGCGGCCAGCGTGGTGCTCTTGCCCGAGCCCGTCGGCCCCGTTACCAGCACCAGGCCCTTGGGCAGGTCGCAGAGGTCGAGCATCGCCTTGGAGAGCCCGAGCGACTCCGCGGGGATGATGTCCGAAGGGATGCGCCGCATCACGCCGCAGGGGCCGCGCCGGTCGACGAAGCAGTTGACGCGGAAGCGCGCCACGCCCGGGATCTCGTAGGCGAAATCCGTGTCGTTCTTCTCCGTGTACTGCTGGCGGCAGTGGGGCGGCATGATGGAGAAGAGCATCACCCGCATCGAGTCGGCGGTGAGCACCGGCAGGTCGGGCGAGACGGGCTTGATCTCCCCGTGGAGCCGCATCATCGGCACGCGCCCCGTCGAGATGTGCAGGTCGCTCGCCCCCTTCGCGTTCATGAACTTCAGCAGCCGGTCGATCGCCGTGGTGTCGCCGCGCGGCTCCGGCGCGGCGCTCACCACCACCGGCGGCGACGAGGCCCCCGCCATCGCGGGCTGCGGCGAGGGGATGGTCGTGCGCACCTCGTCCGGCGGCACCGTGGGCGCGAAGGGCTGCGCGTACCCGTGCACGTTGGAGGGCCGCGGGGCCGCCAGCGGGGGCGCCTCCGAGGGGCGCACCGCGGGCGGCGGCGGGGTCACCGCGCTCACCACCGGCGGCGACTCCGACACCCGCGGCGGCTCCCACGGCGTGATGGTCACCCGCCACAGCCCCGGCGTCGGCACCACCTCGATGAACACCGCCGGCGCCTCGTGCGGCCACTCGAAGCGCGTCGGCCGCGACGCCCGGATCTCGTTGAGGTTGCCGAGCGGCGCGGCCTCCTGCACCGCCGACACGAGCAGCGCGTGCTCCACCGTCTGCGTCGAGGCGCGCTCGGCCCCCGACGCGAGGCGCGCCAGCACCGGGCCGTTGGACGTGAGCACCAGCGCCTTCGCGTCGATGCGGAGCATGTGCTGGATGTAGCGGTCGATCTGCGCCATGGAGTTCAGCTCACTCGGGCAGGTTGATCCCGACGTTGCCGAGGAGCGTCCGGATCTCCGTCTTGTTGATGGCCTTGTAGTAGGCCTCGCGCGGGTCGATGAGGCCGCGCAGCACCAGGTCGGTGAGCGACTCGCCGAGGGTGACCATCCCCTCCTTCTTGCCCGACTGCATCATGCTGTAGAGCTGGAAGGTCTTGGCCTCGCGGATGAGGTTGCTCACCGCGGGCGTCCCGATGAGCACCTCGTAGGCGGCCACGCGCCCGCCGCCCACCTTCTTGCAGAGCGTCTGCGAGATGACCCCGCGGAGCGACTCCGACAGCATGATGCGAATCTGCGACTGACGGTCGGCGGGAAACTGGTCGATGATCCGGTCGACCGTGCTCGGCGCGGTGTTGGTGTGCAGCGTGCCGAACACCAGGTGCCCCGTCTCCGCCGTCTCGATCGCGATCTCGATGGTCTCCAGGTCGCGCATCTCGCCCACCAGCACCACGTCGGGGTCCTCGCGCAGCGCCGCGCGCAGGGCCGGGCGGAAGCCGTCGGTGTGCACCCGCACCTCGCGCTGGTTGATGAGGCAGCGCTTCTCGTTGTGCACAAACTCGATCGGGTCTTCGATGGTGAGGATGTGGTCGTCGCGCGTGGCGTTCACCCGGTCGACCATCGCGGCGAGCGTGGTGCTCTTGCCCGAGCCCGTCGGCCCCGTCACCAGCACCAGGCCCTTCGACAGGTTGCAGAGCTCCATCACCTCGGGGGAGAGGCCCAGCTTCTCCGCGGGCACGATCTCGAAGGGGATGCGACGCAGCACCGCGCCGATGCCGTTGCGGTCGGCGAAGAGGTTCACGCGGTAGCGCGCCACCCCGACGATCTCGTAGGCGAAGTCGGTGTCGTTGCGCCGCGCGAACTCCTCCTTGTTGCGCGTCGGCGTGACGGGCATGAGAATCTGCCGGAGCATCGCGTCGGTGAGCGGCGGGATCGACCCCTCCAGCGGCTGCATCTCCCCGTGCAGACGGATGATCGGCGTCATCCCCGTGGACAGGTGCAGGTCGCTCGCCCCCTTCTGCGTCATCGCCTTGAGGAGCCGGTCGATCGACGCGGTGTCACCCGCCGTCGCCGCCGCGGCCGGCGCGATGGCCGCGGGCGCCGCGGGCACGGGCGCCGGCGCGGACATGCGCTCGTCGCGGAAGAGCGGCGTGGGCACCGTGGCCGCCGAGGGCACCGGCGCGGCCGCCTTGGGGACCATCGGCGACGAGAGGCCCCGCGACGCGCGACCGGCGGTCACCGGCGAGAGGCTCAGCCGCCACGAGGCCGCCGACGGGGTCACCTCCACCCCGATCGCGCCCTGCGGGCTGTCGTAGACGAAGCGGGCCGCGCGGTTCGCTCGGAGCTCCTGCTGCTGCGCGGGCGGCGCGACCTCCAGCACCATCGCGGTGATGGCCGCGTGGTCGAGCGTCTGGTTGGAGGCCCGCTCGACGCCGCCCACCCGCACCACCACAGGACCATTGGACGACGCCACCAGCACCTCGGCCTGGAAGCGAATCAAGTGCCCGACCAGCTTGTCGATCTGCTTCATGACGCGGCGGCTCTGATCGTTATACCCGCTTCGCGCCGCGACCGCGCGGGGAATCCCTCCCCGCCGCGCTTCCCCCCGCTGCTGGACATTGACGGTCACTTCGATACAGTCGCCGCCCATGCAGAACAGGGCATTGCTTCTCGCCGCGCTCGGCTTCTCCGCGGGCGTCGTCGGCTGTGGCAGCGACGTGATTCGCGCGACCGGCGGCGACGCCGCGGTCGACACCCCCCCTTCGATGGACACCGTCCCGCCGGACGCTCCGCCCCCGCCGCCGCCGCCCCCCGATGTCACCCCGGTCGACGTCGCCCCGGTCGACGTCGCCCCCGACGTCCCCCGCGTGCCGCGCTGCGGCGACCGCTTCCTCGACCCCGGGGAGAGCTGCGACGACGGCAACAACACCTCGGGCGACGGCTGCTCGGCCATGTGCCGCTTCGAAGCCCGCTGCGGCGACATGCGGGTCGACATGGGCGAGGCCTGCGACGACGGCAACAACGCCTCGGGCGACGGCTGCCGCTCGGACTGCCTCTCCAACGAGCGCTGCGGCAACATGATCGTCGACACCGCCGCGGGCGAGGTGTGCGACTCCACCCCGGGCTGCGGGATGGACTGCCGCACGGTGGCCTCCTGCGGCAACGGCCGCATGGACATGGGCGAGCAGTGCGACGACGGCAACCGCGTGCGCTGGGACGGCTGCGGCCCCGACTGCCTCCGCGAGCAGGCCGTGGTGGTCACCAGCCTCCAGATCGCCCAGGACACCGGGATGATCGGCTGCGATTTCTCGGGCGACCGCGTGCCCGACAACGCCTTCGGGCGCGCCCTCGGGATGGCCGGCGGGCTGCTCAACTCGTTCATCTCGTCCAACTTCTCCAACGGGCAGACGCTGCTGCAGCTCGGCTTCCTCAACCTCACCGACGTGACGGGGCAGAACGTGCCCGACGCCCGCGTGGGCTGGCTCATCGGCGTCGACGGCGACGCCGAGCGCACCAACAACACCCAGCCGGGCAACCCGCAGTTTGTCTCCACCCAGTCGCTCAACGCGATGACGCAGCTCCCGCAGGCGTCGTTCCAGAGCCGCATCACGATGGGGCGGCTCGCGGGCGGCCCCGAGGACGTGCGCCTCAACCTCGCCGCGGGCCCCGCCGGGATGCTCAACTTCCGCGTCCTGCGCGGGCGCCTGTCGGGCACCGTCGTCGCCGAGCCCACGCGCGTCACCGCCCTCCGCGACGGCGTCCTCTGCGGCGCCATCCCTGCCGCCGACCTCTCCGAGCTGCCCAACCCCGCGGGCCTCCTCCCCGGCGGCGGTGGCGGTGGCGGCGGCGGCGACCGCGGCACCTTCCTCGAGCTCCTCGTGGGCGGTCAGCGCATCATCCTCTTCCAGATCGGGCCGCAGCAGCCCGACATCGACCTCGACGGCGACGGCCTCGAGCGCATCGAGACCATGCCCGGCCCGGCCGGCTCGGCGCCGCGCATCACCGCGTGCATCGACGGCGACGGGACGCGCATCCCCGGGCGCATGTGCGCGAGCGATCCCCGCATCGCCGACGGCTTCACCGCGGCCTTCCAGCTCCAGGGGACGCACATCGCCCTGCGCGGCGCGCGGATGCCGTAACGTGAGGGGGAGACGGTCACCCCGCGACGTCGCGGGGTGACCATCGGGCGGGTCAGAACTTGTAGGTCACGCCGAAGAAGATCGACGCCTGGCCGGCGTTGTCCCAGAAGGTCGTGTGGACGGCGCGGCGCGCGGTGTTGGAGCCGCCGCCCATCGGGCCGAGGTTCGCGGTGTCGGCGCGGGGGAAGTAGTACTGGAGCCCGATGAGGCCGTTGAGGTGGCGTCCGAGGCCGACCTCGAGGGCGCCCGTGAGGAAGCCGCGCACGGTGGTGCTGAGCTGGCACTCCTGGCCGCCCATCCCCATGGTCGGCGGCGAGGGGCGGTTGGCGCAGAGCGAGTAGGCCGTGCTCGACGCGCCGTTGTTCACGGTGAGGGTCGGCGGGTCGGCGTTGGTGAAGGTGTCGCTGTTCACCTCGATGCCGGGGCTCAGGGTGATGGCGAAGCTGCCGAAGCGGTTGGCGCGGTCCTGCGGGCTCTCGCCGGCCACCTGCTCGTCGTTGGCGAGGGAGAAGTGGGCCGAGATGTTGAGCTGCGCGAGGAAGCCCAGGCCGCTGCGGTCGCTCGTGCCGATGGCGCCGTAGAAGCGCGCCTCGCCGCCGACCGCGAAGGTGTCGCCCGCGAGGCGCAGGCCGATACGGCTGCGCAGCTCGAACTCGTAGAAGGTGGGCGAGGCCATGCGGATCGACACGCCGCCGTCCACCGCGAAGAGCCCGTGCGGCATGAAGCCGAGGGTGGCGCGGAAGGCCAGCGGGCTGCCGAACACGCCGCCGACGAGGTCGAAGGCCGCGTCGCCGCGGAGCAGCGGGGCCGCGCCGAAGGTGCTGATGGCCGCGCGGCGGCGGGCGACGTCCGCGCCCGTGAGGCCCGTGCGCTGGAGCGTCACGCGCACCGGGGCGGTGCCGCCCTGCACGACGTTGACGGTCTGTGTGCCGGGCTCGTGGTTGTCGGCCGTCACGGTGAGGCGAACCTCGCCCGCGGGGACGGAGATGTCACCCACCGGGCGCGGCGCGGTCTCGTCGCCGATGCGCACGAGCGCGTTGGGCACCGCGCGCCCGTCGGAGCTCATCACCTCGACGTGCACCACGCCCATCGGGCGCGCGCGCTGGAGGTCGGCCACCACCTCGCACGCCTGCGTCGCGCTCACGGTGCAGGTGCGGCGGGTCTCTTCGTAGCCCTGCGCGCGCACGACGACGATGTGGTCGCCGGGCGGGGCGTCGGCGCGCTCGTACGGGGCGCGGCCCACGCTGGCGCCGTCGACGAGCACCTCGGCGTCGGGCACCGCCGCGCGCACCGAGATGCGGCCGTTCTGCGAGGCCGCCGCGAGGTCGCCCACGTCGAGCGCGGTGACCTGGCCCGCGGTGACGGTGACCTCACGGATGACGGCCGCGCGGCCCGGCGCGGTGACGCGCACCGAGTGGGTGCCGGCGGGGACGTTGTTCGCGACGGCGGGCGAGCCCTGGACGCGCTCGCCGTCGAGGAAGATCTCGGCGCCCGTGGTGGCGGTGATGATGCGCACCGTGCCGCCGTTGACCACCTGCTCGAGCGTGACGGCGATGGCCTGCGTCTGCCCCGCGGTGATGGTGACGTTCTGGGTCACGGGGCGGAAGCCCTCGGCCATCACCTGCACGACGTGGCTGCCGACCGTCACCTGGTCGCTCGAAGGCGGCGAGCCCGTGAGCGGCGCCCCGTCGAGCATCACCTGGGCGTTGCTCGGCACCGCCCCGTTGGGGTTGGTGAGCACCACGCGGATGGTGCCCGTCGCCGGGCGGAGCTGCGCCGACACCGCGGCGACCTGGCCGCCCTGCACCGTGATCGTCTGCGAGAAGGGCGGGAGGTTGGGCGAGCGGAGCTCGACGACGTGCGGGCCCGGCGCGAGGCCGTCCACGCGCGTCGGCGACGTGCCGCGCTCCTGGCCGTCGATGGTGAGCGACGCGCCGGGGATGTCCGACGTGACGTTGATGCTGCCGGCCTGCTGGAGCGAGCCGGTGAAGGTCTCCCCGTTGCGCGCGACGTTGATGTCGAGGCGGCCCGGCACGTAGCCCTGGAGCTCGAAGAAGAGCGTGTGCGCGCCGCCCCGGACGGAGCGGTTGCGGATGGGCGTCGTGCCGATGGGCGGGGACGTCTGGTTGTCGAGGCGCACCGTCGCGCCCGGCGGGGCCGAGCTGATGTTGATCCGGCGCGTCTGGGCCATCGCAGGGGCGGCGATCGCGAGCGTGCCGAGCATCCCGGCGGACACGGAGACAAGGAAACGTGTTCTCATTCGTCCTCCAGCGGCGCGCAGAAGGCGCGGCCACACAGGCGCGAGGGTGTACCCCCATTCCCCCCCAAATGGGAACCACCCACCACACCCGCGACCGGACTTTTTCAGGGAGGCTGCGCGGTGCGAAGCCCCGTGCGCACCGCGGTCGCAGCCGTGTTCAGGGTTGAGACGGAGCCGCCGCCGCGCGCTCCTGCGGGCGCATGAAGAAGCGCGCGCGCACCACCGAGCGCCGGCCCGTGGCGCGGAAGCGGAGGCCCTGCAGCACGGTCTGCATGCACTCGGCGGCGGCGGGCACGGGGTCGGGCGTCTCGGCGCGGTCGATGTCGGCGATGTCGCCGTTGGGCGCGATGGTGATCTCGAAGCGGGCCGTCCCCTGCGGGCGCGGGACGCCGCGGCGGAACGGGCCGCGCAGCAGCGGGGTGTAGCAATCGAGGAGCGCCTGCTTCCGCGCCTCGACGACGTTCTGCGCCTCCTCGGAGGTGAGGTCGCCGCTGCCGGCGTTGACGGCCACCGCGGCGCTCACGGGCGCGTCGATGCGCATCTGGGGGTAGAGCGTCACCTCCGACAGGTTGAGCTCCAGCAGCGGGTTTTCGAACTCGATGGGGAGGCGCACCGACGCCGCGCGCTGCAGCCCCTCGATGCGCGTCGCCCGCACCAGCGCCAGGATGCACTCCTTCGGCGCACGCAGCGCGGGGACGGTGGTCTCCCCCACCGCGTCGTGGATGAGCCCCGAGCGCTCGACCACAAACTGCAGTTCGATGCGCCCGGTGACGTCGGGGTTGGACGGCAGCACGCGCTCGATGCACGCCTGGATGGCCTCGCGGCGCTGGAGCACGGCGCCGCGGATGCGCCCCTCGTCGCGCTCGGTGTCGGCCACCACCACCACGGGGGGAGAGCCCCGGCGGATGCGCTCGGCGTCGAGGGCGACCTCGGCGGCGGCCTCGGGCGGCGGCGGGGGCAGGCGAGGCGCGCTGCACGCGGCGAGCGCGAGCGCGCACGAGAGGGCGGAGAACGGGCGGGCGACCATGCGCGCGAGCATAGAAAAGAACGCGCCCGCACCGCCACAAGCTTGTGAACCGACGGTGAGAACTGGCGGCGGCCGCCGGCTCCGTGCTTCGATCCCTCGCCCATGGCGCACGGCAAACACGAGATCTGCGGGTGCTTCCCCACCGGGCTCCCGTACCCGGGGATCACGGAGTTTCTCCTGCGCGCGCCGCCGGCCCAGCTCGGGCTCGCCGACGACCTCGACGTCGACCGACCGTGGCACGAGCAGCCCTTCGCCGTCATCGACACGGAGACCACCGGCAAGGACCCCGCCCGCGGCGACCGCATCGTCGAGATCGCCGTGGTCCATTTCGACCGGGGTGAGGTGACCGGGCGCCACGCGATGCTCTTCAACCCGGGCATCCCCATCCCCGCCGAGGCCGCCGCGGTGCACGGGATCACCGACGACAAGGTGAAGGGGGAGCCGCGCTTCGAGAAGCTGGCCGGGCGCATCGTGGAGCTCCTCCGCGGCCGCATCCCGGTGGCCTACAACGCGGGCTTCGACCGGTCGTTCATCTACGCGGAGATGCGGCGCGCGGGCATCACGCCGACGCGCACCCGCCAGTCGCCGCCGGCGATGCGCGTGGGCGTCGACTGGATCGACCCGCTGGTGTGGGCGCGCACGCTCCAGACGGGGGTGAAGGGCTTCAAGCTCGGCGAGGTGGCCGCCCGCGTCGGCGTCGACCTCACCAACGCCCACCGCGCCACCGACGACGCCGAGGCCGCCGGGCGCGTGCTCTTCGCGCTCCTCGCCAACGAGCGCGAGCTCACCTACCGCGGGCTCGTCTCGCGCCAGCGCGGCTACGCCTCCGGCGCCGCGGGCCGCACCTGGCGCCGCTGACCTACGGGCAGTTGCCCGAGGTGACGGCGGCGCTCGTCGCGGGCATCCCCACGTCCGCGAAGGTCAGCGACTGGCTCGCGCAGAACCAGCTCGCGCACCGCCCCTGCCGCTGCACGTGCAGGTGCGCCCCCGTCGACCAGCCCGTGTTGCCCGAGCGCGCGATCCGCTGGCCCCGCGCGACCGTCGCGCCCACCGCCACCTCCGCCGCGTCGAGGTGCAGGTAGAGCGAGCTCGTGCCGTCGGCGTGGGCGATGACGACGTAGTTGACGGTGTTGGCGCACTCGGAGCCGCCGCCGTTCCAGCAGCGGCCGCCGGAGACGACGGAGCTGTTGGTGTGGGTGACGGTGCCCGCCTCCATGGCCATCACGGGGGTGCCGCGGCCGACGCCGAAATCGTACGCCCAGGCCTGCGTCCCGTTGTGGCTGAAGGCCGTGTTGTTGCCCTGCGTGACGCTCACGCGGGCGCCGCACGCGAAGGGCAATCGGTAGCCCGCGCCCCCGGTGGTCGGCGGCGGGTTGCACACGTCGGGCTGCCCCGGCGGCCGCACCGCGCAGCCGTACGCGCACGCCATCGCGCTCGCCGTGACGCGCCCCCGACACTGGTAGAGCGTGTCGCGCGCGCCCATACCCAGCGACGCGCCGCAGTAGGCGCCGTCGCCCGAGGTCGCCGCCGCGCAGGGGTCGGTGGTCATCATCGCGACGCGGCAGCGCCCGGCGCCGTAGGGGCCCTCGCAGCCCATGGCGCACGCGTCGATGCGCTCGGTGCGGCGGCCGCGGCAGGTCCAGAGGTCAGCGGTGCGGAGGGTCGCGCCGATCGCGCTGCCGCAGTAGGGGCCGTCGGGGTCGTTGAAGCACGGGTCCACGGCGTCAGAGGCGCAGGCGCTGCCGGCCCCGCGGTCGAAGCAGCCGTCGGGGCACTCCGTGACGCGCGTGGTGCGGCCCAGGGCGCAGGCGTGGAGCGCGCGGCCGTCGCACCAGCTCCCGTCGGCGCGAGCGGCGCACCAGTCGGGCGGGGGGACGTCCATGCGGGGCGCGTCGGGGGGAGGGGAGGCGTCGGGCGGAGGGGGGACGTCGGGGCGTGAGGTGACGTCGGGCGGTGGGGTGACGACGTCGCGTGGGACAGGGACGTCGACGGAGCCGGGCGTGTCCAGCGCGACGGGCGCGTCGTCGGAGGTGACGTCCGGGGGGAGCTCGTCGGCGGCGTCGGTTGCCGCATCAGGGGAGGCGTCGTCGAGCGGGAGCTCCCCGGGCGCAGGCGCCGAGCACGCGGCGAGGAGCAGCGTGGCGGCGAGGCTCACACAGGCGCGCAAGGAGGTCATTGAGGCCACGAATGTATCGCGACGAGGGCGTCACTGACTACGCCGCGTCGCACAACGGGCTCCTCCGCCGCAGGGAGCAGCCCTCTTCCCACCACCGACGCTGTGGCGGTACTCATCGTGGCATGCGCGTCGCTCGCACCAGCACCCGTCAGATCGACCCCAACGGCCCGATCCTCCTGTGGGACCAGGAGCGCGGGCGGGATCGGCGAGGGCTCGTCGTGGTGACCAGGTCGTGCGCGAACCGTGAGTGTACCTGCTCCTCCGTGGGGATCATCGGGTACAGCGTGGATGGGGCGCTCTCGGGCGTGGAGTCGGAGGGCGATCGGACGAAGTTCTCGTACGCCTCGGAGGATCACGCGCCGGCTACGCTGTGCTTGCAAGCGTGGGTCGACGTTCACACGGGCGCGGTCACCTTCGGCAAGGGCGAAGCGGAGCCGCAGGACCCGAAGGCGCTGGCGCTGCTCCAGCGCGAGCTCGACGCGCCGATCCTGGAGGAGCTGGCGCGGAGGCACTGGGCGGCGAAGCACTGGGAGATCAAGCCGGTGCGTTGGCGGTCCGTCGACTGGAGCGGGTGGCAGGTCGGCGACCTCGTGCCGTGGGGTGAGGTGTTCGGCGAGGTGAGGCAAGACGTCTACGTGCACGAGGGGCGCACCTTCCTCGCGATCGAGATGTACTGCATCGTCCCGAGCTGCGACTGTGACGACGTCCTCGTCGAGTTCGCCGAGTTCGCCGGGCAGGAGGCGCACGTCGTCGGGACGGTACACGCGCGGCCGCCTTCGGGACGAGCGTGCGAGGTCGACGTCGAAGGGGTGCCGGAGGCGCTGATCCTCGCGCTGTGGTCGCAGTTCCTCCGGCGGCACCGCGGCGCCGAGGCGCTCCGGGCGAGGCGCGCCCGCATCCGCGCGGAGGGGAGGCACATCGTCGAGCACGCGGCGCGGAGCGCAGCAGTCGCGCCGACGGTCGCTGCGTCGGCGAACACCACGCCGCGCGCGGGCAGAAACGACCCTTGTCCCTGCGGCAGCGGGAAGAAGTACAAGCGCTGCCACGGGGCCTGACTACGCCGCGTAGCCGGTGTGCGGGCGCAGCTCGGGGGCGCGGAAGCCCAGCACGATCGACGACTTCGGGACGCCCGCCGCGACGAGGTCTTCGGCGACGACGAGGTCGGTGTTGTCGCACTGGAGCCACACGCGGTCGCCGCGCACCTCCACGTGGACGGCGACGTGGTGCACGCGCCGGGGGCCGTCCCAGCCGACATAGAGCAGCAGAAACTGGCTGCGCGCGGCGTCGATGACGAGCGTGGCCTCCACCTCGCGCTTCGACGAGAGGAACGACGCGTAGCCGCGCATCACGCGCTCGACGGCGTCACGGTACTCAGCGGCGGGGTCCATCGCTCGATCCTCCGGGTCACGGGGTTGAACACCATCAGCCGGAGGCCCTGCGTCTCCAGCATCAACACGCCCACAGGCTCCGCGAAGAGCGTCTCGTAGATCGCGAGCGGTACGCCGAGGAAGAGGTGGCGCCCCGGGTCGCTGCGCGCGAGCAGCTCGCGGTAGAGCACGAACTGCCCGACCGCGAGCTCCAGGTCGCGGATGTTCGAGGCGCCGACGAAGCTCTTCACCTCGACGGCGACGCGCAGTCCATCCTTCTCGGCCGCGAGCGGCAGCTCGGCGCCCAGATCGACGTAGAAGTCGCGCGCCCCGAGGGAGAGGCGCAGCGGGTCGTCGGTGACCTTCCAGCCGTCGGCGAGCAGGGCGGCGACGACGACGGGGTGATAGAAGTCCTTCGCGGGCATTTGCGTCGTGATTCGAGGTACCACGCGACGGTGTTGCGCCTCAAGGGTGAGAGGGGGTTGACACGGCGCGAGGACGTGGACGATGCTCTCAAGCGTCGCGCGGAAACAGGTCTCGTCTCCTGCCACGCGAAAGCAAGACGAGGAGGTGGCAACACCACGGCGAAGCACACTCACCAGCATCGCTCGGAAGAGCTCTGCGGGAGTCTGTTCGATGTCGATCAAGAATGTGAACTGGCCTCTCCTCGTGCGGGCGGGTGAGGCCCCCGCCGAACTGGCGCGCAAGCGCATCTTCTCGGGCGGGTGGGAGGCGCTCGACGACGCAGCGGAGCGCTTCCTCGCGGGGATCGATACCCTCGAATGCAGTGACATCGTCTCCTGGCTGGCGCGTCGTCGCCCGACCGACGAGTCGCTGCCCAACAACGTGCCCACGAACGCTCAACTCGTCGACCGCTTCGTGGGACGCTGGCGCCACGTCGACGGGCTCAACATCAGCGCCTCAAAGGATGGAACACTCGATCTCTGGGGCATCCCCCTGCGCTGCATCGACCCCGACACGTGGGACGACCTCGTCGAGCGGACGCTCCCGGGGCTCGTCGCGCCGAGTGAGTTCCTGCTCGAACGCGATCAGGAGCTGAAGGCAATGTGCTCGCTCCACGGGTGCGAGGCCTTCGCGAAGGTGTGCGCGCTCCGGCGCGAGTGGGAGTTCCCGGGGAGGGAGCGTGAGCCGCTCGGCTGGCCTCGACACCCGGTCGATCCCATCATCGCGGCGCTCGTCCCGATCCGTCGCAACGAAGGCGAGTGCGCGCGCGAGCTCGCAGCACGGGCTGTAGCGGCGGCGACGGGCGATAACCTCTTCCCCCTGTGGGTGTTCGCGCGGTCTGGCCTCCTCGGTCATGTCGACGACCCGGCTACCGTGCTGCCCGCGCGCGTGGACTTCGACCTCGACCTCGCTCGCACGCGCGACGAAGATGACCTCCCCGACACGCGCCTCGCGATCCCGCTCGCCGGGTACCCCATGTCCGTGGCGCTCGCGTGGGTGGGACCCCGCCGGCCGCTGGCCCTCCGCTGGCTGACTGACCGCGTGCTCGACGTGATTTCGTCCGAGGTGGATGTCGCGCGGATCAGCTCCCTCCTCGCAGGGCCGCGTCTCCTCGCACCCGAGTTGCCTGCTTGGGTGGTGAAGCACCCGTTCACGCCGCCGCGGGACTTCTGGCGGGTCGAGCGCGAACACTTCGACGACCTGATGCGTCGCTCGATCGAGCGCGGCTTCTCACTCTCGACGGCCTGGGTGACGGTCGTCCGCGACCTCGCTGCCCGTGCGCCCGACGCATGGTCTCTCGCGCGCCGCTGGCTCGAACAGGCGTCGCTCCGCGTCGTCGAGGGAGAGGGCGGGGGCAAGCACATCGAGGAGGAGAACTGGGACGGTGACCGCTGGCCCGACGTGGCGGCGCACGGCGTCGAGAGCGCGCTCAACGCCCGGCGCTGGATCGCCCTCTACGCGCCGCTGCCCGACCCGCTGGATGCGGCGGTCGAGGGCTGCGTGACGACGCTGCTCCAGGAGTTCCACGCGCTCGGCGACGTGTGGGTGCTCGACCGGTTTCGCCGCTCGCCCAGGCAGCTCGACCCGGGATTCTTCGAAGATCACATCGTGCGGATCGCCGAGCTCCCGCCCAACGCCGAGCGGCGCGCCACGCTTCTCGAAGCGCTGCGGGCGTTCCCCCACCTGCTCGCGCACGAGCGCGCTGCACAGGTGATTGGCCGCGTGGCACCCGTGTCCGCGGACGAGCTCCCGTCGATCACTGATCTCTTCCGCTTCGCGACGGACCGCGATCGACTCGGCCGGGTGGTGGATGGGTACCTCGAGCTCGGTGGGGGGGCGGCGCGGCGGTGTCTGTCGGCGGCGCTCCACGACCACCTCGCCGAGCTGATGCGCGACGATCGGGAGGTCGCACTCCTGCTCGCGAAGGTGTGCGCGCCCTTTATCGGCGATGATCTCCGCGGGCGTGTCCAGATGGAGCTCGCGTCCTGGCACCTCGCCGCGTTGTCGAAGAACGGCTCGGCGCTCGCTGCTGCGTTCGGAGTCCCGTTCGACCTCGCGGCCGTCGTCCGTTCTCGGATCGACAGCGTCGGAGCGGACTTCAGCGGACTCCCGGAGGGAGAGTTCGTGGAGGAAACGCTCGCGCGCATCGCGTGGCTGGCACGCGAGGGGGAGGCGGCGCACACGCGAGCGCGTCCTGGGCCGGCGCACCTCCCCAGCTGTCATGCGGAGTTCGTCGACGAGGAGATCCTCACCCTGGCTGCTTGTGTGGGCGGTGACGGGGTCAACCGCGAGCGGCTTCTCCCGGTCTTTCGGCAGCGCGCGGTTCATGGTGATCCCCGCCGGGCCGCGCGCTACTTCGACCAGCTGGAGCGCGCGGGGCTGCGCCGCACGGAACTCGTCGACATCGCATGCGAACACTTCGCCAGGGTCGATGAGCGCGACCCGTCCCTCGCGGACGGGCTCTTCGGGGTGGCCACCCCGCCCCTCGCCGACTGGCTGAACGCCCGCATGGCATCTCGATCGGCGTGGGACACCGACGGCGCCCGGCTGATCGACCGTCTCCTCGACGCGCACCGCTGGACGCTCGGGCGTGTCTGCGACGCGGCGCTCGCCGCGAAGACCGACGCGCCCGGTGACGCGCCGACGCTCCTCGACGCGATGCTGATGGCCTTCGCCGAGGCGTTCGCGGCGCGCGCGAGGGACGCGCTCCGCCAGGGCGACGTCACGACCGCGCACCGCGCACTGCGGGCGATCATGGACCTCGACGCGCCGTCGCGGGCCTATCGCTTCCTGAGCGGACTCCGCAAGCTCACCGCAGGGAACGATCAGCTCGCAGCCGCGGTGGAGGCCTGCGAGCACCTCCTCCGCCGCGACACCGACCGCGCTCCGACGGCCGACAACCTCCACCGCGCGATGCGCACGTTCTCCCCCGGCGACTGACGTCCTACGCGCCGTCGCCCCTCTACTTCCCCCCCTCGATCATCCGCTTGAGCTGCGCCATCAGGTGCAGCGCGTCGAGCGGCGTCATGCGGTTCACGTCCGCCGCCGCGAGCGCCTCCAGCGCCGGGTGCGTCACCGGCGCCGTCGCCGTCGGCCGCGCTTCGAACAGCCCCATCTGCTGCGGCGCCCGGCGGAACGGCCCCTCCCCCCGCTCCATCTCCTTGAGCAGCGCCCGGGCCCGCGCCAGCACGGGCTCCGGCAGCCCCGCGAGCTTCGCCACCGCCACTCCGTACGACCGGCTCGCCCCGCCCTCCGACAGCTTGTGCAGAAACACGATGTCGTCGCCCGTCTCCCGCGCCGACACGTTGACGTTCACCGCGTGCTTGCGCGTCTCGGTGAGCGCGCACAGCTCGTGGTAGTGCGTCGCGAACATCGCCCGCGCCCGCACCACGTCGTGCAGGTACTCGGCCACCGCCCACGCGATCGCGAGCCCGTCGAAGGTGCTCGTCCCGCGCCCGATCTCGTCGAAGATCACCAGCGAGCGCGCCGTCGCCCCGCGCAGGATGCTCGCCGTCTCGCGCATCTCCACCATGAAGGTGCTCTGCCCCCGCGCGAGGTCGTCGCTCGCCCCCACGCGCGTGAAGATCCGGTCGACCCGCCCGATCTTCGCCGCACGCGCGGGCACGAAGCTCCCCGCCTGCGCCATCAGCGCGATGAGCGCCACCTGGCGCATCAGCGTGCTCTTGCCCGCCATGTTGGGGCCCGTCACCAGCATCAGCCGCGCCCCCTGCATGTCGAGGAGCACGTCGTTGGGCACGAAGGCCCCCGGCTCCAGCATGGTCTCTACCACCGGGTGGCGCGAGTCCTTGAGGTCGATCACCGCGCCGTCGTCCACCGTCGGGCGCACGTAGTCCCGCCGGTGCGCCGTCTCCGCGAAGGACGCGAGCGCGTCGAGGTCGGCGAGCGCGCCCGCGAGCCGCGAGAGCCGCGGCGCCGACTCGGCCACCTTCGCGCGGAGCTGTTCGAAGCGGGCCGCTTCGATCTCCTTCACCTTCTCCTCCGCCTCCAGGATCTCGCGCTCCAGCGTGATGAGCTCCTCGGTGACGAAGCGCTCGCCGGTGGAGACGGTCTGCTTGCGGAGGTAGTCCTTGGGGACGGCGTGCAGGTTGGCCTTGGTGATCTCGATGTAGTACCCGAAGACGCCGTTGTACTTCACCTTGAGCGAGCCGATCTTGGTCCGCTCCTTCTCGCGCTCCTCCAGGGCGAGGATGAGCTCCTTGCCGTTGGCGCGGAGCCCGGTGTACCGGTCGAGCTCGGGGTCGAAGCCCGCGCGAAACACCCCGCCGTCGTCCACGGCCCCGGGCGGCGCGTCGGCGAGCGAGCCCACGAGCACCTTGTAGAGGTCGTCGCCCACGTCCTTCACGCGCACGGGCTCGAGCGCGCCGGCGATGTCGTCCTGCCGGGCGAGCGCGTCCATGATGGCCGGGACGCGCCCGAGGCCGTCGCGCAGGTGGCCAAAATCGCGCGGGGTGGCGGCCCCCAGCGACGCGCGGATGGCGATGCGCTCGAGGTCGGGCACGTGGCCGAGCGACTCGCGCACCGCCGCCCGGAGCTCGGGGTAGGTGACCAGCGCGTCGACCGCGTCGTGGCGTCGACGGACGCGCGCGACGGTCTGCAACGGGAAGGCGAGCCACGTGCGGAGGCGGCGCGCGCCCATCGCGGTGACGGTGGCGTCGAGGTGCGCCAGCAGCGAGCCCTTCTTCTCGCCCCGCATCGTGCGAAAGAGCTCGAGGTGGGCCTGCGTCGTCTCGTCGAGGTGGAGGTGGTCCTTCGCGTCGAGGCGGCCGAGGCGCTGCACCGGGAGGCTGTGGCCCGGCTGCGACGCGACGGCGTAGCGGAGCGCCACGGCGGCGGCGACGCGGGCGGCCGGGCCGAGGCCCTCGATCGAGCTGCGAAGCTCTCCCTCGGGGAGCGTCTTGGCGAGGAGCGCCACGGCCTCGGTCACCGTCATCGCCGGCGCCGCGCGGACGAACACCCGCGGGAGCACCTTCACCTGCGCGCGGACGAAGGCCTCGGCGTCGGCGGGGCAGAGCAGCTCGCGGACGTCGAGGCGCGCGAGCTCGCCGAGGAGGCTCAGCGCGTCGGGCACCTCGGCGCTGAAGATCTCCCCGGTGGTGAGGTCGTACGCGGCGATGGCCCACGCCCCCGGCATCTCGGCGCCCCCGTCGGGCGGCACCGCGGCGGCGAGAAACTGGTTGGCCCGCGCGTCGAGGGCGTCGCCGTCGAGCACCAGGGCGGGCGTGAGCACCCGCACGACGCCGCGCCGGACGATCCCCTTGGCCTTGGAGGGGTCTTCGAGCTGCTCACAGATCGCGACCTTGTGCCCGAGGTCGAGGAGCCGGGCCACGTAGGTCTGGGCGGCGTGGTAGGGGACGCCGCACATCGGGATCGAGTCGGGCTCGTTCTTGTTGCGCGAGGTGAGGGTGAGGTCGAGGGCCTTGGCGGCGGTGAGGGCGTCGTCGAAGAACAGCTCGTAGAAGTCCCCCATGCGGAAGAACAGCAGCGCGTCGGGGTGCGCCCCCTTCTCCCGGAGGTACTGCTGCATCGCCGGCGCCTGCGCGCCCTTGGAGGTCGCGCCCGTCATCGTCCCTGTGGCCATGATTTTCAGATAGACGCCTACGACAGACCGGCGACTCGGGGAAGGGGAGAACGTCCCACCCGCCCGCGCCGTTGTGGTATGGAGCGACCCGGACGACCATGACCGCGACGCACGACCTCCTCGCCCTCGCCGACCGCCACATGCTCAAGACCTACAAGCAGCCCCCGCTCGTGATGGAGCGCGGGGAAGGCTGCCGCTTGTGGGACACCGAGGGCCGTCGCTACCTCGACCTCTACGCCGGCATCGCCGTGTGCGCCCTCGGCCACGCCCACCCCGCCCTCGTGCGCGCGGTGAGCGAGCAGATGGGGCGCCTCGGGCACATCGCCAACTACTACTACAACGACCGGCAGATCGAGCTCGCCGCCGAGCTCTGCCGCCGCTCGGGCTTCGACCGGGTCTTCTTCGCCAACACGGGGACGGAGGCCAACGAGGGCGCGCTCAAGCTCGCGCGGCGCTACCACTGGACGCGCGACGACCGCGACCGGACGGACATCGTCTCGACGTGGAGCTCGTTCCACGGGCGCACGATGGGCTCGGTGGCGATGACGGGGCAGGCGAAGTACTGGGAGGGCTTCGGGCACAGGCTCCCGGGCGTCTCCCACGTGAAGTACGGCGACCTCGACGCCATGCGCGCGCGGGTGAACGACCGCACCGCGGCGATCATCGTGGAGCCCGTGCAGGGGGAGGGCGGCGTGCTCCCGGCGCCTCCGGGCTACCTCGCGGGGCTCCGACAGCTCTGCGACGAGCGGGGCGCGCTGCTCATCGTCGACGAGATTCAGACGGGCATCGGGCGGACGGGGAAGTTTCTCGCGGTGCAGCACGAGGGCGTGATGCCCGATGTGGTGACCATCGCGAAGGGGACGGCGGGCGGCGTGCCCATCGGCGCCTTCCTCGTGCGCGAGCACCTCGCCTCCGCGCTGGCCCCGGGCACCCACGGCACCACCTTCGGCGGCAACCCCCTCGCGTGCGCCGCGGCCCTCAGCCTCCTCCGCACCCTCGACGACGAGAACCTCATGGCCCACGCCGAGCGCATGGGGGCTCACCTCCTCGCGGGCCTCGACGTCCTGGTGAAGCGCTATCCCCGCGCGGCCACCGGGGCGCGCGGCCGGGGGCTCCTGGTGGGCCTCGTGCTCGCCGACGACGTCGACCCGCGCGGCGTTCTCAACGCGATGCGTGATCGCGGCGTGCTGGTGAGCCAGGCCGGCGACCGGGTGATCCGCTTCGCGCCGCCGCTCATCGTGACGGCGAGCGAGCTCGACGAGGGCCTCGCCGCCCTCGACGCCGTCCTGGCCGACCCTCCTCGCACCGCCCCCACGAAGTGACCGCCGTGCGTACTCCCAAGACACCGAAGCGCGACTTCCTCACGGTGGCCGACCTGCGCGCCGATGAGCTGATCGCAGTGCTCGACCACGCCGCCGCCATGAAGAACCAACGGGCCACCGGCGGACGTCGCAAGTCCCTGGAGGGCCGCTCGGTGGCGCTCATCTTCGAGAAGGCCTCCACCCGCACCCGGCTCTCGTTCGAGGTGGGCGTGTACGAGCTCGGCGGCCACCCCCTCGTCATCTCCTCGCGCGATACCCAGATCGGCCGCGGCGAACCCCTGGAAGACACCGCCCGCATCCTGTCGGGCTACGTCCACGGCATCGTGATCCGCACCTTCGGCCACGACCGCGTCGAGACCCTGGCGCGCCACGCGAGCGTCCCGGTGATCAACGCGCTCACCGACCAGCACCACCCGTGTCAGATCCTCGCGGATCTCCTCACCGTGCGCGAGCGCCTCGGGACGCTCCAGGGGCTGCGGTACGCGTGGATTGGGGACGGCAACAACGTCGCGCGGAGCTGGGTCGACGCGGCCGCGACGCTCGGGCTCCACCTCACGCTCGCCTCGCCGGAGGGCTACGAACTCCCGGCGCAGGAGCTCCGCGGGGACGTGCGGACCGTGCGCAATCCCATCGAGGCCGCCCGCGGTGCCGACGTGGTGATCACGGACGTGTGGGCGAGCATGGGGCAGGAAGAGGAGACAGAACGCAGAAAGGCTGCGTTCGCGGGGTACCGTGTCGATCGGGGCTTGATGGCGCACGCCAACTCCTCGGCGATCGTGCTCCACTGCCTCCCGGCGCATCGCGGCGAGGAAATCGACGCGGAGTACCTCGACGGACCGCAGGCGGTGGTGTGGCAGGAAGCCGAAAATCGCCTCCACACCCAGAAGGCGCTTCTCGAACATCTGCTGTGAGAATGGAAAGTTCCGGGTTGCGAAATCGCCCGGAGTGAAAGACCGTAGACGGCGGAAACGCCCTTTGTAGGGATGAGAGCGGGATCTACCGGATGGACAAGGTCATCGGCATCGATCTGGGAACGACGAACTCCTGCGTGGCGGTGGTGGAGAACGGCACGGCCGTCGTGATCCCCAACCGCGGGAGCTACAAGACCACGCCGTCGATGGTGGCCATGACGGAGGCCGGCAAGCGGCTCGTCGGTCACCTCGCGAAGCGGCAGGCGATCACCAACGCGGAGAACACGGTGTACTCCGCCAAGCGGCTCATCGGCCGCAAGTGGAACTCGCCGCAGGTGAAGCAGGTGGCGTCGAGCGCCTCCTACACCATCGTGGAGGGGCCCCACGGCGACGTGCGCATCCAGCTCCGTGACAAGACGTACTCCATCCCCGAGGTGTCGGCGATGGTGCTGGCGGAGATGAAGCTCATCGCGGAGGAGTACCTCGGCGGCGAGGTGGCGCGCGCGGTGGTGACGGTGCCCGCGTACTTCAACGACAACCAGCGTCAGGCCACGAAGGACGCGGGGGCCATCGCCGGCCTCGACGTGATCCGTATCATCAACGAGCCGACGGCGGCGGCGCTGGCGTACGGCTTCGGGCGCAACATCGACCGCACCGTGGCCGTCTACGACCTCGGCGGCGGCACCTTCGACATCTCGATCCTGGAGATCGGGTCGGAGGGGGTGTTCCGGGTGGTGAGCACCAACGGCGACACCTTCCTCGGCGGCGAGGACTTCGACGCGCGCGTCATCGACTGGCTGGTCGAGGGCTTCAAGGCCGAGCACACCATCGACCTGCGCAAGGACCGCATGGCCCTCCAGCGCCTCAAGGACGCCGCGGAGAAGGCCAAGATCGAGCTGTCGAGCGTGCGCGAGGTGGAGATCAACCTCCCGTTCATCATCTCATCGGGGCGCAACGAGGCGCTGCACCTGCAGCGGGTGCTCACGCGCGCGGAGTTCGAGAAGCTCACGGCCGACCTCGTCGAGCGCACGGTGGAGATCGTGCGGCAGACGCTGGAAGACGCCGGGCTCTCGCGCGACGAGGTGGAGGACGTGGTGCTCGTCGGGGGCATGACCCGCATGCCGCGCGTCGAGCGCACGGTGGCGGAGTTCTTCGGGCGCGAGCCGTCGAAGGGCGTGCACCCCGACGAGGTGGTGGCCGTCGGCGCGGCGATCCAGGGCGCGGCCCTCTCCGAGGACGCCGAGCAGGCGCAGCGCGTGGTGCTCCTCGACGTGACGCCGCAGACCCTCGGGATGATGGTGGCCGGCGGGCTCTTCGAGCCGCTCATCCCGAAGGACACCACGGTGCCCACGATGCGCACCAAGAGCTTCACCACGTCGCGCGACAACCAGACCGCGGTGAAGATCCTCGTCATGCAGGGCGAGAACGACCAGGCCGACAAGAACGAGCTCCTCGGGGAGTTCATCCTGACGGGCCTGCGGCGCGCGCCGGCGGGGGCCATCGAGATCGAGGTGACCTTCGAGATCAACGCCGACGGCATCGTGAGCGTCCACGCGAAGGACCTCGAGACGGGCAAGGAGCAGTCGATCACCGTCACCGCGACCTCGGGCCTCACGCAGGACGAGATCGCGGCGATGGTCGACGCCGGGAAGCAGTACGCCGTCGAGCGCAAGCGCGACGAGGAGTTCGAAGGCCGCAAGCAGGAGGCCGAAGGGCTCATCCACGAGATCGAGCGGCTCTTCGACAAGGTGGCCAAGGTCGTCGGCGGCAGCGACTACGGCCGCGACGCCCTGGAGAAGGCCCACAACGTGATCGACAAGACGCGCACCGCCATCGAGCGCCACGACACGGCCGCGATCAAGGAGCAGATCGAGGCCCTGTCGCGCACGCTGCGGATGTTCAAGGGCGTCGTACAGAAGGCCTGAGCGAAGGGTCGAGCGGCGCGCCGAGGAGACGCGCGGACGAGGAGAGTGATGGGCAACGGCGAGCGCAACAACGACTCGATGGAGGTCGCGGTCGACGGCTGGTTCGACCTGCTCGACGAGGAGCTCGAGCAGGAGGCCGCGTCGCGCCCGGCGTCTCCCGCGCGCCCCTCTGCGTCGCCCGTCAACCTCAGCGGCCTCAACGAGATCTCCAACAAAATCACGCCCGTCATGCTCGCCCCCGTCAACCACCTCCTCCCGATCGAGCCCTCGGTGGCGCCCGAGCCCGTTCGGGATGCCTGGGACGACGACCTCGCGCACGACCCCCTCGGCGGCGCGCTCCTCGCCGAGCCCGCGGCCAACGGGGTGCACGGGCTCGCCTCGGAGTCCCTGGCCCCGCTCGCGGAGAGCGAAGACGAGCACGGGCAGGAGTTTCTCGAGTTCGGCGAGGCGCCTGGGGTGGTGTTGAGCTACGGCGCGGTGGTGGCCCCCAGCCCCCCGGAGCCGCCGCCCGTGCCCCCGCTCGGTCTCCTCGTGACCCCTTTCGGCCAGGAGGCCGCGGACTCGCTCCCGCCGCCCCGCGAGTCGCCTCGTCCGTCGTACCCGCCGCCCACGGGACGTCTCTCCCACCTGCGCCGTTCGAAGCCCCCGAACGCGGTGTCGATGCCCTCGATGCCGCCGCCCCCGACGTCGCCGCCGCGGACGCCCACCCTTCTCGGTCAGTCTCTCTCGGTGCCGCCGCCGCCCGCCATGCCGATCATGGCGCCCGACGAGGAGGGCTTCGACCTCAGCGATTTCGACCGCTGGGGTGAGGAGGCGCCGCGCCCTTCGACCTCCGTCCAGAGCGTGTTTGCGAGCCACCCGGAGCCCGCCCCGCCGCTTCCTCCGCCTCCTCCGCCTCCGCCGTTGGCCCACAACATGTTCACCGACGGCTCGGAGTTCGCGTCACCGCCGGAGCACGAGTCGTTCTCGGAGGCGCTGACGGTGCCGCGCCTCGGCCCCAACATCCCCGCGGTGTCGGTCCCCGCGCTCCGTACGCCGCCGCCGCCTTCGCACATCCACGCGGCGCCGACGCGCCCCTCTGCGGCCACGTCCAACCTGACGTCCCCGCACGCGGGGCGGCGCAGCAGCGCGACGATGGCGTGGTCCGAGGCTCCGACGCCCGCCCTCGGTACCCCGTCGCCGCCGCGCGGGTCGGTGCCGCCTGAGTCTCCCCCGCGTCGCCCCCCGCCGCTCCCGCGCAGCGAGACCAGCCCGCGTGTCGAGACCGTGGCCCGCGCCTCGTCGCCGTCGCCCGTCGCCCGTCAGGCGCCTGCGTCGATTCCGCGCGCCACGCCCGAGCCCGCTCCCCCGCGCCGCGTCTCGCCGCGCCAGGAGATGCACGAGCGGCTCGACGTGGGTGACTTCACCGCCGCCCTCTCCACCGCGGAGACGATGCTCGAGGTCGACCCCGACGACCAGGACGCGATGCACGTCGCCGAGGTGTGCCGCGCGAAGCTCAAGGCGATCTACATCGGCCGCCTCGGCTCGCTCGACAAGATCCCGGTCATCGCGGTGCAGCGGGTCAACCTGCGCGGCCTCTCCCTCGACCACCGCTCGGGCTTCCTGCTGTCCATGATCGACGGGATGTCTTCCATTGAAGAGATCATCGACATCGCCGCGATGCCCCCCCTCGAAGCGCTGCGGACGCTCTACAACCTCGTCACGCAGCAGATCATCACGCTGCGCGACCGCTAGGCTTCGTCAGTCCTCGACGTCGTCGATGCAGCACGTCGGGTGACGGGGCGCGCGCCAGCGGGTGTAATGAAGCCGCGGACGCAGCCGCACGATCACCTCGAGCTCCGAGCCGTCGATCGACAGGCCCTCGGACTCCGACACGCCCGCCGCGAGCGACTGGGCGATGCGCCGATCGAGCGGGTCGCCGTGGCGGGTGAGCACGCGCACACGACCGACGCTCCCGCTGGGGAGCAGAACCACCGCGAGGCGCACGTCGGGGGTGTGCAGGTCGCCGTCGCCGTCGACGAGGGAGGGGAGGTCTTCGGCGAGGGACGATGAGAGGTCGGAGAAGTGGTCTTCGAGCGTCGCGCGGAGGTGCGGGGAGAGCGCGGCGCCGGAGAGGTAGCGGGCGGCCTCGACGCGGGCCGTCACGGCGGTGCGGGCCCGCGTCGGGATGGGGCGCTCGCCGAAGCAACGGTAGTCGCCGCGGTCGTAGAGGGGATTGCCCGGCACGCACGGGGCGCGCTGGGCGGAGGCGCTGGCGGGGAGGACAGCGAAGAGGGCGACGAGGAGGGCGGCGCGCGGGGTCATGGCGATGCTCCGTGAGATGCAGTGAGGCCGGGGAGTCCTTGGGACGGTTCAGCCGCCGCGACGGTTCCCCGTCACGAGACAAGATACGTCGCTGCAGAGAGTTTTCGGGGACGGAAGCACGCGTGGATCGCGAACTCCTCAGGGTCGGGCCAAGGATCAGCGCTTGCGCGCCTCCTGCTTGCGCCGAACCTCTTCGCGCACGGCCTTCGACCCCATCATGTAGCCGACGAACAGCCCCACGATGAACACCCCGGGGATGAACACCACGTGCTCGACCGTCGGCATCACCCAGGGTCCTTCGGGCTGCGCCGCGCGAGGTCGTCTTCGAGGCGCTGCATGTCCTCTTCGAGCTTCGTCGCGCGCCGGGCGATGAAGGCCACGTAGCCCCCGATGAGCAGCAGCGCCGCGCTGTACGCGCCCACCAGGAGCCTGCCCCCCGGCACCCGCTCCCGCGCCGCGTCGCCGAGCCCGGGGCGGAAGCCCATCGCGCGCGCATCGGCCGCGCCCGTCTCCTGCGCCACGCTCACCGACGGAGCCGCCACCACCACCAGCGCCGCCACCAGCGCGAACCCACCGAGCTTCATACCGCCTCCTCGTCGAGGAGGCCCTGCGAGACGGCCTCCGTTCGCAGCTCCGCGAGCCGCGCCTCGCCGAGCGCCACCCGCGCCCGCACGAACAACAACACCGCCGCCATCACCGTGAACGCCGTGAAGCTCAGCGCGAGCGTCTGGCCCATCTCCGGCGCCAGCCCGCCGCCCCGCGAGGTGATCACCGTCGGGTGCTGACCCCGCCAGAGCTGCACGCTGTAGTGAATCACCGGCATCACGCACGCCCCCATCACCGCGAGGGCCGCGGAGAACTTCTTCTCCGCCTCGCCCGCCGCCGTCGAGTGGAGCACCAGGTACGCGACGAAGATCAGCGTGCCGAGGAGCGTGGTGGTGAGCCGCGGGTCCCAGGCCCAGTACGCCCCCCAGGCCTTGCGCGCCCACAGCGGGCCCGTGATGAGCACGATGGACGCGAACACCACCCCCAGCTCGGCGCCCGCTTGCGCCAGCGCGTCCCAGCCCGGCGTGCGCTGGATGAGGTACCCGAGCGACCCGAGCACGCAGGCCCCGACGCCGATGTACATCACGTACGCGCTGGGCACGTGGAAGTAGAAGATCTTCTGCGTGAGCCCTCCCGCCGACTCCTGCGCAACCGGGGCCCAATCGAGCGCCGTCCACAGTGCCGCGGCCATGAGGGCGAACGCGAGGCCCGAAATCACTGGCATCCAACGCATCGCGCGGCGAACCTAGAACCCAACCTCCGAAGTTTCAACCATCCCCTGCTCGAAGGCCCCGATCGCCCGATGCCCCTCTGCGTCCCCGCCCCCCTCGAAGACCGCTGGGAGGCCGCGCTGGCCGCCTCCCTCGACCGCCGCGTCGATCCGAAGGCCCTCGCCGTCATGGTCGGCCGGCAGTCCGCGCGCTACCGGGGGGAGAACGTCCCCCTCGCGCACGGCGACGCCCTCACCGCCCGGACGCTCTTCTGGTTTCCCCGCGATCTGCTCAAGGTCGCGCTCCCAGTGGAGGAGCTCCTCGCGGCGGGCGCGCTCCCCGAGCGGCCGTTGCGCATCCTCGACCTCGGCGCGGGCGTCGGGGCGACGTCCTTCGGCGTCATCCGCGCCCTCCGCGAAAGTCGCGCGGTGGCCCACGTCACCGCGCTCGACAGCGACCCCCAGGCCCTCGCGCTGTTGCGTCGTGTGCTGGACGCTGCCGCGAAGGCATCGCTCCTCCCGCGGCCGTCGGAGCTCGTCACCGAGGTGCGCGACCTCTCCGCCCCCGACTGGGATCGTGGCCTCGACCGCTTCGACCTCGTCACCGTCGGGCTCTCGCTCGTGGAGGTGACCCGTGGCGACGACGACCGCGCCGCCCGCCTCGCCGCCCTGCTCACCGCGGCCCTCACGCACGTCGCCGACGACGGCGCGCTGCTGGTCATCGAGCCCGCCACCCGCGAGGAGGCCCGCGCGCTCCAGGGTGCCCGCGACGCGCTCGTCGCCCGCGGGGTGACGGTGTTCGCGCCGTGCCCGCACACCCGCGCCTGCCCGATGCTCCCCAACCCGCGCGACTGGTGCCACGACGACCTCCCGGACGTCGCGCTCCCGCCGTGGCTCGTCCCCATCGCGCGCGCCGCGGGGCTCCGCTGGGAGGGGTTGACCTTCTCCTACCTCACGCTCCGGCGCGACGGGCGTACGTTCGCAAGCACCGTCGCCCGCCCTGGACGTCGCGCGCTGCGGCTGCTCTCGGCCCCCATCGAGACCAAGGGGAAGACGGAGGTCATCGTGTGCGGTGACGTCCCGCAGGAGACCGCCACCGTGCGCCTGCTCGAGCTCGCCCGCGAGGCGAAGCACGCCGACGTGTCACTCTCCACGCTCGCCCGCGGCGAGGTGATCGCCGTCGAAGACGAAGCGCTCGCGGCGCCGGGAAAGACCGCGCGGGTCAAGCCCGGGCAGTGGCACCCGCGGGGGTCATGACCAGGGGTCGTGGAGGTCGCCCTGGCGGCCCGGCGGCTGGTTGCGCGGGGGGGGCTGGTTGCGCGGGGGCCGCGGGGCGCGCTGGACGTTGCGCGGCGCGTGGCGGTCGCGGCGGCGGGCTGCGCGGTCGTCGACGGCGGGCTCCGGGGCGGCGGCGAGCGTGACGAGGAGCGACGCAGGCGACGCGGCGCTCACCACCACCGACTGCTCCTGGTAGCCGTCGGCGAGGACAGAGTACGTCTCTTCGCCCGACCCCGCGGGACGCGTCACCTGGTGCGGGGTGGTCCCCACCTGCGCGCCGCCGCGATACACCCGCGCGCCGGGCACCGACGCGGTGATGGTGACCGGCGTCGTCTGCGCCTGCGGGACGCCGTGGGCCACGGGCGGGGGTGTCGGTGTCGGCGTCGCGGGCGCGGCGGCGTCGTTCTGCGCGGAGAGTCGGCCCGGCTGGAGCTGCTGCTGCTGCACCGCGAGGGAGGGGTCGCCCTCACGCGAGGAGGCCACGCTCGAAGACTGAAGGCTCGCGAAGCCGATGATGCCCACCGCGATGAGGAGGCCGACACCGAGGATCGCGCCGACGATGAGCCGCGTGTTGGAGCGCGGCCGCGGCACCTCCGTCCCCGGCGGGAGCGACGGGTGAGCGACCCGCTCGGGCGTCGCCTGACCGTTGCTGAACTGGATCCGCCCGACGCCTTCGAAAGGCGACGGCGGGGGCGGCGACGGGATCGACGAGCGCGGCGGCGCGCCGGCGAGCATCGGCGCTGGAGGCGCGTGGCCGCCCATCGATTGGGGCGCAGGGGCCGGCAGCGACATCGAGTGGACGGCAGCGCCCGGGTGACCGCCCGACGGCGTCGGCGGGGGGGCGCTCTGGAGCCCGAGCGCGGCGTTCACCTCCTCGGGCGACGCGGGCATGAGCGAGGGCGGGAGCTGGCGGATCACCGTCGCCGCGTCGGCCGTGAAGTCGTCGTTGGTGAAGCGACGCGTGCTCATCTCCTGATCGTCGAGGGCGTCGGAGGTCTCGCCGCGGCGGCAGCGCGCCAGGTCGGTGTTGAGCTCCTTCATCGACTGGTAGCGGGCGTCACGCTCCTTCGCGAGGCACTTGAGGATGACGGCTTCAAAGCTCCGCGAGAGCTTCTCGCACTCGGGGAAGACGCTCGGCGGGACGGGCGTGTGATAGAGGTGGGCCGTCAGGATGCCCATGAGGTTGTCGGCGTCGAAGGGGATCTTGCCGACGACCATCTCGTACATCATCACGCCGAGGCCGTAGATGTCGGTCTTGTCGTCGATGTTCTTGTCACCCGAGGCCTGCTCGGGGGACATGTAGTGGGGCGTCCCGAAGACCGAGCCCGTGCGCGTCTTCGCGGCCTTCGAGTTCTGCACCTTGGCGATGCCGAAATCGAGGATCTTCACGAAGTACGGGTCGTCAGGGCGCCGCACGATGTGGAAGTTGTCGGGCTTGATGTCGCGGTGGACGATGCCGATCTCGTGCGCCGCCGAGAGGCCGTCGGCGATCTGCATCGAGATGTGGAGCGCGAAGTCCTCGGGCAGCGGCTGACGCCGATCAGACCCGTCGGCCTTGGGCATGCGCGCGAGCAGGTCGCCGAGCGAGCGGCCCTCCAGGTACTCCATCACGAAGAAGCGCGACGCGTCGGGGAGGCTCCCCCAGTCGTAGATCTCCACGATGTGGGGGTTGTTGACGGCCGCGGCGGCGCGCGCCTCCTGCTCGAAGCGCAGCACCAGGTCTTCCTCCGCGCTGTACTCCGCGCGGAGAACCTTCACCGCAAACTTCTGCCCCGTCTCCGTGTCGGTGGCGCGGTACACGACGCCCATGCCGCCGTCGCCGAGCACCTTGTCGACCGCGTAGCGGTTGAGGATCGTCGTCCCCACGAGCCGATCGCGGTCGGACGCGACCACGACCAGATCGAGCACAGCGCCGTCGACGTCACAGACTCGCGCGCTGGCTTCGAGGAAACGCTTGTGACACTTCGGGCACTCTCGCATCGGGAAGAAGCAATTCCCCCAGGGAATCGCCCTCTCTCATACGTAACGTGTTCTCACGCGAGGCACAAGGCGTCAGCGCGCCGTGTTGCGTGTAGGTCGTTGGGGTACACCCGCAGCGCCTCCCCCCAGCGCCGCGGCGCGCGCCTCGGCCCGTCCGGCCAGCGGCGTCCCGGGGGCGAGGGTCGCGGCCTGTCGAAACTCTGCCGCGGCCTCGTTTCGTCGACCCGTCTCTGCCAGCATCAGCCCGTGCAGGTAGCGGAGCGAAGCCTCGCGCGGCGCCGCGGCGATGGCCTCCTGCATGCGCTGCTCGGCGACGGGCCGATCGCCCGCGACCCACAGCGCCTGCGCGAGCTCACCGAGGATCGTCGCCGTCGGCGCCCCCATCGTCCGCGCCCGTTCGAGGGCCACCGCGGCGGCGCGCGCCTCGCCCACCTGCCGCAGCGCCGGACCCGCGGCGGCGAGCACGTCTCGCTGGTCGCGGCCCCGCCGGGTGGCCTCCGTCAGCGCGCGGACGGCCTGCGCTCGCTGCGCCAGCGTGCGGTCGGTGATGGAGGCCAGCGCGATGCCGAGGTTGAGCACCGGCATCGGGTCGCTCGGGAGCTCCTGCGCGGCCCGTTGATACTCTTGAATGGCCCGGTCGCGCTGGCCCTGGTCTTCGAGGCAGAGGGCGAGGGTGTAGCGGGCCTCGCCGAGCGACGGTCGTAGTTGGAGCGCCCGCTCGAGGACGGGGATCGCGTCGGCCACGCGGCTCTGCTCGCGGAGCACCGCGCCGAGCTGGGCGTGGGCCTCGGCCATCGTCGGGTTGAGCGTGGTCGCCTCACGAAACAGCCGCTCGGCGTCGGGCCAGCGCTCCTGCTGCCGCGCCACCTCGCCCAGGTAGAACACCGGCCGCGCGTCGCGCGCATCGAGCCGCCGCGCCTCTTCGAAGCGCAGCCGCGCGGCCTCCACGTTCCCCTGCCGGAGCTGCGTCTCCCCGTCTGAGAAGGCGCGCTCCGCGGGGGTGGGCGCAGCGGACGCCGCGGGGCCGCCGAAGCGCCCCGGGAGGCGGATGGGGAGCCTCGGCGCCTGCGCGAGCGTGACGGTGGGGAAGCTGAGGAGCGCGAGCGTGAGCGCCGCGGGGAGGGGCTTCATGGGCGCGACGATAGCACCGTCGCGCGGAGGTTCAGCGGCGACGACGGCGCGAGATCACCACGGCCGCGGCGGCGAGGCCGAGGGCGGCGAGGCGCGCGTCACCGAGATCGCCACGCGAACCGACGGTGCTGCACGTGCAGCCGCGGCGCGCGGGGGGGAGCACGATGGGCTCGTCGGCGTCGGGGCCGCCGTTGCCGCTGTCGACGCCGACCATCACGTCGACCGGGGGCAGGCCGCTGTCGGTGCGCCCGCCGTCGGTGCGCCCGCCGTCGGCGCCGCCGTCCGCCACGCCCGCATCGGGCCGCGGGGCCGTCGCCTGGGGGACACAGTCGCCCATGGAGCAGACCTCGCCGCTGGGGCAGAGGCGCGTGTCGGGCCCCGTCTCGCAGGCGTCGCGGCACATCCCACCGCGGCAGTATTCACCCGTCGGGCAGGTGACGCCCGCGCAGTCGTCGGGCACGCAGTATCCGTCAGGCTGACACGACTGGCCCATGGGGCAGGGGGTGCACTGGCAGCCGGGGACGCAGAGGCCCGCGGTGGGCCCCGGGTTGCGATCGCACACCTCCATCGGGTTGCACGTCACGCCTTCGCAGGGGTTGGAGCAGCGGCCCGCGCGGCACACCTGGCCCACGGGGCACGTCACCCCGTCGCACACGCCCACGCAGTTGCCCGACACGCAGCGCTGACCGGCCGGGCACGTGACGCCCATGCAGG
>JBILLV010000223.1:0-15046 GCA_044375895.1 Polyangiales bacterium | reverse complement strand
GTCGGAGACGCTGACCGACGCGGCGGCGCTGGCGCGCTTCGGGGTGTTCGGCTGCGAAGCGGGGCGGCACCTCGGCGCGATCAAGCGCGACGGGAGCGTCGTGGGGTGCAGCTTCACGCACGGCGACGGCGTGAACGGCGTCGAGCGCTGGGACGACGACGCCACGCTCGTGGCGCTGCGGGACTACGTGGCGGCGCCGCCGGAGCCGTGCGCGTCGTGCGCGCTGCGGAGCGTGTGTCGGGGCGGCTGTCGAATCGTGAGCGAGCACCTGACGGGCGCGTGGGCGCCGGACCCGGAGTGCCCGCGGGTGATCGCCGCGGGCGGGTGACGGGCGTCAGACGCGCGCTCGCCGTCGCTCCAGCCAGAGTCGCTGCGCGGTCGGATAGGGCACGTCGGGGCACTCGCCGCGGAGCCGCGCGAGCTCGATGTCGAGGTCATCGAGCTTGTACTCCCGTCGTCTGCCTTCGGCGCGTGAGCGATCGAGACGCTGTTGCAGCCCGTCGATGGCCGCGAGGCGGGCGGACTTGAGGCGCTCCGCGTTCAGGTTGAAGAGCGCGATCAGCGCCTCCACCCACGCCTCTTCCGCTGGCGTCAGCGCCTCACCCGGCCTGAGTGACCCGTCGGCGCTCAAGCGCATCCATCGCCCGTAGTCCTGCTCAGCAGGCGTGGGGGCGTCTCCGGGAGGCGCGTGGCTCTCCTGGAACACGTCGCAGTGAGCATCACTCCCCTGCCGCTGACAGGAGCCAAACAGGTTGCTCCAGGTGAGCGTCTTCCTCCGATCGACCTCGATCGGGGTCCAGTGCGCGATCCTCATGCCGGTCGATCGACGATCGTCGGAGGCGGGCGCCCGTTCGGTGACGAGGCCCTCGCAGAAGGCACAGCGACCGTGCTGTTCGGCGCGGAGAATTTCTCGTACGCGCTGCTTGTCGAGGCGCTCAATGAACCGCGAGCGAACCGCCTTCGCCTCCATGGGCGCGCCGTGCTGAACCTCCCAGGCGTCGAGCACCGCGAGCATCCGAGCAGATGCTTCTCGCACCGGAATGAGCTCCGCCGCCTCGTCCGAGGTGTAGAGCCCATCGGGCGGTGGGTGTCCTGGCTTCGTGACCTTGCGCATGACCCAACCCCTGCTTCTACCCGAGCCAGGCCCGCAGCCGTACGAGCGCCGCGTCCTCGGTGCCCCACTCTTCTTCCATCGCCCGGAGCATCTGCAGAGCCTCGTCGCGCTTGTCCGCGTCGATGAGTTCAGCGATCTCGGCGATGTGCCGACGCGCCCACGGCTGGCGCAGTGGTACGCCCTGGTCCTCGTAGATGCTGTTCGGGTCGCGGCCATGCACCAGAGCGTCGCGCGCGACGAGCCGCCCCGCGGAGAGGCGGCGCACCTGATCATTGTGCACGCTCGCGAGCACCAGCGGGGAGTGCGTCGTCACGACGAACTGCACCCTCGGAAACGCGCGCCGGAGGCCCTCCACCACGGCCATCTGCCAGCGCGGGTGCAGGTGAAGGTCGAGCTCATCGATGAGCACGACGCCCTCCACGGTGGCGATGGGGTCGGCGATGACCCCCGCGTTGAGCGTCCACGCGCGCCGCGCCAGGTCGCCAACGAGCCCAAGGAAGATGTGGTAGCCGTCGGAGAGGTGCTCCCAGCGCACCACCCGCCCGCTCGCGAAGCGGAAGACGGGGAGCCCATCGGGCAGCTCCAGCGCGACGGCGTCGATCTCGTCGACGGAGCCGTCGGGCTGAGGTTGGGCGACCGCTGCGCGCAGCACACGAACGAGGGCGTCGTGCGCGGGCGAAGGGGCGCCCTGGAGCATGGGAAGGCTCGCCTCGAACCACCACTGGAGCAACTGCTCCTCGCTCGAGCGCGGGTCGAGGCAGTCGACCCAGCCGTCCTCCCGGCGCCCGGGCTTCGGTCGCTTCCGTTGGCTGTCCCTCGCCCGATCATGGAGTCGCTGCGTGCCGTACCACGCGAGCAAGGGCCAGGGCTCCGACTCGCCCTGAAGCACCTTCGCGAACACCGCGCGGGCGGCCTTCACATCCGCGTTGGTGGTCCGGCTGTCCAGCGACTCGACCTCGCGGCCCATCGCGACGGCCTCTCCGCGAAGCATCACGCGCGCGCTGAGGGAGACGGGGTAACGCCCCTGCCGCGCCAGCGAGGGCTGCACCGTGGGCTCGTAGGCGTCGCTCGGTTCAATGTTGCGAGGCGCCTTCTGCCACAGGCCGGCGAGGAGCGTCGCGAGGGCCGCCAGGACATTGGTCTTGCCGGCGCCGTTCTCGCCGAACAGCACGGTGACCTGCGGGTGAAGCTCCAGATCGAGGCTCTCGAAGCCGCGGTAGTTGCGGAGTTGGAGCGAATCCACGCGGAGCAGCGGGCGGTCGGCGGGAGCCATCGGCCGCGACCATAGCAGCAGGGAGGGAAGACGTGACAGCCCCTCGGCGGTCACCCCTCGACGGGCGGAAGCGCGTCGAACCACGGCCCGAGCGCCACCGACAGCGTCGCCGGTTGCCGCGCGTTGTCGTGGCCGACGCCCACGAGGGAGCGCGTCGTCGGGTCGAGCGCGAAGAGAAACGACTGCATCCGCCAGAGACCCGCGAGGTCGTCTGCCACCATCGGAAACACCACGTGCGCGGCGAGCTCCCAGCCCCCGCGCCCCACGTAGCGCCACAGCCCGAGGCCGCGGGGCTCCCCCGTCCAGAACCCCTGGATCACCTGCCCCGACGCGCCATCGCACGCGACGAGCGCGGCGGCGAGGGTGATCTCGCTGAACGGGCCGTGCTCCCACACGTCCCACGCGCCGTCCCGATAGAGCGCGAGGTCGTAGAAGTGCTGCATCTTCGCGAAGCCGCCCGTGACGAGCATCCCGCCGAGCGGGGGCGCCCAGGTCATCTGCGCGTGACCGCGGGCCGCCGGCTTCGACTTCACCTTCACCCGCTTCCACACGCCGTCGCGCCACTCCCAGGTCTCGGCCACCGCCCGCTTGCCGACGGCGCCGCCGAAGAGCACGAGCACCTTGCGCACCGGGTCCCACGCGACGGCCGCGGTGGAGAGCATCTCATCGGGGCCGCTCGACGTGCCCGGCGTCGTGCGCGCGCCCGACGCGTCGATGCGGGTGGCGCCGCCCTGCGGGTCGACCACCACGAAGCCGTCGTCGGTGGCCGCACGCCAGCCCCAGGGCGCGGTGGGTTGGAAGGCCCACCCGTCGCCGGCCTTGAGCGCGTACCCCTGCGTGCCCGAGAGCAGCACCCCCGCGGGGCCGGCCAGCGGTTGAAAGAAGGGCCCCAGCGCCCCCGCGGTGAAGGGCGTCATCGTGGCCGTGAGCGTCGGAACCGTGCGCGCGTCGTTCATGGCGCGCGAGTTCACCACGCCGTCCTCGCACTTTCCATCGCGTCGCTGGCACCCCGGCTGCACAGACGTCTCCTCGCGGCGCGGCATCGGGTGCGCTGCATTGGGGGGACCACCACATCTGCACTCCGCACGCGTCGTCATCGCGCAATGTGCGGTCGCGACCACGCCACCCGCGGCGGCGCGCGACGAAGGCGCGTCACTCCGCGTGCCACCGCGATCACGCCCGCCCAACGGCGCGTTGCAATGACGCGACGTCCTCTCGAAATGCCTGCCCACAAGGCGATTCTGCGTCGCATCGACGCACCGCCTGATGCATCGCCGCGACGTCGCTGTTTCAGCGCGGGAGTGGCTTGAAGCGTCCGATTGCTGAGCGCATCACTCGCCTCGACGGAGGCGAGGGCGCGGCCGGTTCAACGGCGCGGCGCCGTCGCAGGGAGAGCGACCATGACGACGCGCGACGCGGCAGCGGCGGCGGAGGAGCCGGACGGCCGTAGCCGGCACAGCGGCAAGCACCCGCACCTGGAGCACATGATCGGAGAAACCTGGGACGTGATCGCGCTCGACGAGAAGCTGGCGCCGACGCTCGCGGAGCGCGCGTCAGACCTGCTCGACCACACCGCGAACATCCTCCGGGTCGCCGCGTCGATCGCGACCCTCGACTACTCCGACATCCCGACGAGCGGCAGCGCCACGGGCTACCTCTCGGCGCCGACAACGATCACGACCGCCGCGCACGCCGTCCGCAACCGCGACGGGCGCCGGATGTCCGCGAAGGCCTTCGCGAAGCTCGCGGTGAAGTTCTGCGTCCGCGACGCGCAGGGCAAGGTCGTGGGGATCCTCATCGCGCGCCCGGTGGTTGGCACGCTCCGCTTCGAACGCGCGGTGGACGTCGCGCGCTTCGAGGTCACCTTCCCCGCGGACGCCACGCCCCCGCCGCCGCTCGAGCTCGGGAAGATCGACCTCGACGAGCCGGTCGCGCTCGTGATGAACGGACCGGCGCCGCAGCAGTTCGTGAGCGCCTCGTTCGGCGCGGTGCTCCGCCACGTCTCGGCGCGGCGCGCGATTCACTACAACTGCGACACGCGGCCGGGCTTCTCGGGGTCGCCCGTGTTCAACCCTGCGTGGCGCGTCGTCGCCACGCACACGCGGCACTGCGCCGAGATCCTGCCGCCCCTCAACGAAGGCATCGTCAGCACGCGCGGCCCCCGCGCGAAGAAGAAGGAAGGACCCACATGACCAACAAGCAGCGCGCGATCGCCGGTGCCTCTGGCGGCGAGGAAGAGATCTGGCAGGGCTACATCGAGATCCTCCAGCCGGACATCGCCGGCGCCGCCCTCGCCGAGCGCGGGCGCATCCTCACGTACGCGACCCCCGTCAACGAGGAGCGGTGGTTCACCTACACCGCGGACGACCCGGGCAAGGGCATGAAGAAGTTCCTCTCGATCGTGGACGGGTCGGTGATGGTGCTGTCGGCCAACCAGACGCCGGGGGCGACGCTCACCTGGTCGTCGTGCGACCGCAACGACCCCAACGCCGCGGCCAACCACGCCAGCTTCCGGGCCGGTCTCGCGCCGCACGACTACGTCAACTGGGACGTGGCGCAGCACAAGCCCGACGCCGACTTCCTCACGGCGTGGAACGCCGCCGCCGTCGGCGAGCGCTTCAAGCTCTACCAGGGCGCCTACAACGCCGGCGCCCCCACCGTGAACTGGGTGGGCTACATCGTCTGGCGCTCGACCGGCTCGCAGCACTGGCTGGTGTTCGAGAAGCCCGGGGCGAACGGCGAGACGAAGTTCCTGTTTGTCGGCGTCGACCCGACCTCGGGCAACAACAACTCGGGGCCCACCAGTTCGCACGGCACCCTGAAGTTCGTCGCGCACAACGTCACCCTCACCGCGGCCGACCTCACCGCCCTCCCGCAGCACAACTACATCCGCCACCTCGAGCAGACCTGGCCGTAGCGGTCACCCCTCGTCGCCCCCGTCGCCCTCCCGCCGCGGACGCAGCCCGCAGTCCCGCATCCGGCGCCACAGCGTCGCCCGATCGACCTCGCGCACCCGCGCCGCGTTCACCACGCCTCCCGCCTCCTTGATGATGTGGGGCAGGTAGATCCGATCGAAGCGATGGCGCAGCGCCGTGAGGGCGGGCTCGCTCTTCATCCCCAGCAGGTCGTGGATGGGAATCACCCGCCCCGCGTCCTCACCCGCCATCAGCGACTCCGAGGGCGCCTCCCCGAACATCATGAAGCACTCCAGGAAGTGGATGAGCTCGCGCACGTTGCCGCGCCACTGCCGCGACCGCATCGCCGCGCGCACCTCGGCGGGCAGCACGAAGTCGTCGGGCACCGTCACCCGCTGCTCGACCCCGCCCGCTACGCCGCCCTCCCCTACGCGGCGCACGAGCTCGCGCGCTGGCTCAGCCTCCGCTGCGCCCCCTGCACCGCGGCCCTCCTCGCCCGCGCGGCCGACGTCTCCCCCGAACACGCCACCGACACCCTCCGCTCCCTCGTCGACGCGGGCGTCGCGCGGGAGGCATCGGGCGGCGCGTTTGTGCTGGTCGTTGCCCCACCCGACCCCTGGTCGCCCGAGCGTCGCCGCGCCGCCCACGCCCGCTTCGTCGACGCGTCCGAGCCGGGCGACCCGGGCCGCCTCCACCACGCGCTGGAGGGGCGCGTCCTCATCGCGACGCTCCGGGCGCAGCTCCACGCCACCACCACGCGGCTGGTGCAGGCCGGGCGCATCGGCTCGGCCCGCGAGGTGCTCACCGTCACCGTGCGGGCGCTGCTCGGCCGCGCGGGTGTGTGCGCCGACGACCTCGCCGACGCCTTCACGCTCTGGCTGCGCGTCGTCCTCGAGCAGTGGACCCTCTCGGCCGTCGACGAGCTCGCCCTCGCCGTAAGCACCGCCCACGCGCAGCTCGGCGGGCTCACGGTGTTCGAACGCCTCGCCGACGCCGCCCGGTGCCGCCTCCAGTCCGCCGAGGCGGCGACCGCGGTCCTGCGCGCCCTGCCGCCCATGGGCGACGTGGCGCTCGAGCTCATCCGCCGGGAGATCCGCTTCTACGCGCTCGGCCGCGACCCGGACGCCCAGCGCCGGGAGCTCGCCGAGGCCGAGGCCGCCGCGCCCAGGCACCCGGACTTCGCCCGCTTCTTCGCCGCGTGCCGCGCCCGGCTCGCCTACGCCACCGGTGACTTCGCCGACGCCATGCGCGAGCACCTCCGCACCGCGGAGGGCGAGACGTGGGCGGGCCGCGCGCTCCGGGCCCAGCTCAACGCCGCCGCCGCCGCCCTCGAAGCGGGCCACCTCCCCGAGGCCGCCCGCTGGTCGGCGGAGGTGCGCGAGCGCGCCGAAGCCCTGCGCCTCCCCGCCATCGAGGCCCAGGCCCTCTACTTCCAGCGGGCGACGGCGTGGCGCCAGGGCGACGACGCGCCGCCCGAGCCCGCGTGGATCGAAGCCGCCCGCCACGTCGACCCCACGGCGATGCGGTACCTGGCCTTCAACGACGCGGCGAGGGCGTGGCGGGCGCGCGACCTCGCGGCGTTCTGCATGGCGCGCGACGCCGCCGTGGCGGCCGAGGGGCAGGCCGCCGAGTCCCTGTCCCGCTCCATGCTCGACGGGATGGCCGTCGACCTCGGGATCGCGTCGCTCACGCCCGAAGACCGCGAGCGGGTGCTCGTGACCACCGAGCGGCTCGTGCCGCGCATCGCGCTCCAGGTCGCCGCGCTCACCCACCGGGCGGCCCGGGGCCGTCGCGACGACCCGCGGTGGCGACGCTACGCGGATGCCGTGCCCTCGGCGCTGTGGGCGACGCGCCTCGACGTGATGTCCGTCGACGACTGCCTCGCCCGCCTCGACGTCACCGTCCCGAGCGCCGGGTAGACGCCGACGGGCGGTGTGGAGCGTCCGCGGTCGCCCTCACGCGCGCCGCGTCGCCACCACGCGCAGCGTCGTGCTGTAGCGCCCGACGTCCCTCGCCAGCGAGCGGAGGTCGAAGTGGGCGTCGAGCGCCGCCGTCACCTCGGGCTCGGTGAGGTAGCGCGTGTGCTCCCGCGCCCCCGCCCGCGCGCCGTCGGCCAGGAGGCTCAGCGCGCCGCGCCAGCCCACCTCCCGCACCACCGCCCTGCGCAGCGCCCCGAGGGCGCGCCGCCCGCGCGAGTGCCCCTCCCGCGCCCGCGCCACCGCCGGGGGGTGCACCGTGACCAGGAGCGCCAGCGTCCCCCCGGCGCGCAGCACGCGGGCGAACTCCGCCACGCCGCGCGCCGTGTCGACGAAGTAGTCCATCGCCGCCGTCGAGAACACCCCGTCCGCCGCGCCGCTCCGCACGGGGAGCGCCTCCGCGACGCCGCGCACCGCCCCCCAGGAGCGCTCGGGCTCGCCCGCCGCGTCGGGGGTCGCCTCGGCGCAGGGGTCGACGCAGAGATAGCGCCGCACGGCGGATGGCATGGCGTGCCGCTTCGCGCCGTCCTTGCCGCCGACGTCGATCACCGCGCCCGCGAGGCCGGCGTCGGCGAGGAGGCGCGTGATGCGCGGGTCGACGTCGCCCACCCGCGCCCCGACCCTCGGGGGCTGCCGGGCGCGCCACGCGGCGAGGCCCGCGAGCGCCTCGCGCCAGCGCCCATCGGGGCCCCCATGGGCGGCGTGAAAGCCCGGGGGCACGAGGTCGAGGAGACCGCCCGCGCGCGCCCAGCCGTGGCCGCAGCCGACGCAGCGGTCGGAAGGGTCGAGGGCGGCGTGGCAGGTGGGGCAGGCGAGGAGCTCGGTCCACGAGGGAGCGGTCATCGCCGGGGTGGTAGCACCCCGCGGTCGGGACGTTCCAGGGTTTGCCGGGCGGCGCGCGCGGCGCTTCGACCGCGCGCACCAACGTGATATGACGCCGCGCGCCCGATGGACACCCGCGTACGCATCGCCGCCCGCGCCGCCCTTCACGTGCTGCGCGCCTGCGGCCCCACCACCCTCGAAGCCCTCTGGGGCAAGGTCCCCCGCGAGGTCTGCGACGCGCGGATCGCCCGCTGGTCGCGCGACATCCTCGCCGACATCGAGGTCGCCCTCGACGTCCGCGGCCGCGAGCACCTGGAGCCCGCCGCGCCGCTGGTGGTGATGTCCAACCACCAGTCGCTCTACGACATCCCCGTGCTCTACCAGACGCTCTCCTGGAGCCTCCGCATGGTGAGCAAGAAGGAGATCTTCTACATCCCCATCTTCGGCCACGCGATGCGCGCCGCCGAGATGGTGCGCGTCGACCGGGAGAACCGCGCCCAGGCCATCGAGAGCCTCCACAACGCCCGCCACCTCATCGCGAGCGGCATCGTCGTGTGGATCGCCCCGGAAGGCACCCGCAGCGCCGACGGTCGCCTCGGCCCCTTCAAGAAGGGCGGCTTCATCCTCGCCGAAGACGCCGACGTGCCCGTCCTCCCCATCACCATCGACGGCACCTGCCGCATCCTCCCCGCGCGCACCACCGACATCCACCTCGGCGAGACGGTGAAGGTCACCATCCACCCCCGCTCGCGCCGCGCCGACTTCCCCTCCCGCGAGGCGTGGATGACCCACGTCCGCGACGCCATCGCCTCCGCGCTCCCCGCGCCGTGAGCCCCTACGCCCCCGCCCACGAGCGCGCCCGCCGCGAGGCCCTCGTGCTGCGCGCCCGCCGCGCCACCCCGCGCGACCCCGCGTGGATCGTCTGCGCCGACGACGCCCTCCGCCGCGCCATGGAGCGCCTCACGGCCGCCCGCGGCGGGGCCTTCGCGCGCTTCGGCTCCCTCGACGAGCTCTGCCAGTCGCTCGAAGCCCGCCTCGCCCTCCCCTTCGCCCGCGCCCCCGAAGGCCACGAGCGGGCCCGCGTCGTCGAAGCCTGCCTCGCCGAGCGCGGCGTCACGGTGTCGGGCCACGGCGCCGCGGGCTCGTACCGCACCGCCCTCGCGCTCGTCCCCGTCCTCGACCGCCTCCGCGCCCACGGCTGGGACGGTGCTTCGGTACCGAACGATCTCCCCGCCCTCGCGCCCGACGCGGCCTCGCTGGTCGCCGCCCACGTCGAGCTGCTCGGCGACCTCGTGCAGGAGCTCGACGCCTGGACGCTCTCCACCACCGCCCTCGACCCGATCGCCCGCCTCCGACGCTGCACCCGCGCCCTCCGCCAGGGGGACGCTCCCCTCCCGGGCCTCGTCGCCCTCGAAGGCTACTGGCGCGTCACCCCCGCCGAGCGCCAGCTCCTCGAAGCCCTGCAACACAGGGGAGCGGACGTCGACGTCGCCCCCTGGGTGGAGGGCTACCCGAGCGCGCTCCCCCTCCCCTCGGCCCCCCCCGCCGACGGGCTCCTCGCGGCCATCGACGCGGGCTCCCCTGCGTGTGCCCGCGACGACGGGAGCGTCACCCTGGTCACCGCGGCCGACCCCCACGAGGAGGCCCGGCTCACCGCCGCCTGGATCGCCGAGCGCTGCGCCCGTGGTTCGGCCCCGAACGATCACGCCGTCCTGGTCGACGCGACGAGCGGGGGCTTCGACCGGATGCGCCGCGCCCTGGAGGCCCACGGGCTGCCGACGCGGGGCGTGTCCACCGTGGCCACGCGCGACACGGTGCCGTGGCAGGTGTTCTGCGCGTGCATCCGCCTGGGGTGGCGGGGCGTGGACGTCTTCGACCTCGCCACGGTGCTCTCGGCCCCGGGAGCGGGCGTCTGGGGGCGGCACCGCGACCGCCTCGTGGCGATGCTCCGCCGGGAGGTGCCGGGCGACTGGCACGCCGTCCGCACGCTCCTCGACGCCTTCGTCGACGCCGCGGTGGAGGGAGCCGAAGCCGAGGCGCTCGTCCAGCGCGAGGCCCAGGAGGCCGTACGACGGCGCGTCTCCGAGCTCGTCGACCTGTGGTCGTGGCACGGCCCCTTGCGGCGCTTGATGGCGGGCGAGCGGGCCGAGTCGCTGGTGGTGTTCGTGCGGGAGACGGTGGCCCGCTTCCTCAACCCGGTGCGTCACATCGAGTCCGTCCACGACCCGCGCACCCAGACGCTCTGGGTGGAGGCCGTCGCCCAGGGGGCCGACGCCGCCCACACCGCCCTCCGCCGCACCGTGGAGCTGGGGGCTTCTCTCCCCGACACGCCGGGCGCGTGGCTGGCGGACGTCGAGGCCCTCCTCGGGGTGGTCACCGACGGCGACGGCGCCCTCCGCGGGGACGGCGTCGAGCTGCTCACCAGCCCGTGGCAGCTCGGGGCGCGTCCCGCGGTGCTGGTGGTCCATGGCTTCACCCGCGACCGGGTGCCCGCCCCGACGCCCCCGACGCTCGTCCTCGGCCCGCTGGAGCGCGCCTGGCTGTCCACCACCCACGACGACCTCGCCGCCCTCCCCGACGAGGGAGCCGCCGTCGACGACGCCCGCCGGGAGATCCGCAAGGCCCTCTGCGTGGCCACCGAGCGGGTCGTCCTCGTGGCCCCGCTCCGCTCGGTGACCGGCGACCCGCGCCTCCCCTCCCTCGCCTGGGACGACCTCCGCTCGCTCCTCCCCCCCGACGCCCGCCACCACGCGCCCCTACCCCTCGATCGTTGGGTCACGAACGATCTCGGCCCCGCGCTCCGCGACCCCTTGTGGCAACGGGAAATCGCCTTTGCGTCTCTCGGCGCGGGTGACGTTGCTTCGGCCACCGAACGATGTGCCTCCCTGGCCGCCGGATCGTGGGCGGTGCGGGACGCGGCGCGGGCGCGCTTCACCCCGACGCTCGACTTCGCCGTGGGCGACCTCGTGGCCTCCGCGCTCGACGAGGCCGTGTACACCCCGCGGGCCCTGGAGACGCTGCTCAAGTGCCGCTACGCCTTCCTCACCGGGACGCTCCTCGGGCTCCGTCCGCTGCGCCTCGCCCGCCGCCCGACGCTCGGCACTGGCGAGCGGCTGCGGGTGGCGACGGCGGCGATCCGCGGGCTCGGCGACGATGGCGACCTCACCCGCTCGCTCGACGACGCGGTGAAGGCCGAGGTGCCGTGGGCGATGGCGCCGGGCAACGAGGTGGCCCTCGCCGAACTCCGCCGCGCGGTGGAGCGCTTCCTGCGGCGCTACGTGCAGCTCCAGCGGGCGTTGCAGCTCGGGGCGGCCCACCCGCCGCCCGACGAGCCCACGAGCGCCACGGTGCGGCTGCCGGGCGGCCGTGAGCTCCAGGTGACCCACGGCGCCGTGGCGACCGCGGGCGAGGCCGTGGTGGAGCTCACCGCGGGGAGCACCCAACGCTTGCCGGCGCTGCGGGAGGCGGGGCTCGACGTGGCCTCGGCCCTGGCGCCGCCGGAGGGGGCGGGGACGGTGGTTCGCCTCTCGCTCACGCGGGCGGAGGGCGACCTCGTGTCGCGCCGCGGGCACCGTCGCGGGGGTGAAGCCCCGGAGGTCGACGCCACGCTGGTGCGGGCTTCGACGCTCGACGAGCACCGGGCGAAGGTGCTCGACGCGCTGGGTCGGGAGTTTGAAGCGCTGCACGCGGCCGACGCGCGCTACGCCCCGCACGACGAGGCCCGCGCGAAGGAGCTGGAGAAGCTCATGGCCTCGGAGTGCCCGCGCTGCGCGATGCGCCTGGGGTGCAGGTTTGGGATGGGGGAGGCGGCGCCTTCAACCTCTCCAACGTCCCAGGGTTCGCCGAGCGCTCACCCTGGGCTGCGATCGGATCGCCCGCAAGGCCGGGCTCACGCATCTCCCGCGATGGAGTCTCTTCCTGAGCCCGGCTCTGCGGGCGATCCAACTCCAGCCCAGGGTGAGCGCTCGGCGAACCCTGGGACGTTGAACCCTGGGACGTTGAACGGGTTGGACGGGGAGGCGACGCCGTGAGGCCCCCGACGCTCGTCTCCGCCGGCGCTGGTACGGGCAAGACGTACCGCATCGTCCAGGCCGTCACCGCCCGCGTCGTCGCCGGGACGCCCGTCGACCGCATCGCCGCCGTCACCTTCACCGAAGCCGCCGCCGCCGAGCTGCAGGAGCGCCTCCGCGCCCGTCTCTTCGCCGAGGGCCTCCCCGCTCAAGCCGCCCGGGTGGACGGGGCGTCGGTGTGCACCATCCATCGCTTCGCCCTCACGCTCCTCCAGCGCTACCCCATCGCCGCGGGCCTCGCCCCCGACGCGCGCGTCCTCGACGAGGAGGAGGCCGCTTCGCTCCGTCGGGCGGTGCTCTCCGAGCTCGTCGACCGCGGGGCGGCGCGCGAGCTCCCCGTGCTGCTGGAGGGCATTCTGGGCGCGGGCGTCGGGCTCTCCGAGCACGGCTGGGGCGACGTCGCGACGCCCCTCGACCGGCTCCACCAGCTCCTCCGCGAGCTGCTGGAGAAGGGCCGCTCGGTGGCAATGGACGCCCGTCGCCTCCGCGCGGAAGGCCCCGCCGCCGCCGCCCGCCTGCTCGACGCGCTCGGCGCGGGAGCCGGGGAGGCGCACCTCGACGCGACGTGGCGCGAGGCCCTCGACGACGCCCGCGCGAAGCTCGCCACCACCCCGGAGTCGCCGTACAAGAAGGACAAAGGCTTCTACGACGCGCTCCGCGGCGTGCTCGTGGGCGAGGCGACGTCGGTGTACGACGCGGCGCTGCGGCTCTCGGGCTCGGAGCTTTCGAAGGCGCTCGCCCCGGTGTTCGGGCCGCTGGTGGAGGCCGCCGATCGCACGGTGGAGGCGCACCCCGAGCTCCGTCGGCGCGTGGGGGCGGGCGTGACGGCGGCGTTCTCGCTCGCGGCCGACGTGCTGGAGCGCTACCAGGAGGAGAAGGCCCGCCTCGGCGCGGTGGACTTCGAAGACATGCAGCTCCTCGCGCTCGACCTGCTCGCGGGGCGGACGGGCGCGGGGATGCCCTACGCGTCGCTGGTCGCGGCGGCGGTTCCCTTCGTGGTGGTGGACGAGTTTCAAGACACCAGCCCGCTGCAGTTTCGGCTCTTCGAAGCGCTGCGGGCCGCGGGGACGGAGGTGGCCTACGTGGGCGACCTCAAGCAGGGGATCTACGGCTTCCGCGCCGCCGACTCGACGCTCTTCGAAGCCCTGCTCCAGCGAGCGACGGACGCGGGAGACGCCCCCGAGACGCTCGACAGGTCGCGGCGTTCGCGGCCCGAGCTGGTGGGCTTCGCCAACGCCCTCTTCGGCGCGCTCCTCCCCGCCCACGGGCTCGCCTTCGCGCCCCTCACGGCCGACAACGCGTACGCGCGGGGGCTGTGCCCGAAGGAGGTTCCGTCGGTGGACGTCGTCCATGCGCGCGACCGCGTGGGGGCGGGCATCGACCGGCTGAGCGCCCTGGTGGCGTCGGGCCTCCCCGTGCTCGATCGGGCCACGGGGTCGGCGCGGCCCGTCCGCTGGGGCGACTGCGCCGTGCTCGCGTACACCCACGAGACGCTGCGCCGCTGGGCCGAGGCGCTGCGCGAGCGGGGCATCCCGGCGGTGCTGGCGGCCCGCGGGCTCCACGAGACGCTGGAGGTTCAGCTCGCCCGCGCGTGGCTGCGCATGATCGCCTCGCCACGCGACACCGCCGCGGCCGCCTCGGTGCTGGTGAGCGAGCTCTACGGGCTCTCGCAGCGGGCGATGGTGACCCTCGCCATGGCCCGCGCGGTGGCCTCCCCCGCGCAGGCCCTGCGGCTCGCGGCGGAGCACCCCGACCGCGTCCCGCTGACCGACTTCGAACGCCGCGCCCTCGCCCGCTGCGACGCCGACCTGCGGGCGTGCCGGGAGGCGTTTCGCCAGCTCCCGCTCGCCGAGGCGGTGGAGCGCGCCCTCGACCGGGTGGAGCTCGCCGCCCGACTGTCGTTGAAGCGCGACCCCGCGGCGATGGCCCAGACGCGCGCCAACCTCGCGGCGGTGGTTGCGACGGCGTGGCGGGTGATGCGCGCCGACGACCTTTCGTCCGACGGCGTCCGCGGGGCGACGCTGGAGTCGTTTCTGCTGGAGCTCGACCGCGAAGGGCGCCGCGACCCGTGGCAGCCCACCCCCGAGGCTGACGGCGTCCGGCTGGTGACGCTCCACGCGTCGAAGGGGATGGAGTACGCCGTGGTGGCGCTCGACGTCTTCGGGCAGAAGACCCAGGCGCGGCTCCCGCGGGTGGAGGTGGTTCGGCCCCGTACCATCGACGCGCTGCTGGGCGAAGGAGCCCTCGAAGCGTGCGGGGTTCAAGTGGTTCCCGAGGTGGGCGTCGGCGCGTGGCGTGATCGACTGCGCACGGTATTCTCCGGTCGCGAACGAACCGAGTCCGAGTGGGCGCGGCTGCTCTACGTCGCCGTCACCCGCGCCCGCGACCACCTCGTGCTGCTCTGGCCCGATGAAGCGAAGACCGCCGTCGGGACGCTCCGCGCGATGGTCACCGCGACCGTCACCGACGCGCCGCGGACGGCGGGCGTCGGGCAGTGGCTCGGCACGGACGTCACCGTGGTGCTCGCGGGCGGGGAGAAGCACGTCGCGGCCCCGAAGCGCGCAGCCACGGACGTGTCGGCGTGGCGGCGGCTCGCGGAGGACGCGTCGCCGGAGACCGAGCCGGTGCGGGGCGGGGCGGAGGTGCGCCCGCGGCTGGCGCGGGTCTCGCCGTCGGAGCTGTGCCAGGTGGCCGACTGCCCCGAAGTGCCGCGGCTCGTGCGCTTCTCGCAAGGGGAGGTGCACCACCTCGCCCGCTCGACGGGGACGGCGGTGAAGGTGCGCGAGGTGCCGAGCGCCCGGACGTCACGCACGGAGGTGGGGCGCCGCGTGCCCGCGGTGCGGCTGGGGAAGGTAGTTCACCTCGCGATCGAGCGG
>JBILLV010000569.1:0-3870 GCA_044375895.1 Polyangiales bacterium | reverse complement strand
CTCGACCGCGTCGGACATGCGCCCGTGGAGCCTCCCGGTGTGCGTCGCGAGGGCGGCCAGCAGGCACGCGCCGAGGTCGGCCCCCGCCGACGCGGCCACCCGCGCGGTGAAGGTCGACGGGTTGAGCTCGTGGTCGGCGCAGAGCACCAGCGCGCGATCGACCGCCGCCACCTGCTCGTCGCCCACCGCACCCGTGAGCGCCCGCACCACCGCGCGGGCGACGCTCGGCTCCTCGGCGCACGGCCGCAGCGCGTCGCCCTCCCACGGAGCGACCAGACCGGCGATGCGGCGCACGGCGGCCCGTGCGTCGTCCCACCCCGAGAGCACCGCGACGCCCACGCGCACCCGATCGAGCGCGTCACGGCCCGCGCCCCCGAGCGCCCGCAGCCGCGCCCACCACTGCCCCTCCTCGCGAGGCCACACGCACGCGTCCGGCAGCACCCCCGACCACAGCAGCTCGCACACCCGTTCGAAGGCGACGCCCGACGCTGCGAGCGCGATGGCGTCGTGGCCCCGATAGCGCGGGACCCCGCTGGACACGTCGGAGATGCGCGTCTCCAGCACCGCTTCACCCCAGCGGAGCGCGCCCGCGGCGACCGGTCCGTGGCCCGAGCGCGCGTCGTGACGGGCCTTCAGGCGGAGCACATCGTCGAGGGCGTAGCGTCGCCCCTGGCGCTCGCCGATGGCGCGGAGGAGGCCGCGGCTGACGTAGCTGTAGAGCGTCGCGGACTTCACGCCCAGCAGCGCGACGGCCTCGCGGGCGGTGACGTACGCGCTCGCTCGCCGCCCGCTCATCGGTGGACGCGCCAGATGACGCCCGCCGCGTCGTCGACCACGAGGATCGATCCGTCGTCGAGCTCCAGCAGCCCCGCGGGGCGACCCCACTGCTGTCCCTCGGGCGTCGCGAAGCCCGTCACCACGTCTTCGAGCACCCCCGTCGGGTGGCCCTCGGCGAAGCGCGCGCGCACCACCTTGTAGCCCGCGCGGACGGAGCGGTTCCACGAACCATGGAGGGCGATGAGGGCGTCGCCGCGCATCGGGAGGACACCGTCGCGCGTGGGGAAGATGAGCCCGAGGGCCGCGACGTGGGCGCCGAGCGCGAGGTCGGGCACCACCGTGGCGCGCACGAGGTCGGGCCGCTCGCCGGCGTGGCGCGGGTCTTCGTGAGGGCCGAAGTACGCGTAGGGCCAGCCGTAGAACGCCCCCTCCCGCACGCTCGTGAGGTAGTCGGGGACGAGGTCGTCGCCGAGGTCGTCGCGCTCGTTGACCGTGGTGAAGAGCGCGCCGGTCGTGGGGTGGAAGGCCATCCCGAGGGGGTTGCGCAGGCCGCTGGCGTAGGTGCGGAAGTTCGTTCCGTCGGGGGCCAGCGCGCTGATGGCGGCGCGTCGCGGGTCGGTCTCGACGTCGGCGTTGGTCTCCGAGCCCACCGTGACGAACACCGTCGCGCCGTCGGGTGACACGATCACGTTGCGCGTCCAGTGCTGGTTGTACCCGCGGCCCGGGAGCGACGCGACGCGCTCAGGAGGTCCCGCGGCCGCCGTCTGCCCCGCAGCGTAGCGGTAGCGCAGCACCGCGTTGGTGCAGGCGACGTAGAGCCAGCCCGCGGGGTGAAAGGCCATGCCCAGCGGGAGCTCGAGGTCGCGCGCGAAGACGAAGCGCTGCTCGGCGCGGCCGTCGTGGTCGGCGTCGCGCAGCACCGTCACTGTCCCCGCGTCGTGATCGGACAGGAACACGTCCCCACCCGGCGCGAGCGCGAGCCAGCGGCCTCCGGGCTTGGCCGAGGCCCAGTACTCCACGCGCGTCCCAGGCGGCCCCGAGGGGACCGCGCCGGGCGGGCGGTTGACCTGCGGCGCCGGGTTGGACGCCGATGGTGTGAGGTACGGCGCCGGCAGGCGGAGCGACGCGCCGAGGCCCACGCCTGCGGATGCGGCCGTTGGCGCCGCGGGTGGAGGCGCGATGGGTGCGGTCGCGGCGGGGCGGTCGTGGGCGACGGGCGCACGCGGCGGGGAGGGGCGCCGCGAGCACGCGACGGCGACGAACGCGAGGGCGAGGCGGAGGGGGGAGGTCATCGTCATGGGGTGAGATGCCACGCTACGCCGCCGTGGCTCTACCGCGAGTTGATGTTGAGCACGTAGGCGCCGGTGCCGCCCGCCGGGAGGGCCCCGGGCGTCTCGGGCCGCGCGTTGAAGCCCGACACCACCACCGTCACCACCTGACCCGCGCGCAGCGACACGTCGGTGCGGCTGGCGTAGTTGGACGCGCTGTCGTCGTCGCAGCCGAGCACCGTGGCGCCGCACACGCCGTCTCGCACGTGGAGCACGGTGTCGTAGTCCGACCCCGTGGTGTCGAAGCGCCACGTCCCCATCGACGGGGCCGTCCATTGGAACGTGACGTCGCGCCCCGAGCGCGCGCAGGTCGCGAAGAGGCTGCCACCCACGGCCCCCACCATCCCCGTGGCGACGCGCCCCGTGGCCCTGCCGAGGTCGCGCTCGGGGCACCGCGTCACGTCGCGCGCGTTGAGCTGCCAGGTCATGGTCGGAGCCCGGCTCTCGACCACCACCACCACCCGCTCGCCCGCGCCGAGCGTGACGCGCACCGCCGACTGCGGGTTGCTGGCGTTGTCGTCGCAAGCGAGCTCCGCGCCGTTGCAGGCGGCGCGGTGCACGTGGAGGAAGGTGTCGTTGTCGCGGTTGGAGCCCGTCGTGTCGAACACGAACGTCCCCGCGCTGGGGGCCGTCCAGGTGACGGCGGCGTCGGGGAGCCCGGCGCCGCCACAGACGCCGCGCGCGGTGTCGGTGCGGCCGGTCATGGTGCCGCCCGCGATGGCGATGCCGAGGCGCGAGCCCACGTCGGTGAGCACGCAGGCGCAGGTGGCCTCGGTGCTGCAATCGGGGTCGGCGCAGTCGGTGCGACCGTCGCCGTCGTTGTCGGTGCCGTCGGCGCAGAGCGCCTCGAAGGGGGCGTAGAGGTCGCGGCCGTCGAGGCGCCACGACGCGTCGGGGACGCCGCCCAGGAAGTGCATCACCGTGGGGTGCACGTCCATATGCGAGAGGAGCCCGCGCCCCGGGAGCATCATGCGCGCGCCGGGGCCGAGGTAGCCGATGGGGATCTCCTGGTTGGCGGCGTTCATCGGGCCGTGGTTGGTGCCCTCGCCGCCGTGGTCGGTGACGAAGACCACGAGCCAGTGCTCGCGCGCGATGGAGGGGCGCTCGAAGAGGGCGTCGAGCATGCGCCCGAGGTTGAGGTCGACGCCCTGGATGGCGGCTCGGTAGTTGACGTTGGTGGGGGTGAATCCCGTGCCGTGCCCCGCGTGGTCGACATCGTCGAGGTGGACGAAGTGAACGTCCTCCATCCCCCCGCGCAGCGAGCGCGCCATGGCGTCGGCGACGGTGTTGTCGTCACCCATCGAGCGCACGTCCATGGCGTCGGGCTCCACGATCTGGAGGATGTCGGGCCAGTGCACGTGCACCGCGGTTCGAAGCCTCGAGACGTTGCGGGCCCGCCAGAGGAAGGTGGGCCACGTGCGATCGCGCGTGGTGTAGCCGCCGTTGAAGGTCACCCGATGTTTGGTGACCTAAGCCCCGGAGCGCGTCGAGGTTGGGCATCATCGCCGCGGGGACTAGGTCGGCCCGCACGCCGTCGACGCCCACCACCAGCACCTTGTGCGGGAGCATCGGGTCGGGGCTGCCGAGCGCGCGGAGCTGCACCGGGACGGCGCCGACGTCGCGCCCACCGACCGTGTCGCGGATCACCACCGAGGCCGCGCTGATGCCGCCCGTCACCCGCTCGCCCGTGATGTTGAGCGTGAGGCGGCCCGTGACAGGATCGTACGCCGCCGACAGCCACGGGACGGTGGTCTGCGCCGTGAGC
>JBILLV010000218.1:0-15534 GCA_044375895.1 Polyangiales bacterium | reverse complement strand
GTCCCCTTGGCGCGGGCGTGGGCGACGGCCGTGGCCATCACCCGCGAGCGACCGCCGCCGCCGAGGGAGAGGTTGATCACCTGGGCGCCGTGATCGGCCGCCCAGCGGATGCCTTCGGCGACGTTGGCGAGGGTGCCGCGGCCGCGCGAGTCGAGCACCTTCACGGGCATGATGGAGGCGCAGTAGGCCACGCCGGCGCCGCCGAGGGCGTTGTGGGTGGTCTGGGCGATGGTGCCCGCGACGTGGGTGCCGTGGCCCTGGTCGTCGTTGGCGTGGGCGTTGTTGGTGACGAAGTTCCACCCGGGGACGCAGCGGGTGCCGGCGAGGTCGGCGAGGCGGGTGAACTCCCCGTGGTTCTCGCAGGCGACGCCGGTGTCGACGACGGCGACGGTGACGCCCGCGCCGCAGGAGAGGTCCCACGAGCGGGGGGTGCCGACGCGGGTGAGGCCCCACTGCTGCTCGTAGAGGGGATCGTTGGGGGTGAAGAAGGCGCGCATCTCGACGTTCTCGTCGGCGGCCTCCACCTGCCCGTCGGCGTTGAGCTGACGGAGCACCTCGGGGAGCCGGGCGCGGGCGACGTCGGCCCGGTACACCCCGTCTTCCCCGGCGTAGGCGCTGTTGGGCGTCCCGTGGAGCCCGACGCGCGAGAGCACCGCGTTCGCTTCGGCGGCGGAGGTCCCGTCGTCGAAGTCGATCACCACCTCGGTGGTGTCGCCCGCCGTCTGCGCCTGCGCGGCGGGGGCCGCGACCGCGAGAGCGCCCATCAGGGCGGCCGTGAACCGAAACTTCATTCGCACACGCACTCCTTTTGTCAACGACACGTACGCCGCTACCAGAGCACGCTCGCCGCCGCCCCGCAACCGCTCGACGCGCCATCGTTGACGTCCCGACGAGCGCGGTGCCAGAATGCCCTGCGACCCAAAGAATTCACGGGGTCGGAGCGTCGAGGGAAGCAGCTCCAGGCCGATGGTACAGCCTTCTTCAGCAGCCAATCCGCACACCGATCCGCTCCTCGGGGCGACGATCAACGATCGGTTCAAGGTCCTTTCGCTCATCGCGAAGGGGGGCATGGGGCGGGTGTATCGGGCGGAGCAGTCCCCCCTCGGGCGCATCGTGGCGCTCAAGGTGCTCCACCCCAACTACTCGGGCGAAGAAGACCCTGAGTTCAGCCGGCGCTTCACCCTCGAAGCCTCGGTGGTGTCGCGCCTCAAGCACCCCAACACCGTCACCGTCTACGACTACGGGGAGACGGCCGCGGGCGTTCTCTTCATGGCGATGGAGCTGCTGGAGGGCAGGACGCTCCACCGGCTGATCCGCGAGGAGGGCGCGCTCGACCCCGCCCGCGCCACGCACATCGCGCTCCAGATCGCCCGCTCGCTGCGGGAGGCCCACGGGCAGGGGGTGATCCACCGCGACCTCAAGCCCGCCAACGTGTTTCTCATCCACCACGACGACGACATCGATTTCGTCAAGGTGCTCGATTTCGGTCTGGTGAAGAACCTCGACGAGGCCGAGGGCGAGAGCCTCACGAAGACCGGGCTCTTCATGGGGTCGCCGAAGTACATGGCGCCCGAGCAGATCCGCGGCGACCGGTGCACCCCGGCGACGGACGTGTACGCGCTCGGCGTGATGCTCTTCGAGATGCTCGCGGGGAAGGTTCCGTTCGAGCGCACCAACTCGGCCAACCTGCTGCTCGCCCACGTCAACGACGCGGTGCCCACGATGCACCAGGTCAACCCCCTCATCCAGGTGCCGCAGGCCCTCGAAGAGCTGGTGTACCGCTGCCTCGCCAAGCTCCCCGAGGAGCGCTTCCAGTCGATGGACGAGTTCATCGCGGCGGTGAAGCACGCGGTGGGGATGTCCACGGCGCTCACCACCGGGCTCACGGGCGAGCACCTCAACTCGCTGAGCGCGCCGCGGGCGCTCCCCTCGGGCGACCAATACGCGCCGGCCCCGTCGCTCACGATGTCGGCGCCGCAGACCGTCACCGTCTCTCCCCCGCAGCAGCCGCCGCCCCTCCCCTCGCCCGTCCCCGCCGCGCCCGTCGAGGCTCCGCCGCGCTCGCGGCTCCCCGTGGTGCTCATCGGGATCATCTCCCTCGTGCTGGTCGCCTTCGCCGTGCGCGCCGTGCTCTCCCGCCCCGACGCCCCCCCGACGGTGGGTGCGTCGTCGGTGTCGGTGATGTTGGAGAGCGACCCATCGGGCGCCGAGGTCATCGAGCACGGCACGGTGATCGGTCGAACGCCCCTGCGGGAGACGTGGACGGGCTCGCGCGGCGCCCCCACCGACTCGCACACCTTCACCTTCCGCGCGCCGGGCCACGCCGACGCGGTGGTCACCCTCTCGGGGACGACGCTGCTCCACTTCGCCCGCCTCCAGCGCACCGAAGTGCCCGTCGTGCAGCCCATCGCCGTCGACGCCGCCGTCGCACCGCCGCCCCCGGACGAGCCCGTGAACATCCGCCGCCCCGTGAACCGCCCCCCCGTGCGGCCTGTCGTACGCGCCCGCGACGCCGGCGCCCACCCGACGGGATACCGTCAGGATCCCTACGGAGAATGACCGCGCGGGGTCTATCCTCGCGGGCGTGAAGCCCGTCACGGTCGCCCTCGCCCTCGCCCTCACCGCGTGCACGCACAGCGCTCCGCCGGAGCCCACGCCGGTGACGCTCCCGCCCGCCACGCCTGCCACACCGCCGTCGTCGCCCACCGCGGTGCTCGAGCCCGGCGCCTGGCGCGCCCCCGCGGAGACGACCCCCACCGCGCAGACGGCGCCGCCCGTCGCCGCGCCGACGCCTCCGCGCGCGGCCGTGCGGGTTCGGGTGGTGCGCACGACCGACGCCGAGGGAGAAGACGGCGCGGGGAACACGGTGGCCGCGCGCTGGCCCGTCGCGATCGAGCTGGAGAGCGCCGACGGATGGCCCGCGGGCGCGCTCACCACCACGCTGTTCGTGGGGACGCTGCACTTCCACAACGCGGGTCACCCGACGCTCACCACGGCGCGCTACATCGTCGCCGACGGGCGCTCGCTTCCCACCGACGCGGAGGTCGCGCTGCAGTACGGCGGCGCTACGCGTCGGGTCATCGCGCCGTCGCTCACGGTGCCGCGATGAGGCCGTGGATCGCGCTCGCCATCGCCCTCACCGCGTGCGGGTCGGATGACTGCGAGGCGCCGCCGCGGTGCGCGCCCGACGTCACCGTCGCCTGCCGCGCGCTGCGAACACCTGCCACCGTCGCGGGTCCCGCCAACGCCTGCGCCGAGCACCCCGCGACGGGCGACGCGCCGCGCGAGGGCTTCCCCGTGGGGACGACGGAGGTTCACTTCCGCTCGGACACGGGGATGTGCACGACGCGGGTGACGGTGACCGACACCGCGGCGCCGACGCTCGACTGCGCGGGGCTGCCGCCGGCGTTCGTGACGGTGCGCGGCGCGGCGGCGACGGTGCCTCTCCCGCAGGCGACGGACGGGTGCTCCGCGAACGTCACGGTCACCGCGGCGCCGACGACGCTCACGGCGGCGGGCAGCGTCACGTTCACGGCCGCAGACGCCGCGGGCAACCGGGCGAGCTGCACCGCGACCGTGCAGGTGCAGACGGGCCTCATCGCGACGGGTCTCCGCGTGGCCCACGCCGAGATCGTCGACGACCACACCACCGCCACCCTGGTGTGGGATCACACCGCGGACGACGGCGCGACGGGCTACCGCGTCGAGCGCGCGACGAGCGCCACGGGGCCCTGGGCGACGGCGGGCGAGACGGCCCCCGACGCGCCCCGCTACGTCGAGGAGGCGCTCCCGAGCGGGCGCGTGTACTACCGCGTGGTGACGGTGGTCGGAGGCCGCGACGCGGGGGCGACGGAGGCCGTGCGCGCCCTCGCGGTGGCGGCCAGCAGCTACGACCTCGGCGTCCAGCCCATCCCGAACTTCGTGCTCCCGGCCAACCCCGCCGCGCGGACGCCCGAGGCCCGCGGCGCACCCCTCCACGGCGTCGTGCGGCACCCGGCCGACCTGTCAGGCGGCCCCTATCCGCTCGCGCTGCTGCTCCACGGCAACCACGGCAACTGCCGCCGATCGAGCTACGACTTCTCCGGGAGCAACCCCGCCCTCGACGACGCGTGCGTGACCACCAACACCGGGGCGTGCCCGGGCGGCGCAAGGCCGTCGCCCAACGCCGAGGGCCTCGCCGCGCTCGCGGAGACGCTCGCCGCCCACGGGTACGTCGTCGCGAGCGTCGACGCCAACACCGTCAACTGCCGCGACCTGCAGCGCGGGAGCCGCCCGGACGGGTTCATCGGTCAGCGGGCGCAGATGCTGGTCGAGCACCTGCGGCGGTGGCGCTCGTTCGCGTCGGCCGAGGGGGCGGAGCCTTACGCGCAGGCCTTCTCGGGCCACGTCGACCTCGGCCGCGTCGCCCTCTTCGGCCACTCGCGCGGCGCCGAGGCGGTGGCGGCCGTCCCCGCGGCGCTCGCGGGGGCGACGGACGTCGACGGGATCGCCGTGGCGTCGGTGTTCGCCCTCGCCCCGACCAACTTCGACAACCCGCAGCCTGGCGCGGTGCCCTTCGCCACGCTCGTCCCGATGTGCGACGGCGACGTGTTCACCTACAACGGCGTGCAGCTCTACGACCGGACGCTGCGCCACGAGGGCGACGCGGCCCCGGCGGCGCAGCTCTTCTTCGCCCACGCCAACCACAACTACTTCAACACCGAGTGGCGCTTCGACGACAACGCCTTCGGCATCACGTCGTGCACCAGCGGCGAGGTGACCGACCCCGACGCGCTCCGCCGCTCCCTGGAGGTGATGGTGAGCGCGTGGTTCGACGGGACCGTCCCCGATGGCGCCGCCCTCGAGCCGTGGCTCCGCGCGTCGGGCGACGTCCCGCCGGGGGTGGTGCTCCACAGCGACATCGGGTTCCCCTTCGACCTGCGGCGCTCGTACGAGGGGGGTCGCGTCGCCCGCATCGACGACTTCGCCGACGCCGACGCGGCGCGCAACCTCCTCGGCGGGGCATGGTCGACGACGGGGGCCTTCACGCCCGCCACGCCCGTCGCATGCACGGGGGTCTCGTCGCCCGCGTGCGACCGGACGTACACAGTCAACGTGCCCCCCGCGCCGATCCGCTTCGGGTGGCCGCACCACAACCCCTTCGGCCCGACGCCCGCGCGCGCCGCCCTCGCCCTCGACTGGACCGGCGACGCCGTGCTCACGAGCGCCCTCGGCGACGCCTACGACGCGTCGGCCTACCGCGCGCTCTCGCTGCGCCTCGCGTCGCGCGTCAACACGCTCACGGGCGCGCAGACGACGCCCAACGACCTGGAGGTGCGCCTCGTCGACGCCGACGGCCGCCGCGCCAGCGCTCGGGTGTCGGAGGTCGTCACGGTGCCGCACCTCTACCGCTCGCAATACGGCCGCGCGGTGCTCCAGACCGCCCGCTTCACGCTCGCGGGGATGGCGGCCCGCGCCACGCCGCCGCTCGACCTGCGCCGGCTGCGCGCGGTGGAGATCGCGACGTCGCCGATGCCACGCGGGTCGCTGCTGGTGACCGACGTGGCCTTCTCCGAGTAGGCGAAAGGGTACGGCGATCCGTCCCATCGCCTCCACCCACGTCGCGCGGGATTTGTGATAGGCATCAGACGATGTCGGCCGCGGTCCTCCAGCCCAGGTATGTGATCCCCATGGAGCCGGTCTACCAGATGTCCGTGGCGCAGTATCACGCCGCGATCCGTGCGGGCATCTTCGGCGAGGGCGACGCCATCGAACTCCTCGAAGGGCTCCTGGTGCAGAAGATGCCGAAGAAGCGACCGCACGTCGTCGCCCTCACGAAGCTGCTGCGCTTGCTCGGCGCGCTCCTGCCGGAGGGCTGGTCCGCGCAGTCGCAGGACCCGATCACGCTCGACGACGGCGAGCCCGAGCCCGACCTCGCTGTGATCCGTGGACGTGCGGAGGACTACACCGCGGGGCACCCCGGAGCGAGCGACGTGGCCCTCGTCGTCGAGGTCTCTGACACGACGCTCGACCGCGACCGGGGCATCAAGCTCCGGAGCTACGCCCGCGCAGCGATACCGGCGTATTGGATCGTCAACCTCGTCGACCGCTGCGTGGAGGTGTATTCGTCGCCCGACGCGGCGGCGTCCGCGCCGAGCTACCGCGCGCACACCACGCTTCGCGCCGACGAATCGCTCCGCGTGGTGATCGCGGGCGTCGAGCGCGGCGACCTGCGCGTGAACGACCTTCTGCCCTGAAGGCGCTCGCCAGCTTCGGGCCAACACGGTCGTGCCGTGCGAAATTTCGCGCGACCCCGTCGACGCGTCCGCGCCGCGTGCTAGACCCTGCGGCCCGCATCCCTCCCCCGCTCCGTCGTACCGCGGCACTCGCCGCTGGGGCCACGACGGATCCCGCGCCGGAGGGGTTCACCCTCCGCGGGCGTTCATCCCCCACATCCCTGGAGTCCCGCCATGCCCGACCTTCGCCTCGGCTCGTGCTCGACGGACGCGCTCGAATTCACCTTCGAGCGCGTCGAAGACACCCTCCGCCTCCTCCTCGTCAACGCCGATGAATCCGGCTCGATGGGCGGCCGCACGCACGAGAACGTCTCCGCCTTCGACAAGGTGACCGCGGTGCTCGGCGGCCGCGCCGACGTCGTCATCCTCCACGGCTTCGAGTCCGACAGCCACTACGAGGTGATCCTCACCGACGCCGCCCGCCAGCGCCTCGGCGCGCCCGACGCGCTCGTCCCTGGCACCCGCGGCGCGGTGCTCCCAGCGTCCTCCGCCGAGGCCGTCGTCCGCGTCGCCCGCGAGGCCCTCGTGAAGCACCAGGCCCGCGGCTCGACCAACCCCAAGTCGCACGCGGCCTTCCTCGGGCGGCTGCAGAAGTACCTCGACGCCGCGAAGTGTGAGGTGGAGCTCGCCGTGCTCAACAGCTCGGACGGCGGCTTCGACGGCGGCACCTCGAGCCCCACGACGCGTGACATCGAGGCCGCGATGCGCCTCCTCGCGTCGCGCTGCCGCTGCCTCCTCGCGGCCAACGTGCTCGTCGGGACGGCCGGCAGCCCCGAGGCCCTCGGCTTCTTCACGGGCGACCCCGATCGCTTCGACAACCGCCTCCTGTTCTCCACCCTGGCGGCGGCGCCGGGCGTGCTGCGCCTCGCCGACTTCGACGGCGCCAGCCTGCGACTGTCCGACGGCGAGGGCGACCAGTTCACCGTCGAGCCCGCCCTCCCTTGCTGGGCCGTGCTCGACGGCGACCGCCTCGTGAGCTGGCACCCCGAGGGGACGCGCGAGCTCCCGCGCAAGGTCACCGTCCGCAAGCTCACGCCGAAGCCAGGCGGGCGCCGCATGGTGATGCGCGCCGACGTCGCCGTCCGCCACCGCGAGGTCACCCTCGACCGCGACGGCGCCGACGTCTTCCGCATCCTCGCCCGCGGCCTCTCGGACAACCCCTACCTGCGCGAGACGTCGCGGGCGGCCCTCAACGCGCTCATCGCGCCGCTGGAGCAGCTCCTCACGACGCGCACCGCCGTGGTCGCGATGCTCACCGCGAGCCCCGAGTCGCAGGCCCGACTCCACGCGCTGCGCGAGGCGGTGGAGGCCAACACGGCCACCCTCCGCGCCGCGGTCGATGACGAGGCGCTCTCGCCCCGCGAGCGAGCCAGCCGGTGCAACGCGCTCAACCACGCGCGCCACCTGCTCAAGGGCGAGCTCCGCGAGGCCCGCGAGGCCCTGGAGCAGGCCGCGCTGGAGAAGGAGCTCGGCTTCTACGAGTCGCACCCCAACCACTGGCTCGTGTGGCTCCAGCCCGCCCTCGACGACCTGAAGGCCCAGCTCGGCCTGACGCAGGTCGACCCGGGCGACAAGATGGCGCACCTCTCGACGCGCATCCGCACCGCGAAGTCGACGGAGGACGGTCGCTCGCGCTCGGCCGACCGCTACGTCGACCGCCTCCTCGCCGCCTCGCGCGAGCGCCGCGACCACATCGCCCGCAAGGACGACCCGCGCGACCGCGTCGCCTTCGAGGCCCCCGGCGTGTGGACCCGCGCGCGCTGCCCGGTGAGCCGCCGCCCGCTCACCGACGGCCTCGCCGCCATCCCCTTCGTCGCCGACCGCAGCGACCTCACCAGCGGCAACATCATGGCCGGCGGCCAGAACGTCGACCGCATGCCCATCGACCGCGGCCCGCTGCTCTCCCTCGCGGCCGTGCGTGACCTCATGTGGGCCGAGCTCGGGCAGATGGCCTCGCCCTACACCACGGGGACGCTCTGGTACAACGCCGCGATCCCGGTGCTCCTGGGCCCAGCCACGCCCGACGGGATGCGCGACCTGGAGCGCGCCCTCGGCTGGCTCGCCACGGGCACGTCGGCCTTCGCGCCGCAGATGGCCGAGGCCCTCCCAGGCGCGCTGGCGGCGCTCCTCGGCGCGCCGACGAACGAGCCCGACGTGAACCCGCAGGTGCAGGCGCTGCTGCGCACGACGGCGCTGCTCGGTCGGTACCGCTCGTACCCCTACGCCCCGGGGACGGCGGCCTTCGACGAGGCCGCGCCGAAGCAGCCGCTCACGGAGGTGTGGGCGAAGAGCCTCGACGACAACGCCTTCGCCGCGTGCCTCCAGAGCTTCGGGTGCGTCACGTCGCTCTTCGCGCGCGCCGTCGCCGCCGACCGGGCCGACCCCGCCGCCGTCGCCGACGACCTCTTCTCGTGGGCGTGCCGCAACATCGCCCGCTCGATCCTCGGCACCGCGTCGACCGACGGCCGCGGCGGCGTGGAGGGCGTCAAGCGCTTCGCGGCGCTGCTCCACTGCGCGGTGGAGCTCGACGGCTTCGGCCTCCACGCGGCCATGCTCGACGCGACCCTCGCGGACGCGCCGCTGCGTGACGACCCGGGCGAGCTCGACGAGGCGGCGCTGGCGTGGGTGCTCGGTCCCGCGCTGCGCGACCGGTGGACGGGCGACGTCCCGGTGGCCGTCCACGACTTCACCGACGCGCTCAACGCGCACATCGGCGCGCTGACGGGAGAGGCGCAGGGTCGGCTCATCGACGCGCTCGACGACATCTTCGTCCGCCTCGACGCGCTGCTCGCCCGCGACCACGACGTCCGCTCGCCGAAGGGGGCGTCGCTGCCGCCGCCCCCGGCGCGGGTGCTCCGCAGCCACGTGGGCTTCGACGACGCCCGCGCGCTGGAGTCGCTGCGCCCGCGCCGCTTCAGCACGCCGACGCCGGGCCTCGCGAGCCCCGTCGCGCGCATCCGCCGGATGACCAAGGCGAGCGAGACCGCGTGGCTCGCCCCCGCCGACGCGGGCGTGGCGCTCAACCCGAGCGCGCTGGCCTTCCTCGAGTCGCACACCGCGCTGTACCCGCTGCGCGCGTGGCTCCGGCTCGTCGACGCGGGGCTCTTCGGCCAGCCCGCGCTGGCGGCGCTGCGGGCGAGCGCGGAGGTGCGTCCGATCCCGGCCCTCCCCCGCGTGCTCCCGCGCCTGGCGGCGACGCTCGGCGGGATGGACGCGGTGGTGGTGCTGCTGCGCCGCGCGTTCGCGTTCGTGGTGGCCAACGCCCACGGCTACGCCGACAACCAGTGGGCGACGTCGCCGCTCCGCACCGCGGGCGCGGAGGCCGTCGACGCCGTGCTGGGCGCGCCCCTCGCGCCCGTCGCGACGCCGCGTCACTACACCGCGTCCGATCACCTCGACCTGAGCGTCGGGGCCGACTGGCCGCGCATGGACGCCGACGGGTGCCTCCCGAAGGGCCGGGCGATCGACCACGAGGGCCGCACGATGCGCCCGCCGCCGCAGCTCTCGGGCGAGGAGGCGAAGCTGTCCGACCTGCTGGTGTGCCAGAAGGCCTGCGCGGCGATGCTGGCCGACCTCGCGGCGAGCGGCGAGACGTACGTCATCGGCGGGCTCCACCGCCAGGCGCGGCGCGTGCTCGGCGAGCACCCGGTCGACCTGCGCAAGCTGACGGCGGAGGAGCGCGCGCGGGTCATCGCCGACGAGCTCGTCCCGACGCTGGCGGGGCGCGTGCGGGGCGACGTGGGCAACCCGCAGTTCTTCACCGACTGCGCCAACATCCTCCACCAGATGGCGGCGCTCGGGGTCGACACCCGCACGCTCCGCGCGGAGGAGCCCGCCGCCCTCATCGCCGCCGAGGCCCGCGCGATCCGCGCGGTGCGGTAGGCTTCCATCGACGAACATTTCCACAACCCGATGCATCTTCGACGTCGCAAGGAGAGGGCTTGCGACGTCGAAACCGCGGCCCGACATGAAGGCGCATGCAGGCTGGAGTGTCGGGCACCTCACGCATGAAGGGTGGTTTCCTCCGCGTCGCGCTGGCGGTGATCGGCGTCGCGCTCCTCACCGCGGTGACGGTGGTCCCTCCCCACAAGCGCACCTGGGCCGACCTCGAGGCGAGGCGCCAGGCCGCGCGTCGGAGCAGCCCGGCGCCGCGGCCGGAGGGGGCGGCGCCGCTCGGGCGGGTCCAGCCTGGGGGATGGGCCGCCGGGGGGCCGATCGAGGCGGTGACCCCGCTGGGGCCGACGAGCTGGCGGGTGGTCGTGCGTCTGCCGAGCGGCGTGGCGACGGTGCGGGTCGTGCGCGGTTCTGATCCGCGGGCCGACGTCCAGGCAGCGCCGTTCTCCCTGACGGCGGAGCCTTCGGCGGCGCCCGGCGCGGACGTGCTCATGGTCGCCCGCGTCCTCGCGATCTCCCTGGGCGCCAACCACGATCCATGACGGGGCTCGGGGCTCCGCTCCTGGCGTCGGCTCCGTGGCTGCTGGTGGTGGCCCTGTGCTTCGCCGCGGCCGCATCGCCGGTGCCTCGGGCGCGTTCGGTCGCCGCCCTGTTCGCCCTCACCCTCGCCACGGGCGTCGGCCGCTGGCTCCTCGTCCCCTTCAACTTCTTCCATCAAAACGGTCACGGCCCCGAGCACGTCGAGCGCGCCATCGGAGCGATCTCGATCGGCTTTGGCCCCGGGGAGCACGAGCTCTTTCATGGGGCGATCGCCCTCGCCCCGCGCGACCCGGAGGCGAGCGTCGCCGCCGTTCAGTCGCTCCTGGCGATGCTCTCGCCGGCGTGCGCCTGGATGATCGCGCGCGCCGTCGGGGCGCGCGGCGCGTTGCCGTGGGCGCTGGCCGTCGCGGTGGCCCTCGACCCGATGCTCGCGCGGCTCGCGCGGAGCGAGTCGTACCTCAGCGCCGGGAGCTCGCTCGCCTTCATCGCGCTGGCGCTCACCGCCCGGGCCGGCGTCGCGACGTGGCGGCGTCCGTCGTTTCTCCTCCTGGCCGTCGCAGCCGGCGCCGTGGTCGCTCAAGCGGCCCGGCTGCACCCCTGGCTGTGGGCCGCGAGCGCGACGGCGCCGCTGCCCCTGCTGCTCGCCCGTGGGGCGCCGCGGCGACGGTTGTCGGCCGCGCTGGCGGCCACCCTCGCCATCGCCCTCACGACGCTCGTGACCTCGGGGCGCGCCATGTGGGCCGCCGCGCACGACGACCTCGCCTCGCGGCTGTCGGACACGCTCCTCTGGTCGCTCCCGGGTCGTCTGCAGGGGCTCCTCCCACCCGTGCTCATCGCCCTGGTCGCGCTGGTCGCGCGGTCGCGCCACCGACGCTCGGCGGGGCTCGCGGCGCTCGCGGCCGCGCTGACCTTCGCCCTCTTCACCGCCGCCGACCTGCCCGCCGCCACGCACCTCCGCCCCTGGATTCATGGTGCCTACGCGCGGCTCTACCTCCCCGCGTGGGTCGCCCTGGTCGCGTGGGCGCTGCGCGACCTCGATGTCACCGTGCGACGATCGTGGGCCGCGGCGCCGTGCGGCGCGCTGTTGGTGTTGGGCTTGGCGTGGGCCCGCTTCCCCGTCGAGCGGACGATTCCCGTCGACGCGCAGGAGCAGGCGCTGGCGAGGGGCTGGCGTCAACAGCTGCCGCAGACCGAGACGCTCCTCTGGCTCGCGCGAGCGGACGTCGCCGTGCTGCGGCTCCCGATCTACCCGCACGACGACCCGAACGCGCCGCACCTCCTCCCTGCCGACCCCGAGCGACTCATCGCTCCGCACGAGAGTGACCGTCGGCCGCAACGCTACTACCGCTCGTCGCTCTGCTCGACGGCCGCTGGCGCCGCCGCGTGCGCGCGCTTCGAGGCGACCCACCGGCTCACGCCCATCGCGACGTGGACCCTGCCGGCGACGCCGAGCTACGTCTTCGAGTACGTCACCCCGTCGGTGCGCGTCGGGCTGTACCGCGTCGAAGACGACGGCCGGTGATCGCGCACCCCGACGACGCGCGTGACGGCGCGTGTCTGACCGCGTGTCCGACCCCAGTCTGCCCCCCGCTCGGACGTCTCACCGCATTGTCAATCGACCTGTGCTGAAGCTGTTTTCGGTGGCCAGAGCCCTGCTCGCGGTCAGACTGCGGCGCAGGCACGCAGCGCCACGCTGCCATCGCCGCTCACAGGAGAAAACCGCCCATGCTCACGCTCCGTTCGCTCGGGGGCCACCGCGCCCTCATGCTCAGCGCCACCCTCACCGCCGCCTGCGCCAACACCGAGGGCAGCTTCGTCGGTCAGAGCGCACAGCCCGCCTCGGTCAACCGCGCCGACCTCACGAGCGCCATCACCGGCCCCACCACCGCGCTGGTGTCGACCAGCGCCACGTACACCGTGACGGTGCGCAACATCGGCAACCGCCCCGCGAGCGGCACCGAGCTGCGGGTGATGATCGCGAGCGGCGCCGTCGTCACCGCCACGTCGGGCGGCTGCGTCGTGGCGGCCTGGCCGTGGCGCGTGCGCTGTCCGTACGGCGCGCTCGGCGCCGGGCAGTCTCGGATGGGGTCGTTCACCGTGACGCTCCCGGCGACGGCGGGAACGGCGCCGTTCGACGTCGGCGCGTACACGTCGAGCGTGGAGGCTTCGTACACCAACAACAGCGCGGTGATCGCCACCACCGTGATGAACGTGCCGCCGCCGCCCCCGCCCCCGCCGCCGCCCCCGCCCCCGCCGCCGCCCCCGCCGCCGCCGGTAGCGATCGCCACCCCGCAGCTCCTCGACATCGAGGACTGCTTCGGCCCGAGCAGGCCCACGAGCTTCAGCCAGTGCACCCCGGAGTGGATGCTCACGGGGCAGGTGGTGCTCGACGCCGGCGGGGTGGTGCTCGCGCCGACCGAGCCCGACATCACCGGCACCTGGTCGCAGCCCAGCGGGAGCGGGTCGATCCGGATGGAGTTCCGCACGATCTCGACCAACGAGCTGGTGTCGGTCTTCGAAGGGACGAGCGTGTCGACGACGTGCTTCGAGGGGCTCATCAGCGCCTCGCCCTCGGGGGCGTTCCGCGCCTGCCTGCACTGAGCCGAAGCCCCTTCGGCCGCCGCGTCGCCCTCGAACCCTCCGCGCTCCGGGCCTCGTCACCGAATCCGTGCGGTCACATCTGCGGCGCGAGGGCGACGCCGCGAAACTGGGTGTTCATCGGCGCGGTAGCGATCACGGTGGGGGCAGCGGCGGGGGCCCCGGCGCGGTCGCGGTACACCACCACGCGCGAGGGGTTCTCCGCGGTGACGGCCGCGACGAAGGCGTCGGTGCCTTCGAGCCATGCGGTGAGCCCCCGGCAGCCGCTGGTCACGCCCTCCGCGAGCGTCGCGCCGAGCGTCCACTCGCCCGAAGCTGCGCGCGTCCACCGCTGCACGCCGCCGCCCGATGCGATCGAGCGGTCGTCGCAGACGTAGAGCGTGTCGACCCCCACCACCGCGGCGTCGCGGTCGAGGGCAGCGAAGCCATAGGGCGAGGGACCCGACGCTGCCGGGAAGCCAGGGAGCATCGTGGCCGTCGCGCCCGCGGTGGTGGGGGTCCCCATGCCCGCGCTGAAGACGCCGTAGAAGCCCGGTGCCGGAGTGCCCGTCGAGGCGCTGGCGTAGAGTTGGGTCCCGAAGACATTCACCGCGCGCACATTGGCAGGCATCGCGATGACGTTGACGGGCTCACCCGCGGCGCCTCGCATCTTGTACTGGACGCCCGCGACCGTGCCCGTGCCGGCGACCCAGAAGGCGCTCCCGTCGACCGTCACGGCGGCGCGAACGTTGTTGGCGGAGTAGGCCATGCCGAGCCCGGTGGTCGAGTCGACGGCGCCATCGGCCGCCACGCGGGCCACGACGCGCTCCAGGGTCGAGCTCGCGATGGACGCCATCCCCGGCGCGGCGCCGTAGCCCGCGAGGGTGACGTAGCGACCGTCGACCGAGCGGGTGAGCGCGCCCTCGGAGGTCGCGGTTCCCGACAGCGTCACTGGGCGGTTGGCGCCCGCCATCGCCACGGGCAGGGGGAAGGCGGCGCCGCGTGTGGCCCCGTCGCCCGCCGAGCGACGCTCGATGAAGAGCGCGGTGGAGGCGTTGGTGAGCGCGGCCATGCCTTCGCCCACGCGAAGGATCCACAGCTCACGCGCGGAGCCGCTGGCGTCGGGGGCGGCGTCCGTCGCGAGGTCAGGAGCCGCGTCAGACCGCGCGTCGGCGGCGACATCCATGGCGGTGTCAGCGGCCACGTCGCGGGGAGCGTCGGTCGATGCGTCGAGGGCGGCGTCGGTCGATGCGTCGCGGGGCACGTCGGCCGACGCGTCGAGGGCGGCGTCAGACGCAGCGTCCGCGGCTACGTCGAGCGCCACATCCGGCGCCGCATCCGGCGCCACATCCGGCGTCGCATCAGGCCCCGCATCCGGCGTTGCGTCAGGCCCCACGTCCGGCGTCGCGTCAGGCCCCACGTCCGGCGTCGCGTCAGGCCCCACGTCCGGCGTCGCGTCAGGCCCCACATCCGGCGTCGCGTCGACCTCCACCGCCCCGTCCGGGGCACCGTCCACCGCGGCGTCATTGCCAGACTGAGTGTTTGACCCGCTGCTGCACGCGACCGTCAACGCGAACACAGCGAGGAACGACTTGTTACGAGGCATCATCACACGGCTCCCATGAGCGCGCGAAAGGCTGCGCTCCACGGCGCTCTCTTGCCTCGTCGGTGACGACGGGGTCAACCGACGGCTCTGCGTCGCTGGAGCAACAGCCGTGTGTCGCGCGAGCGCGCCAAGGCCGCGGAAGCGTCGTGCGCGACGCAGGGTGTGATAGGAAATCGCCATGCAGCGCCCATGGCTCGTCATCGCCGCTTCGGCCGCCTGGATCGGGTGTACAGAAGCGCCCGGAGGGGCCTCTGATGCTCCCGGTGACCGCACGGAGGAGGCGATCGTCGACGCGGCCCCCGACCTCAGCCGACCGGACATCGCCGTGGACGACGCGCCCTTGGAGGACGCCCGCCCCGACCTCCCAAGCCCGGACGCTACCGTGGCCGACGACGGGGCTTCGGATGTCTCCGACGTTGAGATCGCTGACACCTCCACGTCACCCGACACGCCGGAGGTCTCCGATGGATCGGACCTGCCGGACAGGTCGGAGGCCCCCGATGTCGCCGATGTCGCCGATGTCGCCGATGTCGCCGATGTCGCCGATGTCGCCGATGTCGCCGATGTCGCCGATGTCGCCGATGTCGCCGATGTCGCCGATGTCGCCGATGTCGCCGATGTCGCCGATGTCGCCGATGTCGC
>JBILLV010000217.1:0-15543 GCA_044375895.1 Polyangiales bacterium | reverse complement strand
GGGTGCGCCCCGGCGGCCACGTCGACGCACTGGTCGTAGGGGTCGAGGACGCCGTCGGTGTCCGTGTCGGGGATGGGGCAGCCGTTGCGGTTGCTGTCCGGGTGATCGCCCGCAGCCACCATGGGGCACTCGTCGTCGGCGTCGCTGACGGAGTCGCCGTCGTTGTCGTCGTCGGGGCAGCCGTCCGCGTCCTCGTGGTTGTCGGCGTCTTCGGGCTCGTTGGGGCAGCGGTCGGAGGTGTCGGGGACGCTGTCGCCGTCGTTGTCCGCGTCGACGCAGCCGTCCTCGTCCTCGAACTCGTCGCGGTCTTCGGAGACGTCGATGCAGCGGTCGTCGGCGTCGAGGACGCCGTCGTGGTCGCGGTCGGTGCCGCGCGGCGCGTACGAGATGCCGGCGAGGGCGCGCCAGCCTGGGTTGAGCGGGTCGTTGAACGTCGGGATGGCCACGCCCGCGAGCACCTCGACGTCGCCCGCCGCGTCGGTGGCGAGTCGCGCGCCGCCGAACACCTCGCCCGTCATCGGGCTCACCAGCCCCGTCACCGAGGCGAGGCCGATGGTGGTGAAATACTCGAAGGTGAAGGTGAGGCGGTTGAGCGGGCGCATCGCGACGCCCGCGCTCGCCACGAGGGAGTTGCCGATCACCATGTCGGCGAAGCGACGCTCCTCCCGGAGCCGCGCCCCCGCGTTGACGGTGAAGGTGAACTTCCGCAGCCGCATGTCGGCCACCAGCATCGGCGCGAAGGTGAACGACCCCGACGAGTTGAACCCGCTCTCGTCGCCGAAGGGAATGGCGGCGCCGAGGTCGAGGCGGAGGCCGAAGCCCGTGGCGTCGGGCATCCGGTCGCGCTGGACGATCGCCCACGACGCTTCGAAGCGCAGGTCGCGCAGGGCCGTGTCACCGAGGACGGCGCCGCGGGAGCCGAGGATGGGGCGCGTCCCCTCCCCCGACTGGGCGATCACCACCGGGACGGCGGCGCTGAGCTGGAAGCGGTTGAAGAGGCCGACGCTCCACACGAAGTCCGTGGTGACGGCGTAGTCGACCGCCGCCGCAGCCTGCGTCGCGCCGAAGGGCCGCAGCCGCAGGGGCTGGCGCATGAAGCCGACGACGAGGCCGAAGCCCACCGCGCCCGACGGGGACAGCGTGCTGCCGCGGGAGACCAGGTGCTCGCTCGGGCCACCGGAGGGCCAGTACGTCTGCACGTCGAACGCGGTCTGGAGCCCCGGCGCCGTCTGCGCCCACCCGAACGACGGCGCCACCGCGGCAGTCACGGCCAACGCGAACCCGACATGAAGCACCCTGGTCATCGACACGTACGCTCCCGAAGCTGGTGGTGGACTCCGCTGGGATGCCCCTCGACCCGCAGGTTGGTGCATCCCGTCGGTCACTTCTTTGTCTAACGCGCGAGGTACACCGCGTTCACGTGGACGTCCACCACGATCGCCGGGCGGCCCTCCCGCTCGACCGTCAGCGACACGTCCCGGAGGGTCGAGCGGTCCATGGCCTGGCGCACCCCGATCTCCCCGAGGTCGGACACCGGGCGGCCGTCGATGGCGGTGATGTGGTCGTCGACGCGGATGCCCGCGGCCCGCGCCGGGCACACCGCGTCGAGGCTGAGCACGCGCACGAAGTCCTCATGGATCTCGTACTCCACCCCCATCCCTACGACCGGCGACGGCGGCCCCGCGCGCAGCGTGAGGGTCACCCCGCGGGTGAGCTGCATCACCACGTTGCCCCCCTCGGCCGCGCCCTCGGGGACGCCCGTGAACTCGATGTCCGACACGAGCTCGGAGACCGCGCCGTCGTCGTCGCGGAGCTCGAAACGAAGCCGCGCGTGCGGGTCGAGCCGGAGCGTCACCGACGCGTTGGTCCACGCGGGGCGCAGGGTGTTGCGCGCGACCGGCGTGCGGTAGATCTCCTCGCCGTTGCGCAGGAGGACGCCGTAGAGGTCGGGGTCGCCGTCATCGTCCCAGGTGCGCTGATCGCTCCGGCTGGGCGGGAGGTCGGCGGTGACGAAGGTGAGCTGCCGCAGATCCTCCGGGGGCGCCATGAGCCCGCCGCTCTCCAGCATCCCCGGAGGCGGCGGACGCGTCGGCGTGTGGTACCGCGGGAAGATGGTGCTGCACGACGCGAGGGCGACGAGCGCGAGGAAGGGGGTGGCAGGGCGGTGATGCACGGGTTGGGGAGCGGAGGATAGACGGTGTCGCCGCGCCGCGTCACCCCCTTCTCCGCCGCGGAGTGCGCGACGGGCGCGGGGATGTTGTACGGTCGCCGCATGCGGTCGCCCGCGACGTTTTTTGCTGTTTCCCTGGGCCTCCTGGCGTGCGGGTCGTCCCGTCGCGGGCCGCGGCCGACGATCCTCAACGTCCCGCCGCCAGCGCCCGAGCCCGAGGCCGATGAGGTTCGCATCATGCCGATGGCCCTCCGCCCCGACGCCCCAGAGCCCCCGGAGACCGCGCCGGGTGTGTCGCTCCCGTCGATGGCCCGGCGCGCCCTCGACGGCGCCCAGCTCGAGCTCGTCCAGTGCTACGAGCGCCTGCTGGTGCGGCGTCCGCATGCGGCGGGCGACCTGGAGGTTCAGTTCGACCTCACGGCGACCGGAACGGTGTCACGCGTCCACCTCGACCACCACGGCGGGGAAGATTTCGCCGCCCTCCTGCCCTGCCTGCGCGACGTCTTCGCGGCGCTCCGCGTGCGCGACGTGAGCCCGGCGGGCAAGTACGTGTCGCGGGTGTACTCGTTCGCCAACCCCACGATCGACCGGGTGGTGCACGGCGCGGTGATCCTCACGCCGCCGCCGCGTCCGGCGCGGCCGGCGCGGCCCGCGCGACGTCCCCGGCGAGGTGCGCCCGCGGCCCCGACGCCTGCCCCCGCGGCGGCCCCGACGGACGCGACGCCGCGCGAAGGCCCGGGCTCGCTGCGCGTCGAGGAGCTCACGCGCGGACTGACGGACGTGCCCGCGCTTCAGGCCTGCGCCACCCTCGCGCTGCGGCGCGCGCGGCGGCCCGCGGGAGAAGCGTCGCTGCGCATGAGCATCGGCGCAGACGGTGCGGTGACAGAAGCGGAGCTGACGGGGGCGCCGCCGCCGGTGGCGACCTGCGTGGCGGAGGCGGCGCGCGGGGTGCGGTTCCGCGCGTCGGGGATCGTGGTGCGGGCGGTGGTGCCGGTGGCCTTCCGACGCTGACGGGCTACACCCGCTTCGCGCCGGCGACGATGTGGTCGACGAGCGGGCCGTAGCCCTGGAGGGCGGTGCGCTGGAGGTAGAGCCCCATGCCGCGCAGGCCGCCGAGCTCCTCACCGCCGCCCGCGCGCCCGGGGCCGCCGTGCAGGAGCTGCGGGAGCACCGTCCCCGGCCCGAGCCACGCGCCCGACACCTTCGCGTTCACCACCGTCACGCGGCCGTGGAAGGGCGCGATGCCCATGACCACGTCGGCCGCGAAGGCGCGGTCTTCGGTGTAGACGCTCGACACGAGGCCGCCGCCGCCGCGCCGCACGAGGGCCACCGCCTCCGCCGCGCTGTCGTACGGAACCACCGTCGCCACCGGCCCGAACACCTCGTGCTCGTGCACGACACCGCCGCGCGACGAGTCGTCCACCGCGAGGAGCGTCGCGGCCACGAAGTACCCCTTCCCCTCGGGGACGCCGCGTCCCTGGACGGGTTCGGCGCCGCCGAGCACCACACGGGCGCCGTCGGCCGTGAGCTTCGCGATGCCGTCGCGCACCTCGCGAAGCTGCGACGCGGTGGAGACCGGCCCCATCGTCACGCCGTCCGCGGTCGGGTCGCCGACGCGCACGGTGGAGAGTCGGTCGGTGAGGTCTTCGAGCACGGCCTCGAGCTGCTCGCGCGGCACGAACACCCGGCGGATGGCGGTGCACTTCTGCCCCGTCTTCTGGCTGATGTCGCGCGCCACGTCGGAGAGGAACACCCCCCACGTGTCGCTCCCGCGCTCGACATCGAGCCCCAGCACCGCGGCGTTGAGGCTGTCGGCCTCGATGTTCACGTGGGCGGAGTTCACCAGGAGGTTCTGCTTCGAACGGAGCATCAGGCCGGTGCTGTGCCCGCCCGTGAAGGCGAGCACGTCCTGGCCGCCGAGGCGGTCGAGGAGGTCGCCCGTCGAGCCTGCGATGAAGGAGAGCGCGCCCGGCGGCAGCGCCCCCGACTCCACCAGGAGCTCCACGATGCGGTACGACACCAGCCCCGTCGCCGTCGCGGGCTTGCTGATCACGGGCATCCCCGCGAGGAGCGCCACCGCGGCCTTCTCCGCCAGCCCCCACGCCGGGAAGTTGAACGCGTTCACGTGGACGGCCACCCCCGCCCGCGGGACGAGCACGTGCTGCCCCGACACGCGCGACGAGCGCCCGAGGTTGACGGGCTCCCCATCGGCGAGCCAGCGGCACTCGCCGAGCGACTGGCCGAGGTCGGCGTAGGCGGTGAGCGTGCCCGACGCGCCGTCGATGTCGAACTTCGCGTCCGAGCGCGTGTTGCCGCCGTTGCGCATCGCGAGGTCGAGGAGCTCGTCGCGCTTCGCGTGGATCGCCTGCGCCATCGCCCGGAGCATCTCCGCGCGCTGGGCGAAGGTGCGCGAGCGCAGGGCGGGGCCGCCCACGTCGCGGGCGAAGGCGAGCGCCGCGGCGAAGTCGACGCCCTCGGAGCTGGCCTCGGCGACGGGCTCCTCGGTGGAGGGGTTGACGAGCACCGCGGGCCGACCCGAGCCGGCCACCAGACGATCGCAGACGAAGCTCTTGAGGGTGATCATGGCGCGCGAAGGTAGTCGACCCGGCGCGCCGTGGGGAGGGGTGTTCTACGGTGAGGGCGTGAAGCGGTAGTTGCTCGCGGGGATGCACATGGAATTCATCGGGCACGGGGACACGGCGGCGGTGCCGGTCTCGTTCTCGATGCCGACGGTGAAGGCGCGCATCCCGACGCGGCTGCGGTAGAGGAAATCGATGAGGTGGGTCCGCTCGTGGAGCACCACCTCGATCGAGAGCTGCGGCATCATCGCCGGACAGCAGTGGTGGGTGTCGGGCCACTCGAACACCTGACGCCGCGCCGGGGCCGTCCCCATCACGGCGTGGCACTGCTCCCGCACGTTGATGAGGTCGCCCCAGTACGCCGCCACGACGCCGTTGGGCGTGTCCGCGTCAGGGATGCGCCCCACCGGGAGGGCCGTGCGGACCTCGTTCATCTGCAGGTAGCCGTTGGTCGTCCAGTTGAGCACCGTGCCCGCCGTCAGCTCCGAGCTCCAATAGCGAAACGGGAACGCGAGCTCCACCGCCACCCGCACATCGTCGGCGCCGTCGAGCACGCGCGTGGCCCCCGGCAGCGCGCACGCGTCGATGTACTCCTCGGTCGTCGGGAGGGCCGACACCTCGTAGCGCGACGGCGGCGCGCCGCAGGCCCCCATCACGCAGCGCTGGCCGGCCGTGCACACCGCCCCACAGCGCCCGCAGTCCGTGGTCGTGTCGAGGTCGGCCTCGCATCCGTTGGCCGCGTCGCCGTCGCAGTCGGCGAAGCCGGGGGCGCAGTCGAAGGCGCAGGCGTTGGCCGCGCAGCGCGCCCCCGTCGCGTGGGCGGGCGTCGGGCAGGTCTCCGTCCGCGCCCCGAGCCCGTCGGCGTTGCACGTCGTCCGGATGACCCCGCCCGCGGGGCAGCTCACGCTCCCCGGCGCGCACATCGTCCGCACGCAGGCCGCGTCGCGGCACACCTCCCCGGCGGCGCAGTCGGTCGTCGCGAGGCAGCCCACACAGCGCCCGCGCGCGGTGTCGCAGACGCGGGTGGCGCCCGAGCAGTCGCGGGAAGCGCGGCAGGCGCCGGGAGAGGCGACGCAGACGTTCATCTGGCAGACGGTGCCGCCGGTGCAGTCGACGTCGGTGTCGCAGTCGACGCAGACGCCGAGGCGCGCGCTGCACACCCGGCCGGGGCACATGCGCGAGGTGGTGCAGCGGGTGGTGGCGACGCAGCGGTTGCTGACGCAGGCCTGCGTGGACGCGCAGTCGGTGGTGGCGTTGCACTCGACGCAGCGGGAGGTCGCGCGATTGCACACGCCGCCGAGGGCGCTGCACTCGCGGTCGGAGGTGCAGGAGGCGTCGGGGACGATGGCGGGTGAGTCGGTCGGAGTGTTGACGAGGGCGTCGGTGGGGACTGAGGGATTGGTTCCACAGGCCACGAGCAACCCAACGCAGAGAGTCACAATAGCGTGGAGTGCGTGTCGCATGGAGGAAGTTGTCATGACAATGAGCATTGTCCTACGCCGCAGCAAGGCCAGAAATTGCTGCGGGACGTAGTTGGATGGGTAGCCCTTCCGCATCTTCACGTCCTCCGTTTGTGACGCCTCGAGAGCGGCACGCAGGGCGGCGACGCGAGCAGCAGGTTCGCGAAGTGGAGCGAACGGGTCCACGACGTGCCATGCGTCACGCTCTCCTGGAGTCTCGGCAAGCCCGCAAAGGGGGGCCGAACTGTTACGGGGCAACCGCAACGGGTGTTCATCGCCAGTCCCTCCGAATGGGCACGTGCGTTGACGCCCCGACAGCGTAGCCCCAACACCAGACCGTTCGATCCGAACGAATCGCGCAGGTCGCCCCTCCCCCTACGAAGATGCGCTCGACCTGGTCAACGCCGGGGACCAATGTCGGCCGCGGCACGCAACTTGTTGGCCCCTGCATGCCAACGCAACGGGCAGATCCGGGAACACCCGGTCCACCGTGCTCCGCGTTCCCCCAACACCGAACCAGACGATCCGCAAGTATCACGCAAGTGTGATCATCGTCGGTAGCGATCGACCGGACACCGCAGAGACCAGGATCCCATGGGCTATCAACACGCTCAGGGTAAGACGATGTGCCAGTGCCAATCTGTCCGTAAGGGTTGTAGCCGAGACACCGCATGGTCGTGTCCGGCAACGAATAGCAGACATGCCTGCCGCGAATTCCGTCAGGCACCACCGCACCGACAGGTACTTGGATGGATTGGTATGGTGGGACGAACTCGAAGTGTCCGTCTCGAAATCGCATCAACCATCCCGAGTCGACCGCGCGAATCCAGACCACGTCACGAACCCCAGGCATCTCAGTCGGAGTTTCCACGGAATAACCGACTTGCGGCGACGGAAAATTGGCCGACCCCCAACACCAGACCGATCCGTCACGCCGTACCGCGCAGTACGCAAACCTGCCCGCAGTTAGGTGGATCACGTCCGTCAATCCCGCCAATAGAACTGCCCGCGTGCGGCAGGGATCCTCCGGGGCGGACCGGCATTCCTCATCCCCCACGTGTCCCACCCCCAATTGATGGTAGCGATTGGATCCCCAACAAGAGACAGTACCCATCGAATGCCGCGCGCAGACGGACTCGAACCCCACGACCACCTGCACAACATCTCCAACCCCCACTGGTTGTCGAACGGCTCCGAGGGTCGGCTCGTTCGTGCCATCGCCAAGTTCACCATGGGTGTTGGAGCCGCGGCAGCGGACCGTCGCGTCACTTAGAAGTGCACACTGCTGTGAAATGTCGAGAGAAAGTTCGACAACGTAGGGGGACTCTACCGCCGCGTCTCCGAAGCCGAAGCCGACGTCGAGCATCAATCCGCGCGACGCCTCACAACGAGAATGCTCCGAATCCACTCGCACGACCGTAGCGCTACAGCCCGCGAGAACAACACAAACGCAGAACGCGCGGGTTCGCGTCATTGTTGGATAAGAGGTCAAATGCTTCTTGGCCTCCGGTAACGGTCGTACGGAACAGGACACAGACCCGGAGGGGCTACTGGAAAATTAGGTGGAGGTCTGGGACCTTCGAAAATGTCACACGGCCCACATGTCGAGTCGGTGGAAAGACCAGAATTCAGGTCTCGCTGTTGCCAGTAGAGCCGATCGGCGACCCCGCGTCGTCCGCCCGTCCCTTCTCCCCACCATCGTCGAGCCTGATCGCGGAGTCCCCTTGCTAGTCCCCACTGACCATATCGCCATTCGCATTCCAGGCGCCGCTGAGGCGTATCTTGACTACGGTCGTGGATCTGCGCATTGCACTCATCCAGATCGATACGAGCTTGTGTCTGCCCCAACGATTCGACCCAACGGTTTCTTGTGGGCGACACGGGCTCAGACATTTCGATTCGACTCACCTGGCGAGTTATTTCATCAAGACGCTGCTGCAAGGCAATGCAAGGACCGATCTGGCTCCATTGCCGCTGCTCGCAAACAAGATAAGCCGCCCCGCTACACTCCACCATCATATCCAAATACTGGAGCATATCGATCCAATAATAGTACTCTCGACGCAGCACATCGCAAAGAGCATCAAACGTCTGGCAGGCATTCCGCGTCTTTCCTCCGTGACTTCCTCCATGACTGAGGAGGTCATTCGAGAAAACCCTTCCAGATGAAATGGATGCACCGACGTCGAACATGGCGTATGGAGCCAGGTTGAAGCCTGCCTGAACTCGTCCCGCCTGAAGTACCATCTGGGTAGTCTTGGCACACGGCGCACACTTACCGCCGCAGCCACACCCATCGCCACGATGTGCAGGCAATGGGCTCGATTGTTCATTGGGGTCGAAAGTGGGAGCGTTGCTACAAAGGCGAATCCACTCCCCGACCAATTGGCGATAGGGAGCGGCGAAATCCTCGTTTAGGAGGCGATAGAGGCCATCCACCGCATGAACCCGATGGTCATCGCCTACGTGAGCCTCGATCGCTCGACGTTGGATTCGATCGCTCGACGTCCATTGGGGTTTCGCTCCGTCGACCGATGGCATCATCTCGAATGGCTTCGTCTCCCCATGTCGCTCCACTTCGGCGTCGGGCACGCTCACCGACGGCCGCATCTCGTACGCCTTCGCCCCCTTGGCGCCCACCACTTGGGCACCCGGAACGCTCAGCGACGGCAGCATCTCGTACGGCTTCACGCTCCGCCCCGCTCAGTTCGTCCGCCCGCAGACGACCACCCGCACGGTGGCCAGGGACGCCGTCGCCGCGACCCCATACGTGATCTTGAAGCGCCCGAACGCAGCGAACGGCGGGCTCGTACCGTCGATCGTGAGGATCTGGCTCTTCGGCAGGGTCGGGGTGCTGAGCGCGCCCGGGGTGACCGTGACGGACTTCGTGTGGTCGATCCACTCGTCTTCATTCGCTGTGTTCGACACCTGGTAGAGCACCGTCACGCCGCCCGAGACATCCGTGATGCCCTCGACGATCACCTGCACGTACAGTTGATCGGCGCTGCCGAGCGTCGCCTGATGCTCCCGATTCGAGTAGTACACCGGGGCGTTGGCACCGACATTGCCGGTGATCGTCTGATTGAACACTTCGATGTTGAACAGTCGCGGCATGATGACCCACTTCCCTTCATCGGCCCGGCGGACAATCGAAACCCCGCACCCCCCAATGGTGCCGTCTCAACTCCACCGTCACTGTCCGAAATCGATAATCCCTCTCTCTCCAGGAGTCAATTCTCTTCCGCCGCTTTCTGGACGTCTCCTGCCGAATGTGCGTTCCTGGAGATTCAGTCACCAAGCGACGCGGCAGTTGATCGCCGCGGCTGGTGGCACTGTACGAACGCGTCGACGGGGTTCGACTCCCCTTCGCAGCTTCGCACGAACGCGTCCGCTGGGTTCGACTCGCTCGGCAGCCTCGTACGAACGCGCAATGCCGATTCGATCGCCCCCTGCACCATGAATTAGTGACGTCCGAGGGTTCGCTCGCCCCCTGCACCATGATTGGGTGACGTCCGAGGGTTCGATCGCCCCCTGCACCATGATTTAGTGACGTCCGAGGGTTCGATCGCCCCCCGCTCGCCATCCCATCACCGCGAGGTACGCCCCGACGCCTCGCCGCCCCCTACGCGCCGAAGCGCCGCCGCCCCCGCTGCTCGGCCAGGATGCTGCGCAGCTCGGCGATGTCCCCCGGCGCCATGTACGGGCGAAGCTCCCCGAGCAGCGCGTCATCGTCGACCACCGCGCCCTGGTGGAGCATGAGGATGTCGGTCTCGTAGAGGGCGGCGCGGTCGAACTCGCCCTGGCGGTAGAGCGAGGGCAGCGCGTAGAGCTTCAGCAGGAGGAGTCCCTCCCGCGAGGCGCAGGGCACGGTGCGGTCGCCGAAGGTAGCGCTGGCGGCGCGTGTTTGCCGCACGTGGGCGAAGAGGGCGTTGTCGGTGAGGAGGAGGTCGACCCGGAGCCCCCCAAAGTCGGCGCGGGCGAAGTCCCGGTCGCGGCCGGTCACGGTCCAGCCGACGCGATCAAGATCGGCCCCGTCGAGGATGAGGTCGACGTCCTGCGTGTTGCGCCCCTTGACGTAGGACAGGAGCGCGACGCCGCCCACCAGGAGGTAGGGGACCCTCTGCGCGTCGAGCGCGAGGAAGAGCGCGTCGACCTTCGCGCGTACGTCGTCGAGTGGCATCGGGAGCCTCGGGTTGAACGCCAGGCCCGCCTGGACGATGTCTTCGATCGCCGGGACCGTCATCCGCGCGATCGTACCACGCGCTGCACGCGCCATCGCGCCCTTGACGGCTCGCAGCCCGCGGGCGACGGTCGCGGCGATGGCTCGCTGGTTCAACATCGCTGGCCCGTGCTTCCCGCGCGAACACTTCATGATCCCCGTGGCGCGGCGAGCGGTGGAGGTGGTCGAGCTCCTCCAGCAGGGCCGGTGGTTTTCGCTCGTGTCAGGGCGGCAGACGGGCAAGACCACGGTGGTCCAGTCGCTCGCGGACGAGCTCACCGCGCGCGGCGACCGCCTCGTCCTCTGGGTCGATCTGGAGACCGCGCGCGGCATCGACGATCCCCGCGCCGCCTTCGCGACCGTCCTCCGCATCCTCGATCACGCCCTGGCCACGCACGCCCCCTCGCTGCGGCGCCCGAGCGACGAGCAGGTCGCGCGCTGGCTGGCTGTTCCGACGGTCTCGCTCATCGACTACCTCGGCGCCGTCTGCGCGGCGAGCGATCGGCCCGTGGTGCTCCTCCTCGACGAGGCCGACGTGCTCACCGGGGTGGCGATGGTGTCGTTCCTGACGCAGCTCCGGGCGATGTACCTCGCGCGGGCGAAGGCGCCGGCTCCGTGGAGCGTGGTGCTCATCGGCGTCCGCGCGGTGCGTGACTACGTGGCGGGCGACGACGCGCGCCGGACGGTCGCGTGGCTCGGCAGCGCCTCCCCCTTCAACGTCACGGTCGAGAACGTCACCCTCGCCGCCTTCACCGCCGCCGAGGTCGCCGAGCTCACCGCGCAGCACACCGCGGAGACTGGTCAGCCCTTCACCGACGAGGCCAACGCGCGCATCTGGGAGCTGTCGCAAGGCCACCCCTGGCTCGTCAACGCCCTCGCCGACCAGGCCACCCGCCGCGACGTCAAAGACCGCACCGTCGCCGTCACCGCCGAGCACATCGAGCGCGCGAAGGAGACCATCATCTTCGAGCGCAGCACCCACATTGACTCGATCCTCGCGTGGCTCCGCGAAGACCGCGTGCGCCGCGTGCTCGACCCCATGATCGCGGGCGGTACGACCGCGGACGACGTGCTCGACGACGACTTCACCTACGCCGTGGGACTCGGGCTCATCCGCATGATCGACGGCTGGTGGCGCATCGCCAACCCCATCTACCGCGAGGTGATCCCCCGCGCGCTCACCGCGCTGCGCCAGGAGCAGCTCGAGCAGCAGACCGCGTGGTACGTGGGGCCCGACGGCCTGCTCGACGTGCCCAAGCTGATCGCGGCGTGGCAGGAGTTCTGGCGGGAGGACGGGCACGAGGCCGCCGACGGCTTCCTCTACAAAGAGTCGGGCCCCCACCTCATGCTGATGGCCTTCCTCCAGCGCATCGTGAACGGCGGCGGTCGCATCCACCGCGAGTACGCCCTCGGCCGCGACGCCCTCGACCTGCTCATCACCTGGAAGACCCAGCGCATCGCCCTGGAGCTCAAGGTGCGCCACCGGCCCACGACCGAAGCCAAGGGCCTCAAGCAGATGACGGGCTACCTCGACGCGCTCGGCCTCGACGAGGGCTGGCTCGTGATCTTCGACCGACGCCCCGAGCTCACCTGGGACGAGCGCATCTTCACCCGCACCGAGACGATCGGCGCGCGACGCGTCCACGTCGTCGGCTGCTGAAGCTCAAGGGCGGGCGGGCGACGTGCTCCCCGCGAGCCGCTGGCGCACGGCCGCGTCGATGCGCCGTCGGTACCGGTCGCGCGGCGGGTTGGTGCAGCCGAGAAACGCCTCCCAATACCGCCGCGCGCACGCCCCGTCGCCCCGCCGAGCGGCCGCGTCGCCGAGCACCACCAGCCCCCGCGCGCACCGCGGCCCGTACGTCGCCAGGCACTGCCGCGCGCGCGTCGTCGCCTCCGCCACGTCGCCCGCGGCCATCGCCACCGCGGCGCGCCAGTACGCGCTGTCGCCCTCCGTCGCGCCGTCTCGCACGGCGCGGTCGAGCTCGGTGCGGGCGCTGCGCTCACCGCGCTCCAGCAGGGCCTCGGTGAGCCACAGGCGCGTCTCGCCGCGGGGGTCGGTCTCCAGGGCCGCGAGGAGGTCTTCGCCCGCGCCCTGTGCGTCGCCGCGCGAGAGCCGGGCGACGGCGCGGGCCTCCCAGGCGATGGGCGCGTGGTGCGACACGGTGAGGGCCCGCGCGTAGAGCCGCTCGGCGGCGACGTCGTCTTCGCGCTCGTGGGCGAGGTCGGCGCGGGCGATGGCGCGGGCGGTGGCGTCGTCGTCGGTGGCCCCCTGCGCGGCGGCGGCGTCGAGCGCGTCGAGCGCCGCGGCGGCCTCGTCGATGCGCCCCATGCGGCGGAGCGCGGCGGCGGCGTTCACCCGGTAGAGGCTCACGCAGGGGTCGAGGGCGGCAGCGGCGCGGTAGTCGGCGAGGGCGCCGGCGAGGTCGTAGGCCCGCTCCCGCTCGACGCCGCGGTTGTTGTAGAGGTCGGGGTCGCGCGAGGCGAGCGAGAGGACGCCATCGATCCACGCGCGCCGGTTGGGCAGCGCGTCCATGATGCCCACCACCGAGGCCACGTGAGGAACCATCGCCCGCGCGTCGAGCGCCTCACCGTACACCCCCGCCGCGGCCTCACAGCGCGCGGGCGAGCGATCGAGCTGGGGCGGGAGCCCGTTGCGCGTCGGATCGATGTCCAGCGGCCCCCCTTCGCCCACGTAGCGGACGTAGATGTGCTGCCGCGCGAGGATGGCCACCATGGGGATGTCGAGGCGCTTCGCGAGGGCGAGGTAGAGCACCGAGAGCCCTTCGCAGTAGCCTTCGCGGCGGGCGAGGACGCGGTCGATGAGGTCGAGGTCGGGGTCGTTGTAGAGCTCGTTGGGGTCGCCCGCCGCGCGGAAGCGCCACACCCGCGCCACGTGCCGCGAGAGGTACCTCGCCCGACAGGCTCCGACGCAGCCCGCGGGCGTCGCGCGCCGCACCTCCGCGGCCATCGCGTCGAGGCGGGCGAGCGTCGCCGGCACGTCCACCGCGGGCCGCGCGGCCTGCGAGACGAGCGCACTCACCTCGGCGACGTCGATCGACGCGGGGGGCGCCGTCGCGAGGGCGCGGAGGCGGCGCCATTGGGGCGACGCGTCGAGGTCGCCATCGGGGGTCGCGGCGGTGGGGCACACGGGCGGCGGGTCGCAGGGAGGCGGCGGCGGCGGCGCGACGACCGGGGCCGCGACGGGCGGATGCGCCGGGGGTGCGGGCGGCGCTTCGTGGTCGCACCCGAGGGCGAGGAGGAGGAGGGCGATGGGCCGTCGCACGCTCACTCCCGCGGGTCGAAGACGCGCCCGAACGCCAGCACCGCCCCGTGACGAACATCGCGCAGCGCCCACGCGAAGGGCCGATCGACGGTGAGCGCCACCGCCCCACCGAGCGCGGCGCCCGGCGCGGTCGGCACGAAGGACGCCCGCGTGAGGTGAAACAGCTCCGACACCCACGCGCGGACGACGCCCGACATCGCGAGCGGCGATCGTTCGGGGTCGAACAATTCGGCCAGGCCCGCTCCCCACAGCGCGTCTCGAAAGCGCGTGGCCTCCGCGGGGAGCGTGTCGACCGCAGGAATCGCCAGCCCGCCCGCGAGGGGCGTCATCGCGCGGCGGTCGTCGAGGAGCGCGGCGAGGTGGGCGGGCTCCACCGCGTCGAGGCGCTTCCCCTCGTCGGGGACGAGCAGGTCGAGAGCAGCGTTGTCGTCGTCGAGCGGCACCCGCACCAGCGTCGCTTCGGTGCCGCGCGCGGTGGACACCCCCTCCCGCGCGACGATGGCCGGCGCGTCGATGGGAACCACACCCCCCACCCGGAAGCGCATCGCCCCGCGCCCGCCGCGCACCGCCACCGCAGCCCGCGCGACGGAGACCACGTTCGCGGGGACGTTGGCGACGATGCCGTCGAGGGCGACGAGGTGCGCCACGGCGCCGTGCGTGCGGGTGGAGAAGAAGCCGTGGATCCGCGTCCGAACGCCTTCGTTGCCATCGGCGACGACGAGGGCCGCGGGGGCTCCGTAGGCCGTGCGGAGGCGGGCGCGGGCGTCGTCCGTGAGGTACGCGCCGCGGGCGATGAAGGGGCGGTGGAGGGCCGCGAAGCCCGTCCCCTCGAAGGTGCTGTGCCACTGGCGGAGCAGGGTCGCGAAGGCGCGGTCGAGGTCGGCGCGCGCTCCGGTGAGGCCGAGGAAGGCGTGGGTGCGGGCGGCGGCTTCGGGGCGCGCCAGCGCCGCAGCGAGGCCGAGGCTCACCGCCACGGAAGCGGGCGACCACACGGGGTTGCCGGGGCCGTCGCGCAGAACGGGCCAGAGGGCGGTGACGAGGCGGGCGGTCGCGTCGCCGAGCGGACGGAGCGCGGTGTCGGGGAGGCCGTCGTACGGCGGCGCAACCGGCGGGAAATCTTCTTCGGTCTCCGCGGGAGCCACGTCCGGCGGCGCGGGCGCAGCGGCGTCGGCCGAGCGGGCGGTGCGTCGCTCACACGCCGCGAGTCCCACGAGCGTGAGGAAGCTCCGTCGATCCATCGGTCGGCGCGAGGATATCGCACCAACCCCAACCTCCCCGCAACGGGTGGACACGGCCCCACGCGAGAACTAGTGTCCCCGCACGTATGCTCCAGCCCGAGTCGAGCTTTCCTACGGTCGCCCCGACCGCGGATGACGCCAGCCTGCGCAAGTCCGCCCGCAAGAAGCGGGGGTCGGTGGGTCGCTGGGTGGCCCTGGGCGTGTTGGTGGTGCTCATCGGCCTCGTGGCCAGCACGGTCCGCGGGTCGGCGATCGTCTACTCGAAGTACGTCGACGAGATCATGGCGCCCGGTCAGGTGGCCGCGTGGACGGGGCGCACGGTGCGCGTCGAGGGCCTGGTGGTCCCCGGCTCCATCGAGAACCGCCCGGGGACGAGCGAGTACCGCTTCCGCATCTCGCGCAACAACGCGGTGATGGCGGTGACCTACCGCGGCATCGTCCCCGACACCTTCCGCGACTGCGCGGGAGTCACGGTGCGGGGCGAGCTCGGGGCGCAGGCGATGTTCACGGCCGACGAGCTCATCGCGAAGTGCCCGAGCCGCTACGAGGCCGCGACGGTGGTCAACGGTCAGTGCGTCATGGGCATGTCCCCCG
>JBILLV010000216.1:0-15606 GCA_044375895.1 Polyangiales bacterium | reverse complement strand
ATCGCTTCATCGAGCGCTTCCTCCGCGACGTCCACTTCGACCTCGCGACGGCGTGGCACGCGCTGCGCGCCGGGCGCCTCGAGGAGGTCGTCCGCCTCGCCCACAAGGTCGTCAACTCCGCCGGCAACGTCGGCGCCACGCGGGCCTGCGCCGTCGCGCGAGCGACCGAAGAAGCGGCGGCGCGCGGCGAGCGGGGCGACACCGAACGCTCGCTGTTTCGCCTGGAGGCGGAGTGCGCCGAGGCCGCGCGCTGCCTCGAAGCGATGCTCTCGCGCCGCTCCGTGGCGAACGACCGCTGGGACCTGGACGATGGCGCGGCCTGATCGGCCCTCGATCCTCACTGTCGACGACGACCCCGCGGTGCACGAGATCGTCGCTGCCGCGTTTCGCCGCGACGCCATCGACCTCGTGGCGGCGACCGACCTCGCGGAGGCGCGCGCCGCCCTCGCGGAGTGGCGCTTCTCGCTGGTGCTCCTCGACCTGCTCCTGCCCGACGGAGACGGACGCACGTTGCTCACCGAGCTGCGCGCCGACCCGCGCAACGCCGACACGCCGGTCTTCGTGCTCTCCGCCCGCGTCGCCGCCCAGACGCGCTTCGCGTCCCTCGCCGCGGGCGCCGACGGGGCCTTCGAGAAGCCCGTCGATCTGCGGACCCTCGTCGCCGCCATCCGCGACCGCCTCGCCGCGGGCCCGCGTCGGCCCGACGTCCTCCGCCGCGACCCGCGCACCGGCTTCCTCCAGCGCGCGAGCGCCGCTCACGTGGCCGACACCGCCCGGCGCTCGCCGCGCCCCTCCTCGCTCGCGTGGATCGCCGTCGACGGCGTCCCATGGGTCACCGACGGCTGGGGGTACGACGTCGGTGAGTCGATGGTCGCCCACGCCGCCGTCGCCCTCACCGCCGCCCTCGGCACGGAGAGCGTGCTCCGTTGGGGAGGTGCCGAGTTTGTCGCCGTCGCGCCGGGGCTCACCTCCCACGAGCTCGGCGAGCGCCTCGACCTTGCCCTCTCGGTGCTGCGCCGCGAGCACTTCCGTGGCCCCGCGGGGGAGTACGTGCCCACCACCTTCTCCGCCGCCGCGGTGCCCTTCGGCCGCGAGGCCGCCTGGGACGACGTCCTCGCGGAGACGTCGCGCCTCGTCCACGTGGCGATGGCGCGCGGCGGCGGGCGCGTGATGGTGAGCGACCACGCCCCGTCGCACGTGATCCCGATGCTCCTCGCGGAGGACTCCGCCCCCTTCGCCCGCGCCGTCATGCGCCGCTTCGCGCAGGAGGGCTTCGAGGTGACCTGGTGCGAGGACGGCGCGGCGGCGGTCGAGGCCGCGGCGCGCCAGCAGTTTGCGCTCGTGGTGACCGACCTCGAGATGCCCTGCCTCGACGGCTTCGCGCTCATCGAGCGGCTCCGCGCCAGCGCCGACCACGCCGACACGCCGATCCTTCTGATGACCTCCGCGGGCACCGAGCCCAACGTCCTCCGCGCCTTCGCCCTGGGCGCCGACGACTACCTCCTCAAGCCGTGCTCCCCCGACGAGCTGGTCGCCCGCGCCCGGCGACTCGTTCGCACGAGCAACGTCGGGATGGTGCGGCGATGAGCGACGCCATCGAAGCCGCGCGCCACGCCGCGCTCATCGAGAGCCTCACGGTGGGGCTCCTGCTCGAGTCCGAGGCGCGCGCCGTGCTCCGCGCCAACCGCGCGTTCTGCGACATCTTTCGGCTCCCCTTCGGCCCCGAGGCCCTCACCGGCGCTGACTGCGACGAGATGGCGCGCGCCTCCGCGGGAGCCTTCCGCGACCCCGTCGCCTTCCTCGCGCGCATCGACGCGATCGTCGCCGCGCGCGAGATCGTCCGCGCCGACCTGCTCGACCTCGCCGACGGTCGCACGCTGGAGCGCGATTTTGTCCCGCTCCGCGACGGAGACCTCTACCTCGGGCACTACTGGCAGTACCGCGACGTCACCGCGCGCGAGGCCGACCGCCGCGCCCTCGAGGCCGCCCGCGACGAGGCCGAGCGCGCCAGCCGGGTGAAGTCGGAGTTCCTCGCGCGCATGAGCCACGAGATTCGCACCCCCATCGCGGCGGTGGTGGGCTTCGCCGACGTGCTGCTCCGCTCCGGCGCCGCGGAGGGGTCGGGCGTCGAGTACATCCGCCAGATCCGTCGCAACGCCGACCACCTCCTCGCGCTGCTCGACGACATGCTCGACCTCTCCCAGATCGAGTCCGGTCGCCTCCGCGTCCGCTCCGAGCCCGTCGCCCCGGAGGCGATCCTCGCAGCGGTCGACTCGCTCCTCCGGCCCATCGCCGCCCAGCGGGGCCTCAGCCTCGCCTTCACCTTCGACACGCCGACGCCGGCGTGGGTGTGCACCGACGCGCTGCGCCTCCGCCAGATCCTCGTCAACCTCGGGAACAACGCCTTGAAGTTCACCGACCAGGGCGGCGTCACCGTGCGCGCGCGCCTCGAACGAGCCCCTTCACCGCGGCTCGTCATCGACGTGGTGGACACCGGCGTCGGCATCGCCGCCGACCAGATCCCGCGGCTCTTCACCGCCTTCACGCAGGTGCACGACCTCTCCGGGCGCCCGGGGACCGGCCTCGGCCTCGCCATCTCCCGGCGGCTCGCCCACGCCCTCGGCGGTGAGCTCGCGGTCACCTCCCAACCGGGCCGAGGCTCCACCTTCACGCTCTCGCTCCCGGTCAGCGACGTCGAGTGCGCCGACCTCGCCGAGTCTCCCTCCATCGTGCCGCCGCTGCCGCCCACTGTCCGCAACGACGGCCAGAGGTACCCGCTCGCGGGGCTCCGCGTGCTCGTCGCGGACGACAGCGACGACCTCCAGCGCGTGGTGGTGCTGTTTCTGGAGCACGCCGGCGCCACGGTCGAGTGCGTGCGCGACGGGCGCGGGTGCCTCGACCGCCTCGCGGTGGGTGGGGGCGCCCCCTTCGACGCCGTGCTCCTCGACATGCAGATGCCTGTCCTCGACGGCTACGAGACCGCCGCGGCGCTCCGCCGTCGCGGCGACGACACCCCCATCGTGGCCTTCACCGCCTATGCGATGTCGGGCGACGCCGAGCGCTGCCTCGCGGTGGGCTGTGACGCCTACCTCGCGAAGCCGGTCGACCCCGATCGCCTCGTCGCGGCGCTGATCGAGCTCACCGCGCGTCCCCTCGCCAGCGGCGTGGCGGCCCTCCGCGAGACCCTCGCCGACGAGACCATGCGCGACCTCGTGGCCACCTTCGCCGCGCAGCTCCCGCGCCGCGAGGCCGAGTTCGCCGCCGCCTTCGCCGCGGGCGACCTCGCCGCCGCCCGCGGCATCGCGCACAACCTCCGTGGCACCGCCGAATCCTACGGCTTCCCCGAGGTGACCGCGCGCGCCACGGAGGTGGACGAGTCGTTGCGCCGCGGGGACGTCGCGTCGGTCGCGCGCCCCGCCGTCGAGTCGCTCCGGGCCGCGCTCCGTCGGGCCTGCGCGGCCGCGCGCAACGCGGGTCTCTGATGCTTCGAACGCGCGCCCTGTCCGCGCGTCGCATCCTGAGACACCCCCACCCGTTCATCCCCGCGTCGATCCGCACGATATCCCCCGAAACCGGCATGGCGCGCCGGCTGCAATGACCGGCCGCAGCCATGACCTCGCCCTCGCCGCGCCACGACTCATCCGCCACCCCGCCGAACCGCACGAGCCTCGTGCCTGCCGCGGGCACGTTCGTCGGCACGCTCGCCCTCGCCGCGGCTGTCCTGCTCGCGGCGCCGGAGCTCGCCGCGGCGCTCGCGGAGGGGACCACCGCCGGGCGACTCGCTGCGGTCGCGTGGGCCGTGGTGGGCGTGACCGCCGTCGCGTCGAGCGCGCTGGTGCTCCGCGTCCGGCGTGAGCGTGACGAAGCCCTCGCGGCGCTGACGCGTTGGCGCGACGGTGAGATGCGCCGACGCGACGCGATGGACTACGTGCTCCACGACATGAAGGCGCCCCTCACCACCCTCTACCATGTGGCCGAGGTCATCGAGCCCAATCAAGGGCCGGTCGAAGACCATTCGTCGCTCCTGCGCGAGGCCGCGGAGTCGCTCCACCGGATGGTGTTCAACCTGCTCGACCTGAGCCGGGCGGCCGACGGCGCGCTGGCGACGCGGCGACGGCCGGTCGACCTCGCCTCCCTGCTGACGGTGGCGCAGGCGTCGGCGGCGCGGATGGGGCGACCGCGGGGGCTGCGCGTCGAGCTCGCGGCGCGCCTGGGCGGCGCGGTGCTGGAGGGCGACGAAGACACCCTCGCCCGGGTGCTGGAGAACCTCCTCTCCAACGCGATCAAGTACTCGCGCGATGGGTCTCAGATCGCGCTCGAAGCCGACGCGGTCGACGGCGCCGTCGAGGTGCGGGTGATCGACGCCGCGCCGGTGATCCCCGAGGCGTCGCGCGCGGAGATCTTCGAGAAGTACGCGCGCATCGAGCGCCACGGCGACCGGCTCCGCGCGGTGAGCCATGGGCTCGGCCTGGCCTTCTGCCGCGCGGCGGCCACCGCGCACGGCGGGACGCTCCAGGTCGAGCCGGCCGCGCGCGGCGGCAACGCCTTCGTGCTGCGGCTGCCCGCGCGCCGCGCGGCGTAGCGTCAGCGGCGGCGGGCGGGGGCGAGGGAGTCGAGGAGGGTCTGACGGCGGACGGGCTTGGTCAGATGGCCGTCGCAGCCGGCGGCGACGCTCCGCGCGGCGTCCTCGCTCGAAGCGTGGGCGGTGAGGGCGAGCATCAGGGTGCGGCCCCTCCCGTCCGCCGCCTCACACGCGCGGATGCGCCGCGCGGCCTCGAGGCCGTGCATCACGGGCATCTGCACGTCCATCAGAACGGCGTCGAAGCGCCCCGCGGCGAAGAGCTCGACCGCGCGCTGGCCGTTTTCGGCCACCGTCACCGCGAAGTGTACGTCCCCGAGGAAGGCGCGCACGAGGCGGACGTTGTCGTCGTTGTCTTCCGCGAGCAGCACCGAGACGCGCGGCGTGGCCTCGCTGCGCTCCAATTCTTCGTGCTGATCGCGGCGGAAGGTCGAATCAGTGGTGTGCATCTTTTGGGGTACTTTGCAAACCGCGGTCCTTCGGGAAACAGGTCCCACCACCCGTCGATGAGCGTGCGCACCGACGCCGCACGCTTCACCCGGCGACAGCGCACCTCCCACTGTGAGACGGGTGCCACGGAGTGGGAATCGGCGCGGAAGATCTCCCGACTCTTCTGCACTCAAGTCATTGCGAAAAGGGGGCGTTGAAGGGGACGATGGTTCGTGTAGCGTCGCCTCAAACACAGCTCATGGCATCGACGAACCCACTGGGAACTCCCCACGAGAACGATGGCCATGACACCGCGCCGGTGGTGGTGGCGCTGGCCGACGACGACCCTTCGCTCCGGGCGCTCGCGCGGCGCTGGGTCGAGCTCGGCGGCTTCGTCGTGCGCGAGTTCAGCGACGGCCGTTCGCTCCTCGACGACGCGCTCGTGGGGGTGTCGGTGGTGCTGCTCGACCTGGGCCTCGGCGACCTCGCGGGCGACGAGGTGCTCCGACGGCTCCACGCGCGCGACCCCGACCTCGCCATCGTGGTGGTGACGGCGCGCCGCGAGCTCGACTCTGCGGTGCACTGCATGCGCCTCGGGGCGAGCGACTACCTCGCCAAGCCCCTCGACCGCGCGCGCCTGGAGCAGGCCGTCCGCGCCGCCGTCGAGCGTCAGCGCGAGGCCGACCGCGCCCGTCTCCGCCGCGCCACCCGCGAGCCCACGGTGCTCGGCACGATCATCGGCGCGAGCCCCGCGATGCGCGAGATGGCCGCCCAGGTGGAGCGCGTGCTGGAGAGCGAGGTGACCGTGTGCCTCATGGGGGAGAGCGGCTCGGGCAAGGAGGTGGTGGCGCGCGCGATCCACGAGCACGGCCGACGGCGCCGCGGGCCCTTCGTCGCGGTCAACTGCGGGGCCATCCCGGCCTCGTTGCAGGAGAGCGAGCTCTTCGGTCACGAGCGGGGCGCGTTCACCGGCGCCGCCACCGCGCACCGCGGTCACTTCGAACGGGCCGACGGCGGCACGCTCTTCCTCGACGAGCTCGGCGAGATGGCGCCCGCCACGCAGGTGGTGCTGCTGCGCGTGCTGCAAGAGCGGGCGATCCGTCGCGTGGGGGGCGGCGCTGACATCCCTGTGGACGTGCGGATCCTCTGCGCGACGCACCGCGACCTCGAAGCCGACGTGGAGGCCGGGCGCTTCCGCCGCGACCTGTACTACCGGCTCGTGGTGTATCCCGTGGAGGTGCCGCCGCTGCGGGCGCGTCGCGACGACCTGCCGCTGCTGGTGAGCGCGTGCCTGCGTCGCTTCCGCGCGGACGTGGGGCGCGAGGTCAACCGCGTGAGCCCCGACGCCCTCGACGCGATGGCTCGCTACGCCTGGCCCGGCAACGTGCGCGAGCTGCAGAACGTCATCCACCGCGCGATGCTCTCCACCGACGGCGACGAGATCACCCTCGCGCACCTCCCGCCGGCCTTCCGTCGCGCCCCCTTTGCCGCTCCGCCCGACGAGTCGGTCGCCACTCCCGCAGCGGTCGTGTCGGCGAGCCCCGACGAGGTGGTGCCGCTCGCCGAGCTCGAACGCCGCGCCATCACCCACGCGATGAAGGTGTCGGGCGGCGGGGTGAGCCGGGCCGCGAAGCTCCTCGGGATGAGCCGGACGACGCTCTACCGTCGGCTGTCGGAGCTCGAGATCAGCGCCGACGAGGCCTGACGACGCGCTATCCCCGCCACGCCGAGGCCACCGCGCCGACGATGGTGACGGGGATGCGCCCGCCCTCGTAGTACGCGTCCATCGCCTGACGCATCGCCGCGAGGACGACGTCGGGGTCGGGCGCGGCTTCCACGCACCAACGCCAGTCGGGGAGCGCGGCGTGGGCGATCACCGGGTCGGTGAAGAGCTCCTGCGCCGAGCCGTAGTCGAGCGTGAAGGTGAAGGTGTCGACTGCTGCGCCGGTGAAGCCTCGGGCGGTGAGCTCGTCGACGAGGCGATCGGGGGACGGGAGGGCGGCGGCGTACTGTTCGACGCGCTCGTGGAGGCGGGCGAGGTCGTGGCGCGTGGCCGACTCGCGGAGGAGGTCCATCGGCTCGGCGAAGCTCCCCTGCGCGGGCAGCGTGAACACCACCTGGCCCGACGGAACCAGCACGCGCGCCACCTCGGCCAGCGCGCTCGCGCGGTCGACGGTGACCCGGTCGATGAGGTTGCACACCGCGTGGGTGAACACCTCGTCGCCGAAGCGCAGCGGCGCCACCCCGCTCTGCTTGAAGAACACCCGCCGCCCCGTGTCAGCCCCCGCCCGCGCCCGCGCCAGCTCGAGAAACTTCGCGTCCCGGTCGAGCGCGATGACCCGCCCGTCGGGGGCCTTCGCGAGGATGCGGGCCGCGGGGTAGCCCGTGCGGCACGCGAGGTCGAGCACCTCGGGGCGAGCCCCAGGGCGCAGCGTGTCAAAGCGGAGCCTGTCGAGGAGGCGCTCGCCAAAGACGCGGGCGTAGCGCGGGACGACGGCGCCGTCGTACGTGAGTGCGGCCTCGAAGGCCTGGTCGCTCTCACCCGACGGCGCCATGGCGGAGGCTCAGGGGTTGAGGGCGCGCAGGTGGTCGATCGCCTCGGCGGCGAGGTCGCCGAGCGCCACCTCGTCGGCCTCGGGGTCGTCGTCGAGGGCCACGGTGCGGCGGTCGCTCCGGAGCTTCTCGATCTCCTTGATGATCGAGGCGTCGCCGAGGTTGGCGAGCGACTCGATCGCCGCGGCCACGACCTCCGCGGAGCCGTGCTTGAGCAGGCGGAGGCAGAGCTTCACGCCGCCGGGCTCGCCGATCTCCGCGAGGATGTACGGCACCTCGGAGAGCGCCGTCGTGGCCTTGCCCTCGTCGATGCACTTCTCGATGGCGCGGGCCACCTCGGCGTAGCGCGAGTAGGCGAGGTCTTGCAGCGACTCGCCGGCCGGGAGGCGCACCTCGGGCTCCTCGTGGTCGAGGAGGCGGAGGAGGAGCTTGCAGGTGCGGGGCCCGCTGAGCTCGCCGAGGAGCATGCCGACGCGCATGAGGCGGGCGGCGGACTCCTCGGGGTTGGGGTCTTCCCACGCGGCGTTGAGGCCCGCCTCGAGGGCGTCGAGGCGCGCGTCGTCGGCGCCCTGCGTGAAGAACTCCGCCTGGGCCATGCGGAGGGCGTGGTCGGCGTCGAAGATGCGGCGGAGGAGCTCGTCCTGGGAGGTCATCGAAGGGCGCTTTCGTGAGGGAGAGTGTCGGAGGTGGAGGCGGATGCGATCAGTTGTTGTCGTCGTCGGCGGCGGCGCCGGCGTCGCCCGCGGCGGGCGGGCGGATGCGCTCGGAGTTGCCGAGCGTCACCTGGCCCGCGTGCTCCGCGGTGGAGCGGAGGCGGTTGATGTACGTCACGAGCGCCTCGCGCTGCCGGGACACGAGGAGCGGCGACTGGCTGAGCTGCTCCTGGCGCTGGCGGGCGAACTCCTCGCGGGTCGCCGTCGTGCGGCTGTTGTCCTTGTAGCGCAGGACAAACCAGTCGTCGCCGACGTGCACCGGCGCGGCCGAGAGCGGCTCCGCGTCGGTGAGGCGGAAGGCCGCCTGCGTGAGGGCGTCGGGGTTGTCGACGTCCTGGAGCATCATCCCGTTGCGGGCGAACTGCTCGCTGTCCTTGAGCTCGATGAGCTCGAGGTCGCTGCGCTCGACGGGCGCGAGCGTGACGGCGGCGGCGGGCGGGACGGCGGGCGTGATGACGACGGCCGCCGGCACCTCGCCGCGGTAGAACTCGCGCGTCGTCGCGTCCCGGAGCTCCCGGGCGACGGTGGCGATGTCGGCGCCGCCGCGGATGCGGGCGAGCGCGTCGCGGGCGGCGGCCTGGGCGAGCTCCGCGGCGCGGGCCTCGCGGAAGAGCGTGCGGGCGATGTCGCGCTTCGCGTCCGTCTCCGCGACGTCACCCTCGCGGGCGCCCGTCACCTGGATGATGTGAACGCCGAACTCCGTCTCCACCGGGGCGGAGATGGCGTCGACGGCGAGGGCCGTCATCGCGTTGCGGAAGGGCTCCACCAGGCGCTGCTGGGCGTCGTGCGACTGCCAGCCCATGTCGCCGCCCGTGCGCCAGCTCCCGGGGTCGCCCGAGTAGAGGCGGGCGAGGCGGACGAAGTCTTCGCCCGCGGCGAGGCGGGCGCGGACGGCGGCGGCGCGGGCGCGCACCTCCACCTTCTGCGGGTCGGTGGCGCCCTCCGGGAAGCTCAGGAGGATGTGCCGGACGCGCAGCTCGCGCTGGAGCCCGCGGAGCGTGTCGCGGCGGCGGCCGTACATCTCGTCGACCTCGCGGGTGTGCGCGGCGGCCCACTCGTTGACCTGCGCGGCGTCGTCGTCGCGCACGAGGTTGCGGTAGAAGGCCAGCGAGAAGCGGAGGTAGCGCACGGCCATCTGGTCGTGGGCGCGCTGGTAGTCGCGCCAGAGCTCCTCGTCGCTCACCTGGACGCTCGACGCCACCGCCATGCGCATGCGCTGGGCGAGCATCTCGCGCGCCGTGGACTCGCGGAGGTCGGGGACGGTGCGGCGGAAGAGGCGCCGGGCGAGGCGCTCGAAGGCCTCGTACTCGAAGGTCGGGGTGTTGTTCGAACTGCACGAGTTGGGGCTGATCCGCGAGATCGGGCCCGAGGCCATCCCGAGGATGCTCTCCGCGCCGGTGCCCACCGAGAGGTAGAAGCGGCACTTGCGGAACTCGGCGTTCACGTCGTCTTCGGTGACGCGGAAGCCCATGCGCTCGGCCTCGTGGGCGAGGAGCTCGCGCTCGATGAGCCCGTCGAGCGAGCCCTGGCGCAGCGCGCCGGAGATCATCGGGTTGTCGTCGTCACGGAGGAAGCTCCGGAGCACGGCGTTGCTCGACATGTACTCCGGCTCGGAGATCACGCGGCCGTGCACGCGGGCCACGTGCGTGACGGTGATCTTCCCCTGAGAGCAGCCCTGCGACCCCGGACCCCAGCTCAAGCCGAAGGCGATCACGGTGGCCAGCAGGATCACCATGAACAGGGTCTGGGAGTATTTCTGGAGTCCTTCCAACATCTCGACGCTCGTATGGTTGCAGGGTGCGAAGCGATGGTTTGACCATCGCCCGGCGCCCGTGTAGAGGGCGACAGGTACGTCACCTCCGCACGGATTCGGTTGCGCCCACTACCACAACTGGAACCGGATTGACACCCGTCGGAGATTGAAGATACTCGCCCGCCGTTTCGACGAAGGAATCTACCGCCATGTCGCTCCATGCCGCCAAGAAGGCCGAGATCATCGAGAAGTTCCGTAAGACGGAGACCGACACCGGGTCTCCCGAGGTGCAGATCGCGCTGCTGAGCGCCCGCATCTCGATGCTCACGGGCCACTTCGAGACCCACAAGAAGGACCACCACTCCCGCCGCGGGCTGCTCAAGCTGGTGGGCCAGCGGCGCCGGCTGCTGGAGTACCTCAAGTCGAAGGACGTCGCGCGCTACCGAGAGGTGATCGGCGCGCTCAACCTCCGCAAGTGACCGCCCACTGACTGAACGCCCCGCCCGGGAGAAAGACCCGGCCGGGGCGTTCGGCTGTTTCAGACGCGGTGGCCCGCAGCGGTGACACGCAATCCCGCCCGTCGCTCCGGTCTTCGCTTCGTGCGCATGGCCGCTCCCCCACCTTGGAGCTCCGTGCCCAGGAACCGAGGACACCGATCGACGGCTCCGCTGGCGCCTCCGCCCACGCAGTTCTCCCTCACGATGCGCGAAGCGCAGGAGTCTCCATGTCCATCATCCGAGAGAGCGTCGACGTCGGTTCCGTCACCATCACCCTCGAGACCGGCCGCATCGCCAAGCAGGCGCACGGCTCGATTCTCATCAGCGTCGGCGAGACCATGGTGCTCGTGACCGCCTGCGGTAACACCGAAGAGCGGCCGGGCATCGATTTCTTCCCGCTGACCTGCGACTACATCGAGAAGACCTTCGCCGCGGGCAAGATCCCCGGCGGCTTCTTCAAGCGCGAGGGTCGGCCCCGCGACGAGGAGGTGCTCACTTCGCGCCTCATCGACCGCCCCTGCCGCCCGCTCTTCCCGGACGGCTACCGCTGCGACACGCAGGTGATCGCGACGGTGCTCTCGGTCGACAAGGTCAACCCCTCCGACATCCTCTCGCTCACCGCCGCGAGCGCCGCGCTGCACCTCTCCAACATCCCCTGGAGCGGCCCGATCGCGGGCGTCCGCGTCGGGCGCATCGCCGGGCAGTTTATCGCCTTCCCCACCTTCGAGCAGATCGAGAAGAGCGACCTCGACCTCATCGTGGCCGCGAGCCGCGACGCGATCGTGATGGTCGAGGGCGGCGCCGACGAGATCAGCGAGGACGACCTCGTCGACGCGCTGATGTTCGCCCACAAGGCCGTGCAGCCGCTGCTCGAGCTCCAGGAGCGCCTCCGCGAGGCCGTCGGCCAGCCCAAGCGCAGCTTCACCGCGAAGCGCCCCTCCGAGGCCCTCGTCAACCGCGTCCGTGAGGTCGCGAGCGCGGGCATCAAGGACGCCAGCCGCACCCGCATCAAGCAGGAGCGGTACGCGAAGTTCAAGGCGCTCAGCAAGAGCACCGTCGAGGCGCTCGCCGCGGAGTTTCCGGGCGAGGAGAAGTTCATCAAGGAGGCCTTCCACGACCTCCAGTCGCACACCATCCGCACGATGATCGTCGAGGAGCGCGTGCGCATCGACGGCCGCGACACGGTGACGGTGCGCCCGATCACCTCCGAGGTGGCGCTGCTCCCGCGCGTCCACGGCTCGGCGCTCTTCACGCGCGGCGAGACGCAGGCGATCGTGACCTCGACGCTCGGCACCTCGCAGGACGAGCAGAAGATCGACGCGCTCACGGGCGAGCGGTGGAAGCGCTTCCTCCTGCACTACAACTTCCCGCCCTACTCGGTGGGTGAGGTGAAGCCGATCCGCTCGCCGGGTCGTCGCGAGGTGGGCCACGGCAACCTCGCCGAGCGCGCCCTCGCGCGCATGATGCCCACCAACGAGCAGTTTCCCTACACCATCCGCATCGTGAGCGAGGTCACCGAGTCCAACGGGTCGAGCTCGATGGCGACGGTGTGCGGCGGCACGCTCTCCCTCATGGACGCGGGCGTCCCGATGCGCGCGCCGGTGGCCGGCGTCGCGATGGGGCTCATCAAGGAGGGCGACAAGTTCGCCGTCCTCACCGACATCCTCGGCGACGAAGACCACCTCGGCGACATGGACTTCAAGGTCTGCGGGACCAAGAAGGGCGTCACCGCGATCCAGATGGACATCAAGGTCGACGGCCTCTCGCGGGAGATTCTCGCGCAGGCGCTCGACCAGGCCCGCACCGGCCGCCTCCACATCCTCGACCGGATGCTCACGACCCTCTCGGCCTCGCGCACCGAGCTCTCGAAGTACGCGCCGCGCATCACCACGATCAAGGTGAAGCCCGACCAGATTCGCCTCGTCATCGGCCCCGGCGGCAAGATGATCAAGGCCATCGTCGACCAGACGGGGGTCGCCATCGACATCGAGGACGACGGCACGGTCAACATCGCCAGCTCCGACCCGGTGGCCGTCGAGCGCGCCATCGCCATCGTCCGCGGCCTCACCGCCGAGGCCGAGATCGGCGCCACGTACAAGGGCACGGTCAAGCGCCTGATGGAGTTCGGCGCCTTCGTCGAGATCTTCCCGGGCACCGAAGGCCTCGTGCACGTGAGCGAGCTCGCCCACGAGCGCGTCGAGAACGTCTCCGACGTCGTGAAGGAGGGCGACACCCTCGACGTGAAGGTGCTCTCGGTGGAAGAGGGCAGCGGCAAGATCCGCCTCTCGCGCCGCGCGCTCCTCCCGCTCCCCGAGGGCGAGGAGGGCCTCCGCGCCAAGGAGCGCATGGAGCGCTCGCACAACGAGCCCCCGCCCCGTCGTGACGGCCCGCGCCCCGGCGGCGACGACCGCCGCGGCCCGCCCCGCGACCGCCCCCGCCGCTGAACGAGCGCGCCCCATGCGCCCCGCCAGGATCGCCGCGGTCGTCACCGTCGTCGCCATCCTGGTGATCGCGTGGCGCCTCGGCATCCTCTCGCAGCTCCAACACCCCGAACAGGCCCGCGCCTCCATCGCCGCGATGGGGCCGTGGGCCTGGCTCGCGTTCGTGGTGGCCTACGCGGTGCTGCAGCCCTTCGGCGTGCCGGGGACGGTGTTCATCCTCGTGGCGCCGCTGCTCTGGCCGTGGCCGGTGGCCTTCGCGCTGTCGATGGTGGGGACGATGGCCGCGAGCGTGGTGGGCTTCTCCTTCGCCCGCTTCGTCGCGCGCGACTTCGTCGCCGCGCGCATCCCCGAGCGCTTCAAGAAGTACGACGAGGCCTTGGAGAAACGGGCCTTCGCGACGGTGTTCTTGCTGCGCCTGGTGTTCTGGATGCCGCCGCTGCTCCACGCGTTCTTCGGGGTGTCGCGGGTGCGCTTCTGGACGCACTTCTGGGGGTCGCTCGCGGGCTATGTGCTCCCGCTGCTGGTGACGGCGTACTTCGGGCAGCGCTTCTTCGCGTGGATGCGGGAGGCGCCGCCGGGGGTGTGGGCGGGGGTCGCGGGGGTGGTGGCCGTGGCCGTGGGGATCGGGTGGACGATCGCTCGAAGAAAAAATCGTACCCCCCCTGTCGACGTCGCCCCGCGCCGTTCGACTCACTGACAGAAGGGAGCAGTTTCACCACCATGCAGTACGTCCTCCTCATCCACGCCGCCGAGGCCCTCTACGCCACCATCACCCCCGCCGAGAGCGAGGCCGTCATGCAGGCCTACGGGGTCTATTCCGGCGACCTCTTCGCCACCGGTCGCGCGGGGGACTGCGCCGCCCTCCAGCCCAGCCACACCGCCACCTCCGTCCGCGTCCGTGAGGGCCAGCGCACGGTGAAGGACGGCCCCTACGCCGAGACGCGCGAGCAGCTCGGCGGCTACTTCACCTTCCGCGCCGAGACCGAGGAGGAGGCCCTCGCCTGGGCCGCGCGCATCCCCGACGCGAAGGCGGGGACGGTCGAGGTGCGCCCCCTCGTCGAGATGGGCGGACCCACCGCGCACGCTGCCCCGGCGAAGTTCACCGCGGCGACGCACAAGGAGTACCTCCTGCTCATCTACGACGTGGCCGCCGCGTGGGGCGCGATGAGCGAGGCCGAGCGCAACGCCATGCTCGGCCGGTACATGCAGTTTTCCAAGGACCTCCGCGCGGCGGGCCACTTCATCGCCGGCGAGCAGCTCGCCCCCGCGGAGAAATCCCGCAACGTGAGCGTGGGCCCCGACGGCAAGCGCGTCGTCCGCGACGGCCCCTTCGCCGAGACCCGCGAGCAGCTTGGCGGCTACTACCGCGTCTGGGCGAAGGACCTCGACGAGGCCCTCGCCCTCGCCGCCCGCATCCCCAGCGCGGAGATCGGCACCATCGAGGTGCGTCCGATCATGGACACCAGCGCCTACGCCTGACGACGGGTTGACCGCGACCCCTCCGCGGGGCGATGCATCCGGGGCGATGGCCCCCACCGAAACCGCACCGCACGCCGACGTCCTCGCCCGCGTGGTGCGCGACGAGCGAGGACGTCTCCTCGCTACCCTCGTCCGACGCTACGGCTTCGACCTCGCCGAGGAGTGCCTCGACACCGCCGTCGAGTCCGCCCTCCGCCAGTGGCCCACCGACGGTGTCCCGGCGTCGCCGCGCGCGTGGCTCCTCTCCGTCGCGCGTCGCCGCGCCGTCGACGTCGTCCGTCACCGGGCGATGGCCGACGAGGCGCACCGCTCGCTCCGCGTGGTGGCACCCGAGGAGGACGACTCCCTCGATGATCCCGCGCGCCACCTCCCCGACGATCGCCTGCGCCTGCTCTTCACGTGCTGCCACCCCGCGCTCGCGCAGGAGACGCAGGTGGCCCTCGCGCTCCGCTGGCTCTCGGGGCTCTCCACCGAGGACGTCGCCCGCGCCTTCTGCGTGCCCGTCCCCACGATGGCGCAGCGGCTCACGCGGGCGAAATCCAAGATCGAGGGGGCCGGCATCCCCTACACCATCCCCGAGCGCGCGGAGCTTCCCGAGCGCCTCGCCGCGGTGCTCGACGTCGTGTACGCAATCTTCAACGAGGGCTACGTCGCCACCGCGGGGGAGCGCCTCCAGCGCGTCGACCTCGCCGACGAGGCCGTCCGCCTCGCCGAGCTCGTCGTCGCGCTGCTCCCCGATCGGGCCGACGCGCACGCGCTCCTCGCGTTGATCCTGTTCGTGCACGCGCGCCGCGAGGCCCGCGCCACCGCGGACGGTGAGCTCGTCGCGCTCGAAGCGCAGGATCGCTCCCGCTGGGACACCGCCGCGATCGTCCGCGCGAAGGAGCACCTCGCGGCCTCGCTCCAGCTCGGCGCCCCGTCGGCCTACACCATCGAGGCGGCGATCCAGGCTTTGCACGACGAGGCCCCGCGCTACGCCGACACCGACTTCGCGCAGATCGCGGCGCTCTACGCGCTCCTCGCGCAGCGCGTGGATGCCCCGGTGGTTCGGCTCAACGCGGCGGTGGCGCGGGCGATGGTGGACGGACCCGCCGCGGCCCTCGCGGACGTTGACGGGCTCGCGCGGGAGGAGGCGCTGGCGACGCACCCCGCCCTTCACGCG
>JBILLV010000568.1:0-3900 GCA_044375895.1 Polyangiales bacterium | reverse complement strand
GGCTTCCGCGGGCGCCTCAACTTCACCCTCGCGGGCCGCGGCGGACCCATCCGCTGGAGCTTCGGCGGCGGCCTCCACTTCCGCCAGACCTCCGTCGAGATCGCCGGCACCCGCATCGGCAACGACGTGTTCGCCACCGCGGCCATCGGCGTCGTCGCCCTCGACGACCGGCTCACCATCGGGCCGGAGCTCTGGGCCTCGACCGTGCTCTCCAACGCGTTTGAAGAGCGCCACGTCAACGTCGAAGGGACCGTCGGCGCCCACTACCTCATCGCCGACACCGTCCAGGTGGGCCTCGGCATCGGGCCGGGCTTCACCTACGGCGCCGGCACCCCGACGTGGCGCGCCCTCGCCAACGTCGCCTACGCCCCCGCCGAGCGCCCCGCGCCGCCGCCGGAAGACCCCGACACCGACAACGACGGCGTCAAGGACCGCGACGATCAGTGCCCGACGGTTCCGCAGGGCGCCAACCCCGACCCGGCCCGCCTTGGCTGCCCGCTCATGGACACCGACCAGGACGGCGTCTTCGACCCCGACGACCAGTGCGTCACCGAGCCCCAGGGCGCCAACCCCGACCCCTCGCGCCGCGGCTGCCCCCGCGGTGACCGCGACGGTGACACCGTCTTCGACGACGAAGACCAGTGCGTCGACGTCCCGATGGGCCCCAACCCCGACCCCGAGCGTCGCGGCTGCCCCGACGGCGACGACGACCACGACGGCGTGCTCAACCGCACCGACGTGTGCCGCACCACGCCGCAGGGTCCGCAGCCCGACCCGGCGCGCCCCGGCTGCCCGATCCCCGACCGCGACTGCGACACCGTGCCCGACAACGCCGACGCGTGCCCCGACGAGCCCGGCGCCCCGTCCACCAACGCCCAGCGCAACGGCTGCCCGGGCCGCGTGGTCGTCGAGGGCAGCGTCCTGCGCATCCTCGAGCCGGTGTACTTCGCCATCGACCGCGACCGCATCCTGTCGCGCAGCGAGCCGGTGCTCAACGCCGTGGTCGACGCCCTGCGCGCCGCCACGTACATCCACCGCGTCCGCATCGAGGGCCACACCGACGACACCAACAACGACGAGTACAACCTCGACCTGTCGCAGCGCCGCGCCAACAACGTCCGCGCCTGGCTCATCGCCCACGGCGTCGAGGAGGGTCGCCTGGAGGCCCGCGGGTACGGCGAGTCGCAGCCCCGCCGCCCCATCGACGGCCTCACCGGCAGCGCCCTCGTCGCGGCCCGCTCGGAGAACCGCCGCGTGATGTTCATCGTCACCGACCCCGCGCCCGACGGCACCTCGTCGTCGACGCCCACGGGCGGCGCCAACGGCGGCGCCCGCACCGGCGGCTGCCCCCGCACCGACGCTCCCGCCTCCGCCGCGCACTGATCGCGCCCCTCCCGCGCGTTTCCTGACGCGCTCCCCCCTCCAGTCGTGGCATCTCACCGGGGCGCATGCGCTCGCCCCTCGCCGCGATCTTCCTCATCGTCGTCGTCGACGTCCTCGCCTTCACGCTCATCGTCCCGCTGCTGCCGTTCTACGCCGAGCGCTTCGGGGCGACGCCCGCGGACGTGGGGCTGCTGGTGTCGGCCTTCGCGCTCTGCCAGCTCGTGGCGGGCCCGTTCCTCGGCAACCTCTCCGACCGCGTCGGCCGCAAGCCTGTCCTCGTCGTGAGCCAGCTCGGCACGCTCGCGGGCTTCCTCCTCCTGGCGCGGGCCGAGACGCTCGCGATGGTGTTCGTGGCCCGCTGCCTCGACGGCATCACCGCGGGCAACCTCACCGTCGCTCAGGCCGCCATCGCCGACGTGACCCCGCCCGAGCGCCGCGCCCGCGCCTACGCCGTCATCGGTGTGTCCTTCGGCATCGGCTTCCTCCTCGGCCCGGCCGCCGCGGGGGTGCTCGCCGCGCGCGACGTCCGCCTGCCGATCTACTGCGCCGCCGGGCTCTCGGCGCTCAGCATCGTGCTCACGCTGCTGCTGCTCCCGTCGCCCGCGGATGTGCCGCCGCGCCCCGAAGGATCGCTTCGTGGCGAGAAGCCCCCGCACCCGCCCACCGAGCGCCGCCTCGGGCTGCTCGACTGGTCGGTGTACGCGCGGCCGTTGCGTGACCCGAAGCTCGCCCCGCGCCTCGTGCAGTACTTCCTCTTCGGGATGTCGTTCGCGCTCTTCACCTCGGGCTTCGCGCTCTTCGCCGAGCGGCGCTTCGTCACCGCGGCGGGCGCACCCTGGGGGCCGCGCGAGGTGGGCTACGCGCTCGCGTGCTCGGGGCTCCTCGGGGTGATTCTCCAGGGCGGTCTGGTGGCGCGCGCGGTGGGGCGCTTCGGGGAGGGGCCGCTGGTGGTGTTCGGGTTCGTGTTCCAGGCGTTGGGGCTGGGCGTGCTCGCGTGGAGCCACGCGCCGCCGCACCTCGGGGTGGTGATCGCGCTGATGGGCCTCGGCAACGCGCCGCTGCGCCCCGCGCTCACGAGCCTCGTCACGCGCGCCGCGGGGCCTGACGATCAGGGCCTCGTGCTGGGCCTCGCGCAGTCACTGATGTCGGTGGCGCAGGTGGTGGCGCCGATCGTGGCGGGCGCGCTGATCGGTCACGCGTGGTTGTCGTCGTGGGCGCTCGCGGCGGCGGGCGTGTCGGCGCTCGGGGCGCTGCTGGCGTCGCGGGTGACAACAGAACGCAACGTTTCCCCACACACCAGCGACGGCGCACACGCGCGGGGCCCCGCAAGCTCACAGCATGAAACTTCCTCATGACGACTTCGGCGGGCTGTCGCGCGACCTCCTCCGGATCGCGGCGAGCCGACGCGACGCGCTCCGGTGGTTCGTGGGCGCCGCGATGGTCCCCCTGGTGGGGTGCGGGACGAGCGCGGCGAACGGCGCCGACGCGGCCGCGGACGCCGCGCCGACGGACGCCCTCGGGGCCGGAGACAGCGCGTCGGGCACCTGCGCGGTGATCCCCAACGAGACGGCGGGCCCCTACCCGGGGGACGGCACCAACGGCCCCAACGCGCTCACGGCGACGGGCGTCGTGCGCCGCGACATCCGCGCGAGCTTCGCGGGGATGACCGGCACCGCCGAGGGCGTCCCCCTCACCGTGGTGCTCCGCCTGAAGAACACCAACGCCTCCTGCGCCCCGCTCGCCGGGCTCGCCGTGTACCTCTGGCACGCCGACCGCCAGGGCCGCTACTCGCTCTACTCCGCGGGCGTCACCGACCAGAACTACCTCCGCGGCGTCCAGGTGTCTGAGGCCGACGGCACCGTCACCTTCACCACCATCGTGCCGGGCTGCTACGACGGGCGCTTCCCGCACATCCACTTCGAGGTGTTCGCGAGCGCGGCGACGGCGACCGGGGGGCGGGGGGCGATCGCGACGTCGCAGCTCGCGATCCCCGCCGCGGTGGCGAGCGCCGCGTACCCCACCGCCGGCTACGAGGCGAGCGTGGCCAACTTCGCCCGCACGAGCCTCGCGACGGACAACGTGTTCAGCGACGGGAGCTCGCTGCAGGTGCCGAGCGCCGCCGGCAGCGTCGCGGCGGGCTTCACCCTCACGCTCGACGTCGCCATCGCGCGCTGACGCGTCGCCTATCCCCGTCCGTCGACGTCCCCGCCGGGGTCGGTGTCGTCGTCGAGGTGGCTCGCGGCGCAGAGCGCGCGGAGGCCGTCGACCGAGCGGAGGATCTCGCGCGCCTTCGGGAGCAGCGCCGCGCCCGCGGGGGAGCAGCGGACGCCGCGCGGGTGGCGGACGAAGAGGGCCGCGCCGAGCTCGTCTTCGAGGGCGCGGATGCGGCGGGTGAGCGGCGGCTGCGAGACGCGGAGGATCGCCGCGGCGCGGGTCACGCTCTCGGCGTCGGCGACCGCGACGAAGTAGCGGAGCTGGTCGAGGCTCATGGGGGAGGGGGGAGGTACCGCGGCGGGG
>JBILLV010000215.1:0-15648 GCA_044375895.1 Polyangiales bacterium | reverse complement strand
GGCGTCGTAGAACATGTCGCCGAGCAGCACCACGTCGCAGTCGAGCGCGCGCCCCACGAGGTCGTCGCCCGTGGTGGCGAGCGCGACGCCCGAGAGCGCCGCGTTGAGCTCCGCCGCGACGCCCGCCACCGGGTCGATGTCCGCGGAGAGCACGGATGCAGCGCCCGCGCGGAGGGCGGCGATCCCTTCGATGGCGCCGCCGCCGCCGATGGCGATGACGCGCTTCGCCCGCACGAGCTCGGGGTGGTCGAGGAGGTGGCGGGCGAGGCACTGGCCGCCGGGCCACGCGAAGGCCCAGTACGGCGTGTCCCAGCCCATCGCGAGCACGTCGTCCTCGCTCTTGTACCAGAGCGGGCACTCGTGGGTGATGAGCCGCAGCGGGATCTCCGGACACAGCCACGGCCGCGCCTCCACGGTGTGCGTCAGCACCCGCGCGCGGAGCGCGTCACGGTCGGGGGACAGCCCTGGATTCACGGCGCGACGGTGGCACAGAAGGGCGCTTGTCTCCAGGGCGATGCGCGCGTAGAGGGAGAGCGCCCATGATCGTCGACCGCGCTCGCTCATTCGTCCGCAAGGTGGCTCGGGTGGTGCGTCCAGAGCCCATCGATCCGCGCAGCCCGCCGATGCCGCCGGGCGACCCCTTCCTGGGGCACGCGCGGGTCTTCCAGAACGACCCGCTGCAACAGTTTACTCGCTGGGCGGCGACCTACGGCGACGTGGTGTCGCTGCGCATGCCGGGCGGACGCTTCGCGCTCGTGCTGCACCCCGACGGCGTGCGCCACGTGCTCCAGACCAACGCGAAGAACTACTCCAAGCAGACCCGCGGCTACGAGAAGATGCGGCTCTTCCTCGGCAACGGGCTGGTGACCTCCGAGGGGGACTTCTGGCGGCGGCAGCGGCGCATCGCGGCCCCGGCGTTTCACCGCCAGCGCATCGAGGGCTTCGCCGGCGCGATGACCCGCGCCACCGCGGACATGCTCGCCCGCTGGGACGCGCAGGGCGAGGCCGAGCGCGACATCGACCGCGAGCTGATGGCCCTCACGATGCGCATCGCGAGCGAGACGCTCCTCGGGAAAGACCTCTCGGGTGAGGCCGACGTGGTGGGCGACGCGATCAGCTTCCTGACGCTCAACACCAACGACCGCATCACGCGCCTCGTCGACCTGCCGCTCTCCTGGCCCACCCCCGAGAACCGCCGCTACCTCGCGTCGATCAAGGTCGTCGACGACATCCTCGCCGAGCTCGTCGCGGCGCGCCGGCGCACGCCCGGCGAGCACCACGACCTCCTCGCGATGCTGATGGAGGCGAAGGACGAGGAGACCGGCGAGGGGATGACCGACGCGCAGCTCCGCGACGAGGCCGTCACCATCTTCTCCGCGGGGCACGAGACCACGTCCAACGCGCTGTCGTGGACGTTCTGGTTGTTGGCGCAGCACCCGGAGGTGGCGGCGCGGATGTACGCCGAGGTCGACGCGGCGCTCGGCGGTCGCACCCCGACGCTGGCCGACCTCCCCGCGCTGCCGCTCACCCGCAACGTCCTTCAAGAGTCCATGCGGCTCTATCCCCCCGCGTGGATCACGGGCCGTCGCGCCGAGGCCGACGACGAGGTGTGCGGCTACCGCATCGCCAAGGGGACGCAGGTGCTGGTGAGCCTGTGGGCGACGCACCGCCACCCGAAATTCTGGGACGACCCGGAGGCCTTCGACCCCGACCGCTTCACGCCGGCGCGCAGCGAGGGCCGCGCGCCCTTCGCGTACTTCCCCTTCGGCGGCGGCCCCCGCGTGTGCATCGGCAACACCTTCGCGATGATGGAGGCCCAGCTCATCCTCGCGATGGTGTCGCAGCGCTACCGCCTCGAGCTCGCCCCCGGCGCCCGTGTGGAGCCCGAGCGCGGGATCACCCTTCGCCCCGGCCCGGCGCTCCCGATGCGCCTGCGGCCGCGCAAAGTGCCCTGACGGACACCCTCCCTGCACCCTTCGGACTTGAGTCGCGCGGGGGTGCCGCCGTTGATTCGGGAGAGTTTCCCATGCAGACCTTCCCTGAGAACCACCCCAACGACCCCGAGCCCATCCTCGTCGCGCTGGAAGTCGGCCGCGCGATGTGGGGCCGCGGAGACACCCGCGGCGCGATGAAGTGGCTCCGCCAGGCGATCGACGAGGCCTTCGACAGCGGCTTCGACGAGCGCGGCCTCGACCTGTCCAAGCAGGCCGCGACCCTCGCCTCCGACCCCTCGATCCTGCCGCCCCGTTCGGCCGACGATGACTTCGTCGACCTCGAACTCCCGACCCGTTCGAGCAACGTGCCGACCGTGTCGCTCCGCGCGGCCACCGGTCGCTTCGCCGCCCTGCGGGAGCGGACCAACCCGCCGTCGCCGCGGGAAGGCGTCGCGGGCGCGGCGCCGGTCGTCGACGAAACCGCGTCGACGTCGGCCTCGATCCGGCCCGCTCCGCTCGCTCGCGTGGCGCTGAAGCAGACCCCTCTGTCCATGACCCCGGCGCCGATGCCGGTCCGCTCGGTGCCGCCCCCGCCGCCCGCCGAGGCGATCGCGCGCGCCGCCCTGCCGCCGACGGTCATCACCACGCAGCGCCCGCGCACCTGGGGGGCCACCACGGCGCTGCGCGTGGCGCTGCGCAGCGTCGGCGGCGAGGTGAAGGCGCGGCGGCTCGCGGAGGGGGAGACCGCCACGGAGGGCGAGGTGGAGGCCACGGTGCTCGCGCCCGGCGCCGACCGCGAGCTGCGCGAGCTGTTCCCCGAGCGCCTGGACGCTACGGGTTCGGGATGCGGGTGATGGTGGCGTAGTCGTCGACGCCCTTCACAAACCCGCTCGGGTTGTAGAGGTCGACCCGCTGATCGGCCTGCGGGGCGCGGTCGTCGTAGCGGCGAATCTGCGTGCCGCCCTTCCCTTTGTACTCGACCTTCACCCAGTCACCGGGCTTCACGCCGAGGGCCTTCGCCGCGGATCTCGTGAGAGCCATCGACACGCCCGGTTCGAGGCGGCGGTTCTGGATGCCGAGCCCCTTGAGGGTGTTCGAGTCCATGTACGGGTCGTCGGAGTAGCCGTACTGGGTGACCCGCATGCGCATGCCGGGGTTGGTGTCGGCGGTGGGCTTGCCGTCCTTGTCGACGCCGCCCTTGGGGGCCGTCCCTGTCGTGTAGACGACGGTGCCCTGGGTGTTGGGCGCGGCCTTGCTCGGCTGGCCGTTCATGAGCGTGGGGTCGCCGTTTCGCACGACGTGCTGGCCCTCGGCGCGGACGTTGTGGGCCCAGTCGCTCGCCCAGCACGCGCCGCCGCCCGCGTGGGTGCCCGAGCACACGCCGCCCCCGGCGCCGCCCTCGTCGCCGATCACTCCGAGGATGTAGCTCTCCTTGGTGAAGGTGTGATCGCTGGTGGCGTTCACGGTGGTCGCGAGCTGCTGCGAGTCGCGGAAGTTCGCCACGATCATGTATGGCACGGGCAGCGCCGGCGACTTGCAGACGTCGGGGTACTTGCACACCATCAGCGCCTCGCCGGTCTGGCGGGCGTGCTCTTTGTCATCGGCCATCGGGCACCCCCAGGCGGCCTTCGGTCTCCGCCGGGTCGCGGAACACCATGCGCAGCTCCAGCGACTCCGGGCGCGGCCACGGCAGCACGCGCCGGTACACCATGACCACCTTCGCGCGGTCGACGTCGATCACCAGCGTGTCGAGGGGCATCGTGTGCGACTCCCCTTCGCCCTCGGTGCGCTCCAGCAGCAGAAACACCTCGTGCCCCGGGAGGTGGAAGCGGCGCTCGCCCTCGGGGTGAAAGCCCGCGAGCGCCACCGCCTCGTCGCCGCGCAGGAGGGCGGGGGCGATGAGGTCGGGGTGCGCGCAGTTCCAGTAGGCGAAGTCGAAGTCGAGGGGGAGCAAGGGCCAGCGCTCGCGCCGCCACGCCTCGTCGTAGGTGCCCGCGCGCTGGAGCCGCGGGGCCCAGGTGCGCCCCCACACCCCGAAGCCCTCGGGGCGGTGCGACGCGCCGAGCTCGGTGACGGGGTCGCGCGGGTCTTCGATGCGCGGCGCCTCGATGCGCTCGCGTCGCTCGTCGGCGAGGGCGGGGACGAAGCCCACGCCGAGCGGGTTGGGCTCGTATGCGACCTCACGGTCATCACGGTTCGCGACGCCGCCGAAGGCCAGCTCGTAGCGCAGCGGCACCTCGGCGCAGGGCTCCGGGTCGGTGAGCGTGTAGCCGCGCGGGCCGCGCACCCAGGCGCGCGGGCCGGTGACGCGGAGGTGCTTCTCCACCGCGCCGACCGTGACGGAGACGGGCCACGCGGGGCAGGCGACCCCGCCGGGCGCGCGGGCCGTCCCGACGACGAGGATGTCCGCGGTGGGCTTGGCGGGCGCGAGGTCGCTCTCGGTGCGAACGCTCGATGCGACGGGCTCGCCGACGTATTCGTCCTTGAAGGCGAGCGGCGTCTGCTCCTGCGCGAGGCGGAGCACGCGGTGGTGCGCGAGGTCGAGCGTGACGCGGACGACCACGGTGTCGAAGGGGGCGTCGTGGATGCCGCGCCCTTCGTAGCAGAGCATCGGGAAGGGCGTGTGGTTGGTGATGCGCATCGTCTCCGCTCGCGCGCGGGGTGAACTTCAAGGCCGGAGCTTCGCACCGTTCACCGTGCGATGGGAGCGCGGAAGCGCCCGCTACGACCAGCCCTCGGGCGCGACGAAGCGGCGCACCCACGCGGCCGTCTCCTTCGCGTCGTCGCCCCATTGCGGAAACGGCCGCGGGTCGGCGGGGAGCAGCGGCGCGAGCCGGTGGGCGACCTCCGCGTAGGCGGCCGGGTACACGAGCGCGTTGAGGTCGCCCAGCGTCGGTCGCTCCCCCGCGCGGACGAGCGTCCCGTGGGTCAAAGGCATCACGGCGACGGGCTCGTGCCAGGGGGCCGCGAGGTCGCACGCGCCCGGCAGCGCGCGGAGGAGCCCCGGGCCCAGCAGCGTGAGCCACCCGATGCCCGGCAGCGCGGCGCGCGCGCGCCAGGACATCGCGTCGGGGTCTTGCACGTCCATCCCCACGTATCGCTTGCACCACGCCCGCATCGCGCGGAACGCGGCCGCCCGCTGGTCGCGATTCCACGCCGCGACGTAGCCGCCGACGCCGCCGAGGAAGGGGTGCGCGTGACCAAGCTCCAGCGCGAGGTGAAGGAGGTCGCTCGGGTCGTGGTCGTCGGGCAGGACGATCTGCAGCCACCCGGCGCCGCCGCGTCGCGCCGCGTCGACCTCGCGGTAGCTGAAGCCGAGCGCGGGCGCGTCGGTGTCGTCCGCCACGCGGAGCTCGAAGCAGTGGCGCGGCGCGACGCTCCCCCAGGGCAGCGTGAGGGACTCCGCGAGGCGCGCCAGGGTGTCGCTCTCGCAGCGGTCCCAGGTGTCCATCGCCGACGTGGTGTACCAGCGCAGGCGTCCCGACGCCGCCGCGCCGAAGGTTCGCAGCGCCGCCGCCGCGCCCTCGCGCGCCCAGTGGAGCGCGTCGTCGACGTAGAGCGTGAGGCCCAGCGCGGCGCGCGCCACGCGTACGTCGCGCGCGTCGCGGAGGACGATCGGGGGGACGGGGAGCAGCGGTCGCACAGGCCGCGACGACACCACGGCGCTCTGGGGCGGCGCAAGGGCGGGCGGAATCCGGTAGCTCGCGGCGGCGGGGCGGGGTATCGCTACCTCTCCATGCCTCCGCATGTCCCGGTGGTATTCCTCGATGCGGGCGCGTCGGGGATGTTCTCCGCGTTCTGCAAAGAGCAGCTCGCGAAGGCCGACCTCACCGAAGATGATTTCGGGGGCTACGACCACGTGAAGCGCCGCTGCGACGCCGCGAAGCGCGAGGCTCAGGCCGTCCAGAACGGCACCCGCACCACACCCCTCACCCCCAACGAGCGCATGCTCGCGCAGAGCAGCGCCTCGCACCTCCAGCAGGACGCGCTCTTCCGCCAGGGCCTCGGGCGCTTCGACCCCTGCGCGACCCTCGTCCCGGGCTACGACGGCCGCCGCGCCCCCGCGATGCCCCTCATGGGCGGCGGCAACCAGACCAGCACGGAGGAGGGGATGATGCAGGCGCACGAACAACAGTCGATCGCGAACCGCGGGCTCCAGCCCGGCGACACCTACCCCCGCGGCCAGATGGGCGCGGACGCCGACGCGCGCCTCCGCACCGTCCCGCGGCTCCAGGATCAGTGCCCGCCCACCACGTCTGCGCCGCAGGGGAGCGGTCAGGCGCCTCCAGGGACATCTCCCGATGGGAGTCCATCCCTGGCGGCGGGCGTCCAGGGGAGCACGCCCAACGTCGCCGCGTCCGGTGCGCCAGCGGCGATCGACGCGAGCGACCTGGTCGAGTGCATCAACAACTTCCGCAAGCTCGCCGAGCAGCAGATGATCCAGGACTGCAAAGACCGTGAGGCCGCCTACCACGACGAGGCGTGCGGCAACTTCCATGGCGGTGGCACGCCCGCAGCGACGCCAGCGGAGTACCGCGCGCAGCAGCAGGCGCAGCGCGACCGCCTCGCCGACACGCCCGAGAACCGTGGGCGGCGGGCGAAGGTGCAAGACCGCATCAACCGATCGAACAACGCCGAGTGTCGCTACAACGACGCCCAGCGACTCAACGGCGGTCTCCCCAACCCCAACCCGCAGGGCAACGGGACCATCCCCCCGCCCTGGTCTCCATCGCCGGGCGCGTCGGGCGCCGCGAACTCGGGGCCGATCTCGTGACCGCCCCAGAGCATATCGCCTACGAGTTCACGCACGCGTCGGGGCCGTCGCACGTCGACTGTCACGCCCTCGGCGTCCGCTATGACACCCGCATCGGACTCCAGCGCGACGCGAGCGAGACGTACCTGCTCCAGATCGAGGGGACCCGCGCGCACGTGCTCTGGCGCGTGCCCGGGTTCATCCTCGGTCTGTGGCGCTCGCCCTCCGGCCACGTCTTCGTCGCCGACCCGACCCGCGGCGTCCTCATGAACCTCGACCCCGCGCGCGGCACCTCCCCGTGGCGCGTCGACGCGCTGCCCGGCGTGACGCGGGGGGTGTGGGGCCTCGACGACGACTTCGTGCTCGCGTGGGGGCTCGCGCCGCGCCCCGGGGAGTTTGTCATGCACCGCTGGGACGGCGCCCGCTGGAGCGAGCTGCCCTCGCCGGGCCACGTGCTCGCGGTGCACGGCGTTGAGCGCGACCGGCTCTACGCGGTGGGCAACCACGGCCTCATCGCGCGGTGGGACGGCGCCCGCTGGTCGCGCGTCCCGTCGCCGACGCGCGCGGTGTTGAGCGCGGTGCACGTGGTGAGTGATGACGAGATGTACGCCGCGGGGGCGGGCATGACGCTGCTGGAGGGGTCGACCCACGGCTGGGCGACGGTGCTCACCACCGACGAGATGCTCCCTTGCGTCGCGAAGCGCGGCGAGGCCGTGTACGTCGGCGCCGCGCTGAGCGGCCTCATGCGGCTCGATCGCGACGCGCTGGTGCCGGTGAAGCCGAAGCTCATGCCGCTGGGCTTCGACGCGCGCCCCGAGACCGGGCTCCTCATCGCGTGCCCCAACGTCATCGCCCACACCGTCGATGGCGTGGAGTTCAATGGCACGTGGGTCGACACCTTCGCGGCCCTCGCGGCCGACGACCCGACGCCCTGGGAGGTGACGGCGGGCTACTTCGATCCCCCGGAGACCGACGACGACGAGCCCTGAGGCCGCCGCGGGCGCTCACATGTCGTTGCCGAAGCCAGGGTTGCCCGTGATGCTGACGGGCGCCCCCTCGAAGAGCACCATCACCGCCGGCACCGGCAGCGGCCACGCCGTGCCCCCGGTCGTAAACGAGGTGACGTCCTTCTGGGTGCCCGCCTCGTTGCCGTTGACCTTCTTCACCTTGCCCTTCGCGTTGAGCACCTTCTTCCCGTTGATCTTCGTCTTCTCGGTGCCGGTGCTGAGCTTCGAAGAGGTCCCCATGATCGGGTAGGGGAGCGGGAGCGGCGACGGGGCCGCCGGCGTGATGCACATGTCCGGCGCCATCGGCGCCACCTTGTGCTTCGAGTCCTCGCAGACCACGTTCATCTTGATCGCCGTCACGCTCATCACGCCACCTCCGCGCCGAGGAGTCTGGCGCATCGCGCGGGTGACGTCCAGCGCGCTCAGCCCGCCGTCCGCATCCGTTCGAGGCCGTCGAGCAGCAGCTCGAGCCCCAGCTCCAGGTGGTGCATCCCGTCGTGACGTCCCGCGATCACCTCCTGCGAAAGGCCGTGGAGGTGCGGGAAGCGCTCCGGGGGGATGAGCGGGAGAAACTGCGCCGCCGCGGGCGCGTACTGCGCCGGGTCGAGGGGAAAGTGGAGCTTCTGCAGCGTGAAGCCATAGACGTACGCGTCGAGCGCCGTCCACGCGTGGTCGGCCATCGGGTACGAGAAGCCCGCCGCGCGCAGGCAGCCGATCGTCGCGTCCACGTAGCGCAGCATGTTGGGGCCGACGTTCAGCCGCGACACGAACAGCATCGTCGCCCACCGGTGGCGCATCAGCGCCGCGTGGGCCGAGCGCGCGCGCCGCCGCATCGCCTCCCGCCAGTCGCCGCCCGCCGTCGGCGCCTCGATCTCCGCCACCACCAGCTCCACCAGCCCGTCGAGGATGCGCTCCTTGCTCGGGACGTGGTTGTAGAGCGACATCGCCTCGACCTTCAGCGCCTGCGCGAGGTGGCGCATCGACAGCGCGTCGAGGCCGCCCGCGTCGGCCAGCTCCAGCGCCGCGCGGAGCACCCGCTCCGGGCTCAAGGGCTCGCGCCGCGGGGCCTTCTTCCCAGCCTTCTTCGCCATCTTACGCTTGGGACCTCCGGGGGGTGACATACGCTGTAAGTCTCGCTTGACAGGGTGGGGGCGCGGCCGTAGCTTACGGCGTAAGTATTGCGCGGGGAGACGCCGATACCACCAAAGAGAGAAGCGCCATGCAAGCAGCCCATGAGATGCCCGTCCCCACCGCCGCCGAGGCCGTCCTCCCGCAGATGCGCGCGGTCGTCTACCGGCGCTACGGCGAGCCCGAGGTGCTGGCCTGCGAGGAGGTCGCGCGGCCGACGCCCGGCGACGACGAGGTGCTGGTGCGGGTGCACGCGGCGGCGGTGAGCATCGGCGACCATCACATCGTCACGGGCAAGCCGTACCTCGTCCGCCTCAGCCCCTTCGGCGGCGTGCCGGGGCCGCGGCACCCTGTTCCCGGCGCGGCGCTGGCGGGGCGGGTGGAGGCCGTCGGCGCGAAGGTCACGACGCTCCGAGCGGGCGACGCGGTGTTCGGGCAGGCGCCCCACGGGGCCTTCGCGGAGTACGTCGTCGTGCCCGCGGCGCACGTCGCGCCGAAACCCACCAACCTGTCGTTCGAAGAGGCCGCGGCGGTGCCCTGGGCGGCCACGGCGCTGATCGCGCTCCGCGGGGTGGTGGCGGGGCAGCGGGTGCTCATCAACGGCGCGTCTGGGGGCGTGGGCACGTGGGCCGTCCAGATCGCGAAGGCCCTCGGCGCGGAGGTGACCGCGGTGTGCAGCGCGCGCAACGCCGACATGGTGCGAGGCCTCGGCGCCGACACGGTGATCGACTACGGGCGGGAGGACTTCGCCGTCGGCGGCGAGCGCTTCCACGTGATGCTCGACCTGGTGGGCAACCGCCCGCTCGCCGACTGCTTCGGCGTGCTCGTCCCCGGAGGGATCTACGTGCCGTGCTCGGGCGGCGGGGGCGACTGGTTCGGGCCGGTCTTCCGCATGCTGGCGGTGCTGTTTCGCTCGCTCTTCTCCAGCAAGAAGGTGCGCACCTTCGTCATGGCGCCCGACCCCGCCGACCTCCTCTTCCTGAAAGACCTCGTCGAGTCCGGGAAGGCGAAGCCCGTCATCGAGCGTCGCTACCCGCTGACGGAGGTCGCCGAGGCCCTGCGGCACGTCGGCGAAGGGCACGCGCGGGGGCAGTCGGTGATCCAGGTCGCATAGCGGTACGGCCGCGCCGTCGCCTCAGCCCAGATCGAGGATCGCGACGTCCCCCGGCGTGGCCACGTAGTGCATCTCCGGGTCGATCATGTAGACCGTTGCGTCGCGCAGAGAGGGAGCGAGGACGGCGCGCTCGTAGGTGACGTCGCCTTCGGGCGTGACGCGCAACGTCCGGACGCCCCCCGGCCGGTGGTCGGTGTCGGGCGCCACCCAGCGTGGCATCTCGCTGGCGGCCTTGCGATGCCCGGTGTGACCGATCACCTGCACGAGCCCGAGCGGCAACGCGGCGCGCGGATCGTAGCGGCGCGGGGCGCGGGCCGCGTACTCCCAGGCGGGGTCCGCGCGCGGGCGCTCGGGGTCGGCGGGGCGGTGGTAGAGCAGGCCGCCGCCCTCCTCCCCGTCGCCGCCCGCGACGTGCAGTGGCGCGAGCGACAGCGGGGCGAGAACTCCGCTGCGCCACGCCTGCGCGACCGCGGCGACCGCCTCGGAGAGGCGGCGATGGAGCGCCGCGGCGATTGTCTCGGGGCGCGGGTCATCGAGGCCGAGCAGCGCGATCTCTCGTCGCGTGACGCCCGCGTGGGTGAGCAGCGCCGTGTGACCACCGACGGGCGCGGTCGCGGCGAGCACGAGCCGCCCCGCGAGGAGGAGCCGCTGCACGAGCGCTCGCTGCTCGACGGTGAAGGCGTTGTAGTCCCGCGCGGCGTAGCCCGGCGTGGCGATCTCGGGGAAGCGCATGGCGAACCCCGCCTCGCCCGCCGCGCGCTGCTCGCGAGGGAGCGCGGTGACGGAGGCGGCGTCGTCGGCCGCGGCGCGGAAGCGGTCGTCGTCGACGAGGGCGAGCTCCATCACCCGCGCGAGGTCGTGGTTGCCCGCGAGGAGCGTGACCTGCGCCGCGTCGTGCGCCGCGAGCCAGCCGAGGATGAGAACGCCTTCCTCGCGGGCGCGCTCGCGTTCGGGGACGTGGTAGTCGAAGTAGTCGCCCATCGCCGTGAGGCGCACGTCCGGGCGCAGCCAGCCGTCGTCGGCGAGGAGGCCGTGGGCGGCGAGCGCGCCGAACCAGCGGTCCGTCGAGGTCTGCGGGTCGCCGATCGCGACCGCGCGAAGGGGCGCGACGACGGGCCTCGGGTGAAGGGCGGCGCCGCCGCGGAGGCGGACGGCTCGCTCGATCGCTGCGCTCACGCTCATCGCGCGAGTAGGAGCCCGTTCGCTTCGGCGGCGCAAGCCCCCGCGTCGCGCCCGCGGCGCGGGTGAGCCGATCGATTCCGGGACACCCGCGGTGCACGCGTCGACGCGGTGTCCGTGCGGAGCGCGCTTGCCTCCGCCCGCGCGCTCGGGCGATACACACCACCATGCGTCGACCCGTCACCACCCGCGACCGCCTCCGCTACCGCTTCGACTCCTTCATGTCGCGCGGCCCCATCGCCCTGGTCGGGGCGCTCGGGCTCGCCTCCATCCTGGTCATCGTCGTCGGCGCCGGGCTCGTCCACTCGCTCGGGGTGGCACCCGTGGACGCCGAGGGCCACCGCCCGGGGCTCCTCACGCTCATCTGGATGGCCGCGATGCGCGCGATGGACGCGGGCGCCGTGGGCGGCGACGACGGGAGCCGGCTGTACCTCGCGCTGATGCTCGCGGTGACGCTCGGCGGCATCTTCGTCGTGAGCGCCCTCATCGGCGTGCTCACCAGCGGCCTCGGCGCCAAGCTCGACGACCTCCGCAAGGGGCGCAGCCGCGTGATCGAGGACGGGCACACGCTCATCCTGGGCTGGTCGGCGCAGGTGTTCACCGTCGTGAGCGAGCTCTGCGAGGCGGGGAGAAACCACCCCGGCTCGGTGATCGTCGTGCTCGCCGACAAGGACAAGGTGGAGATGGAGGACGAGCTCGCGGTGAAGGTGCCCGACCTGCGCGGCGCCCGCGTGGTGTGCCGCAGCGGCAGCCCCATCGACCTCGACGACCTCGACATCGGGAGCCCGGAGACCGCCCGCGCCATCGTGGTGCTCGGCCCGGAGGGCTCCGACGACCCGGACGTCCACGTCATCAAGACCGTGCTCGCGCTGGTGGGCCACAAGCCGCGCGTCGAGGGCAAGCACCACATCGTCGCCGAGATCCAAGACGCGAAGAACCGCGTCCCCGCGCGCATGGTGGGCCGCGACCAGGTGGAGCTGGTGCTCTCGAGCGACGTGATCGCGCGCATCGCGGTGCAGACCTGCCGCCAGACGGGGCTCTCGGCGATCTACACCGAGCTGCTCGATTTCGGTGGCGACGAGATCTATTTCCACAAGGCCCCGGCGCTGGTGGGCAAGAGCTTCGGCGCCGCCCTCGACGCCTTCGAAGACGCCGCCGTGCTCGGGCTCCGCGGGGCCGACGGCGTGACCCGGCTGCTCCCCCCGATGGACACCACGCTCACCGCGGGCGACGCGCTGGTGGTGATCGCCGAGGACGACGACAAGATCCGCGCGACGGGCGGCGCCCACAAGGTCGACGACGCGGTGCTCCGCACGGCCTCGCCAGGCTCCCGCACCCCCGAGCGCACGCTCATCCTGGGGTGGAACGGCCGCGGCGCCACCGTGGTGAGCGAGCTCGACCAGTACGCGGTGGCGGGCTCGGAGCTCACCGTCATCGCCGACGACGACACCCCCGAGAAGGACCTCGCGGCCCTGGAGAAGCCGCTGGTGAACCACAAGGTGACCCTCGTGCAGGGCGACATCAACGACCGCCGCGTGCTCGACGGCGCGTCGGTGATGAACTTCCAGCACGTCATCACGCTCTCCTACGCTGACCGCTTCGGCGTGCAGCAGGCCGACGCCGTGACGCTCGTGACGCTGCTCCACCTGCGCGACATCGAGGAGAAGCACGGCGACAGCTTCTCGGTGGTGAGCGAGATGCTCGACGCGCGCAACCAGAAGCTCGCCGAGGTGACCGGCACCGACGACTTCATCGTCAGCGAGAACCTCGTCAGCCTCCTCCTCGCCCAGCTCGCGGAGAACAAAGACCTCGGCGCCGTCTTCGAAGACCTCTTCGACGCCGACGGCGCGGAGATCTACCTGAAGGACGCCGGCGAGTACGTGGCCCACGGGCGGAGCGTGGACTTCTTCACGGTGGTCGAGGCCGCGCGGCGCCGCGGCGAGATCGCCATCGGCTACGACATCGCGGACGGGAAGAAGGGCCACGCGCCCAAGCTCAACCCGAAGAAGAGCGAGCGCGTGACCTTCTCCCCCGGCGACCGCCTGGTGGTGCTGGCGAGCTCCTGAGCCCTACACGCGGCCCGCGCGGCGCAGCCCCTCGCCGAGGGCACGGATGCGCTGCAGGCTGGCCGAGAGCGCCTCGGGGCGCGTGTGCACCGAGCTCGTCCCGAGCACCAGCGGGTGCGGGTGGCGCCGCGCCGAGCCGAGGAGCACGGCCGCGTCGGAGAGCGCCTCGATGGCGATCGGCGCGTGGCCGTCGGCGAAGGTGACGAGCTCGCCCGACACCGCCTCGCCCTGCACCCTCGCCTGGCCCCGGTGCACGTAGCACCAGGCGAGGTCGTGGTCGCTCGGCGGCGCGTAGACCCAGCGTCGGCCCCGGGCGAGCTCGGCGTGGAGGTAGTTCATCGGGGCCACCGCGGGGATGGGGCTCCGCGCGCCCCCGTACGCGCCGAGCATCACCGTGACGCCGTCAACCACCGGAACCTCCTCGGGCGGGACGTACATCGACATCGCGGGCGCCTCCTCGAGGGCCGCGGGGAGCGCGACCCAGAGCTGAAACGCCTCGCTCACCCGCTCCCTCGGCTGGATGTTGCCGACGTGCCACACGCCGCCGCCCGACTGCATCCACTCCAGACCCCGCGCGCGCAGCAGGCCCCGCGCCCCCGTGGTGTCTTCGTACGTGGCGTCGGCGTTGAGGAGGAAGCTCAGCGTCGCGATGCCCGAGTGCGGGTGGTACGGGAAGCCCGCGCCGGGCGGGAGCTCGCTCTGGAGGTGGTCGAGGAAGACGAAGGGCTTCAGGCTCGCCCCGAGGTCGCCCGGGCTCACCATGCGGCGGATGAAACCGTGGGCCGAGCCTGCGGTGCGAGAGCGGATGGGTCGTACGTTCATGGCGGTCTCCTGCGGTCGGGTGACGCGGGGCTGCGCGCAGGCGGCGAGCAGCGCGGCGCCGCCCAGGATCATTTCGCGGCGGTCGAGGTCGGGGGAGGTGGAGTTCATCGGTACGACCGAGAGTATCGATCGCCCGCGCTTGCCGCGCACCGGGACACCGGGAGACACTGTGTCCCATGAACGGGACAACCGATCCATCGCTGCTCGCCCTCTTCGCCGAGGTGGTGGCCGCTGGCGGGGTGCGTGGCGCGGCGCAGCGGACGGGGCTGCCGCGATCGACCGTGAGCCGTCGCCTCGCCGCGCTGGAGGGCCAGCTCGACGCGCGGCTGCTCCAGCGCACCACGCGGACGGTGACGCTCACCGAGGAGGGGGAGTTTCTGCTCGCCCAGGTGCGGGGGCCGCTCGCCGCGCTGGCCGAGGCCGAAGGCGCCCTCCGAGCGCGCAAGGGGAGCCCCGCGGGCACGCTGCGGGTGTCGGCGCCTGGGCTCTTCGCGGAGGCCTTCCTCGGCCCGGTGCTGGCCCGCTACGCGGCGCTCTACCCCGCGGTGCGGGTCGAGCTGGTGCTCGCCGACCGCATGGTGTCGCTCGTCGACGAGCGCTTCGACTGCGCGATCCGCGCGGGGCCGCTGGGCGACTCGACCCTCGTGGCGCGGCGCCTGGGCTACGCCACGCTGCGCCTGGTCGCGGCGCCGTCCTACCTCCGCGCCCGCCCGGCGCCGAAGCGTCCGCGCGACCTCGCTGCGCACGACGTGGTGGTGTTCAGCGGGCGGCGGCAGCCCGAGCGCTGGGTGTTCACCGCGCGGGGCAAGAAGGTGGCGGTGACGGTGAGCCCGAGGTTGCGCGCCAACAGCTACCCCCTCGTGCGCGACCTCGCCCGCGCGGGGCAGGGCGTGGCGTTGCTGCCGACCTTCCTCGTCGCCGACGACCTGCGCCGCGGCGCGCTGGTCGAGCTGCTCCCCGAGCACGCCTCGCCCCGCGGCGCCATGTACGCCGTGCACCCGAGCGACCGCCACCTCGCCCCCCGCACGCGCGCCTTCCTCGACCTGCTCGCGGAGCACTTCGACGCGCACGGCCTCGACGGCGAGCGCTGACGACGGCGCGGTGCGACGCTGCCAGAGCCCGCTTGACCGCGCCGCGCTGCGATGCGACGCAGCACCCATGCGTCGCGCGCTCACCCCCTGGCAACTCTCCCTCCTCGGCCTCCTGGCGGCGTGCTCCGACCCTGCCCCCGTCACTCCGCCCGCCGACGCGCCCGTCGCGGCGGACGACGGGCCGGTCGTCGGCGACGACGTGCGCGCGGACGTCACGCCGGACGCCGATGCGACGCCTGACGTCACCAGCCCTCCCGACGCGGTCGTCGCCGATCGACCGGCGCCGCTCGATGCGCCCGCCGATGTGCCTCCGCGGCCCGACGCGCCGATGGGGATGGACGCGCCGGTCGCGATGGACGCCGCAGTCGATCGTCCGGTGACTGCCGATGCGGCCCCCGACGCCGCGCCTGACGCTGCGCCCGATCGCCCCACGCCGATGGACGCGCCCGCGTCGCCCTGCGGCACGGCCCGCCCGTCGCTCGCCGGACCGGGCGGGAGCGAAGGGCTCGTCATCGGCCCCGACGGCACGATCTACTACTCGCAGCGAGGCGCGG
>JBILLV010000567.1:0-3910 GCA_044375895.1 Polyangiales bacterium | reverse complement strand
TGGAGGTGCGCGAGCTCCTCAACAAGTACCAGTTCCCGGGCGACGACACCCCCGTGGTCCGCGGCGCGGCGCTCCCCGCGCTCAACGGCGACGCCAAGTGGGAAGAGAAGATCGTCGAGCTCGGCGCCGCCCTCGACAGCTGGATCCCCGAGCCCCAGCGCGAGACCGACAAGCCCTTCCTCCTCGCGATCGAGGACGTGTTCTCGATCAAGGGCCGCGGCACGGTGGCCACGGGCCGCATCGAGCGCGGCATCGTCAAGGTGAACGAGGAGGTCGAGATCATCGGCTTCGGCGCGACCCGCAAGACGGTGGTGACGGGCGTGGAGATGTTCCGCAAGCTGCTCGACCAGGGCCAGGCCGGCGACAACGTCGGCCTCCTGCTCCGCGGCGTGGAGAAGGACGACATCGAGCGCGGCCAGGTGCTGGCGAAGCCCGGTTCGCTCTTCCCGCACAAGAAGTTCGACGCGCAGGTGTACGTGCTGAAAAAGGAGGAGGGCGGTCGCCACACCCCGTTCTTCACCAACTACCGCCCCCAGTTCTACATCCGCACGACGGACGTGACGGGCACCTGCAAGCTCGCCGAAGACGTGAAGATGGTCATGCCGGGCGACAACCTCACCATGCTCGTCGAGCTCATCACCCCGGTGGCGCTCGAGGAGCAGATGCGCTTCGCCATCCGCGAGGGCGGCAAGACCGTCGGCGCCGGCGTCGTCACCAAGATCCACGAGTGACCTGACACCCGCTGTCAAACTGAAGGACGTACCTACTCATGGCCGCTACCAAGATCCGCATCCGCCTCAAGGCCTACGATCACAACCTGCTTGACCAGGCAGCGAAGGAGATCGTCGAGACGGCGCGCGGCACCGGCGCAGACGTCGCCGGCCCCATCCCGCTGCCCACGAAGATCAACCGCTACACGGTGCTTCGCGGGCCCCACGTCGACAAGAAGTCGCGCGAGCAGTTCGAGATCCGCACGCACAAGCGACTCCTCGACATCGTCAACCCCACGCAGCAGACCCTCGACGCCCTCATGAAGCTCGACCTCTCCGCGGGCGTCGACGTCGAGATCAAGTCCTGAGGACGGCCCCTACCATGGCGAAGCTCACGGTTCACAACATCAAGGGCGAGCAGACGGGCGAGATCGAGCTCTCGGACTCCGTCTTCGGCATCACCGACATCAACCAGGATCTCTTCTACGAGGTGGTGAAGGCGCAGCTCGCGTCTCGCCGCGCCGGCACCCACGCGGCCAAGACCCGCTCGGCGGTCGCGGGCTCGAAGAAGAAGATCTACAAGCAGAAGGGCACGGGCAACGCCCGCCACGGCAACATCCGCGCGCCCATCTTCGCGAAGGGCGGCAAGGTGCACGTGCCGAAGCCCCGCGACTACGGCTACCGGCCGCCGCGGAAGGTCCGCGCGGGCGCGCTCTGCCACGCGCTCTCCCTCTTCGTGAAGGAGGGTCGGGTGAAGGTCGTCGACGCCTGGCAGGTCGACGCGATCAAGACGAAGTCGGTGGCCTCGGCCCTCGACACGCTCAAGTCGACCGGCTCGGCGGTGGTGGTGGACGCGGCGACCAACGAGTCGCTGCGGCTGTCCACGCGCAACCTGGCCAACGCGACCTTCCTCCCGCCGGAGGGGGTCAACGTGTACGACCTGCTGCGCCACGACACGCTCGTGCTGACGCAGGACGCCGCGCGGGCCCTCGAGAAGCGCCTGAGCGCGTAGGTTTAGGAAGAGGACGACACATGGCTTCGATCCCCCAGATCCTCAAGCGCCCCCTGCTCCTCACGGAGAAGGGGACGACCCTCAAGGAAGACCTCAACCAGTTCCTCTTCGAGGTGTCGAGCGATTCGACCAAGCACCAGATCCGCGCCGCGGTCGAGACCGCGTTCGGCGTCAAGGTGCTCGCCGTCCGCACGATGGTCGTGCGCGGCAAGATGAAGCGGATGGGCCGCGGCTACGCCAAGACCCAGAACTGGAAGAAGGCCATCGTCACCCTCCGCCAGGGTGACAAGATCGCGGCCTTCGAGGCGCAGTAGAGAACCCACCAATGGCACTCAAGACATTTCGTCCGAGGACCCCGGCGCGGCGGTACTACACCGTCTCTTCCTTCGCCGAGCTCTCCAAGAAGGCTCCCGAGAAGAAGCTCACGGAGCACCAGACCTCCACGGGTGGCCGCAACCACTACGGCCGCATCACGTCGCGCTTCCGCGGCGGCGGTCACAAGCAGCGCTACCGCGTCATCGACTGGAAGCGCAACCGCGTGGGCATCCCGGGCCGCGTCGCCGCGCTCGAGTACGATCCCAACCGCACGGCGCGCATCGCGCTGCTGCACTACGTCGACGGCCTCAAGGCGTACATCCTCGCGCCCGACGGGCTCAAGGTGGGTGACACCATCGTGTCGAGCCGCAACGCCGACATCAAGCCCGGCAACGCGATGCCGCTCCGCTTCGTGCCCCTCGGGACGATCGTGCACAACCTCGAGCTCAAGATCGGCAAGGGCGCGCAGCTCGTGCGGTCGGCCGGCTCGGCGGCGCAGGTCATCGCGAAGGAGTCCGAGTGGGGCCAGGTGCGGCTGCCGTCGGGGGAGATCCGCAAGATCCACCTCGACTGCCGCGTCACCATCGGACAGGTGAGCAACCTCGACCACGCGAACGTGACCATCGGCAAGGCCGGGCGCTCGCGCTGGCTCGGGCGGCGCCCGCACAACCGCGGCGTCGCGATGAACCCCGTCGACCACCCCATGGGCGGCGGCGAGGGGCGCACCTCGGGCGGCCGGCACCCCTGCTCGCCGTGGGGCCAGCTCGCCAAGGGCAAGAAGACCAGGCACAACAAGCGCACCGACGCGATGATCGTCAAGCGCCGCGGCAAGAAGGGCTGATAGCGATGCCTCGTTCACTGAAGAAGGGTCCGTTCATCGACCTGCACCTGCAGCAGAAGGTGGCTGCGGCGGCCGCGGACAAGAGCAAGAAGGTCATCAAGACCTGGTCGCGGCGCAGCACCATCACCCCCGACGCCGTGGGCCTCACCGTCTCGGTGCACAACGGGCGCAAGTTCGTCCCCGTGTACGTCACCGAGAACATGGTGGGTCACAAGTACGGCGAGTTCGCGCCGACGCGCACCTTCCACGGTCACTCTGGTGACCGCAAGGGCAAGGGCGCGGCTGGCAAGGGCACCGGCAAGAAGTGACACCCCGCCGCGGGTAGCGCCCTCGCGCTGCCCGCGCTCCCACCCCCCTCCCTTTGCCTTCCTCCGCCCCTCCTCCCCCGCCGCCTCCCTGCGCGGGTGTGGTCGTTCTCCGTCGTCACGACGGGGCCGTCGAGTGTCTGCTCGTGCAGACGCCGCAGGGGCAGTGGGGCTTTCCCAAGGGCAAGCGCAACCGCGGGGAGTCCGTCCTCGACAACGCCCTCCGCGAGCTCTTCGAAGAGACGGGCCTCATGCGCCTCCAGCTCGATCTGCGGGAGTCACCCCACTTCGACGAGCGCTCGGACAAGGGCAACCTCGCCGTCCGCTACCTGGCGGCGACGCTCACCGACCCGGGCGCCACGCTGCTGCTCCAGGCGAATGAGCTGCGCGACGCCCGGTGGTGGCCCGTCGCCGAGGCCCTCCCGCAGCTCAAACCCCAGCGCCGTACAGTGCTGGAAGCCGTGCTGGCCGCGATCGCGGTGTGAGCCTTCGAGACACCCCAGGGCGCGCGAGGGGGATACCGCCCCGCGCCCCGACAGTGGTATCACGGGGGGCATGAAGCACGCCGTGTTCGCCTCTCTCGTCGTCGCGCTCGGGCTCCTCCCGGGTGCCGCGCTCGCGCAGCGCGTGGTGATCAACCCGCCTGGGCCTGGCCGCGTGGTCGTCCGCAATCCGCCGGGGCCCGGCAATGGCGCGGTGGTGGTCAATCCCCCTGGCCCGGGCAACC
>JBILLV010000214.1:0-15659 GCA_044375895.1 Polyangiales bacterium | reverse complement strand
CGGTGGCTGCGGTCCGCGGTGACGGCGAAGGCGGAGGGCGACGTGTTCGGCGCGCCGAAGCGCAAGGCGGCGAAGGCGCGGTAGGAGATCGCGGCGCCGCGTCAGAAGGGCCCATCGAGGAGGCGATGGGGCGCGCGGGCGGCGGGGCCGGGCGGCGGGCGCCACGGGGTCGGGCGCACCATCGCGCCATTCTGGCGGAGCACGAGGTCGGTAGGATCGCCGTCCCATGCTGCCTCCGCTCGAACGTCATTGCGTGCTCGCGAAGGGATACGGCGTTCAACGCCCCTCGTCGTCAAGACCCCGCCCGACCGATGCGTCGCACAAGGGGTGTTCGGTCGACTCTCGCTGCACGGCGCGCGGAGTTGCTGAAGTGGCGCACGGGGAGGTTAGCCGTCGGGCTCGAGGTTCACCACGTGCTCGCCCGGGTCGACCTCGAACTCGCCGCCGCCGTCGAGGCGGACGCGCCGCTGGTCGACGTGGACCACGCAGGCCCCCGGCTCGACGCCCGTGACATGGACGCGCCCGACCTGTCGCTCGATGACCGCGAGGTAGCTCGCGACCTCCGCGTCGTGCTGCGCGTGCTGCGGGGGCGTCGCGAGCGCGAGCAACTCCCGCAGCCGCTGCCGCGCCTCGAGCAGGCGCCCGAGGCTCCGGAGCGTCACCCCGAGGTTGAGCGCCACGGAGGCCACGCGGCGCGCGCGGTACGATCGCTCGAAGTGCCCCAGGGCGCCGGCGGAGCGCTCGTCGCGCAGCGCCGCGATGCCGGCTTCGAAGCCCGCGCCGCAGGGGAGTGAGGCGAGGGCGAGGCGACGGTCACCGCGGGCTGGGCGACGCTCTCCCCCGCGTGGGCGAGGAGCGCGGCGAGGGGGAGGGCGGCCGTCAACGGATCCAGAGGCCGTAGAACTCCGCGCCCGACGAGGGGGTGATGGCGTCGGAGCGGTCGTTGACGTCGGCCTCGCCGGTGCGGGGCGAGCACGACGACCCGCTGCAGAAGGCGCCGAGGCCGGTGGGGTAGTCGACGTTGTCGCGGTAGTTGGTGGAGAGGTACGCGCGGTCGCGGTTGGTGTCCTGCGCGCCGTCGGCCTCGCCGGCCTTGAAGAAGAGCCGCGTGCGCGCCGTCCCCGCCAGGAGCGCGGTGTCGCCCGTCTGCGGCGTGGCCTGCGCGATGACGCAGGCGTTGGTGCACGCGGGGGCGGAGGAGAAGTCCTGCGAGCCGCCGCAGGTCCACCCGAGGCGGGCGAAGCGGTCGCGCAGGGTGCTGTTGCCGAGGCAGGCGCTGTCCGTGCGGAGCAGGAAGCGGTTGCGGTGCGTGACCATGAGGGCCTGGCCCGCCACGCGGTGGAAGGCCGCCGAGCGGTAGTCCTGGTTGGCCGTCGGGTCGAGCGTGCCGAAGGCCGTGGTCGACTCCCAGTTGTTGGGCGAGGGCGAGGCGACGAGCCAGTTGCCCATGTTGGCGGCGTCGCCGCTGTTGGTGACGGTGGCGAGGTACGTCCAGCCGCCGCCGTCGGTGGTCATGTCGCAGTACGCGGTGAAGCCGGGCTCGCCGCCGGGGCCGTCGGGGTCGAGGGGGTACTGCCCGCTCGGCGCCGTCGGGGCCATCGCGTGGAGCTCGGCGCAGGTGCGCGCGCCCACGCACGCGCCCGCCATGCACATGCCCGTGGCGCAGGCGTTGCCGCAGGCGCCGCAGTTGCGGCCGTCGGTGGCGAGCGCGGCCTCGCAGCCGTTGGCGGCCGTCCGGTCGCAGTCGCCGCGGGCGGCGTCGCAGGCCACCACGAGGCAGGCGCCGTCGACGCAGGCCGCGGTGCCGCCCGCCGCGCTGCACGCGCGCCCGCACATGCCGCAGTGCGAGCGGCTCACGGCGGTGTCGACGCAGGCGTCGCCGCAGGCGGTCTGGCCGGCGGGGCACGCGCAGCTGCCGGCGGCGCAGCGGGCGCCCGCGGGGCACTCGTTGGCGCAGCGGCCGCAGTGGAGCGCGTCGGTCGCGGTGGTGACGCAGGTCATGGAGCACACCGTCTGGCCGGTCGGGCAGCGCGTCTCGCAGCGCCCCGCGGCGCACACCTGCCCCGCGGCGCAGGCCATGTCGCAGCCGCCGCAGTGGCGGGCGTCGGCCTGCGCGTCGACGCAGCGGTCGCCGCAGCGCGTCTGGCCCGTCGGGCACGCGCACACGCCCGCAGCGCACACCTGGTCGGCGGCGCAGGCGCGGCCGCAGGCGCCGCAGTGCTGCGGGTCGGTCATCGGGGAGACGCAGGCGCCGGCGCACGCGGCCTGCGCGCCGGGGCACACGAGCTCGCAGGCGCCCGCGCGGCAGGTGAGGCCGGCGGCGCAGGGCATGGCGCAGGCGCCGCAGTGCTGGCCGTCGCGCTGGAGGTCGACGCAGGCGGCGCCGCACTGCGTGAGGCCCGCGGGGCAGGCGGGGGGGAGGTCGGGGGCGACGTCGGGCGCGGCGTCGTCGGCCGCGTCGAGGAGCGCGTCGGGTGCGGCGTCCATGGCGGCCTCCGGCGCGACGTCGGGGGCGACGTCGGGGGGCGTGACGGTGCCGTCGTCCGAGGGGGGGGTGACATCCAGAGACGGGTTGGTCGCGGGCGCCGGGTCGCTGCACGCGGCGACGAGCAGGCAGGGGAGCGCCCAGGCGGCGCGCGGGAGGGTCGACGTTCGTGAGCGCATGGAGGGCGATGGTACTGCGGTCACGCGCGGCGCGGAGCGTGAAGATGCGCCCCCGCGGCGCGCCCGTGGCCGCGTAGATTTCGTGGTATCGGGGTCGTCGATGTTGGCTGCTGTGGGGGATAAGGCGTTCCCCCATGCTCCTGCTCTCCGCGGGCGTCGGACGCTCCCGAGCGACGCCCGCGCGGCCCTCGGCGAGCCCCGCGAGGTGTGTGTCACGGTGTGCCGCGCCGCCTCGGGCGCGTAGGGCGCGGACGCAACACCCGTCTCGCCTTCCTGCTTCGCGCCCGCAACACCGCGCGTGGTCGGCGAGGCGATCGCGCGGGATGTGTCGCGCGGGATGTGTCGCGCGGCCTTCGATTTGCACATGCGTCGCGGTCATGAACAAGAAGCGTCTCGTCGGGGTGGTTCTCTCGTGGGCGGTGGCCGCGGTCGTCGGGTGCTCCCCGGCGCCGGGGATGGCACCGACGCCGGTCGGCGACGTGCCCGGGGATGTGGGCGACGCCGCGGAGATCGGCGCCACGCCGGACGTGCCGGGTGACGCCTCCGGCGGCCTCGACGGCGACTGGCGCGTCACCTCGTGGCGCGCCTCCCGCGCGATCGGCGCCAACATGCCCATGCCGGAGGACGGCGGCACGGAGAACCCCGTCTGCGCCGACAACGCCCGCACGAGCTACGCCGTCATGGCGGTCTCCGTCCGTGGGGGCGACGCCACCGTGAGCATCAACGGGTCGGACTGCGAGGCGACCGCGTCGGGCACGATGGTCACCGCGCGCTGCAACTGCGGGAGCTCGTTCATCGTGTGCAGCAGCGTGATCGCGATGGTGCTGGACGGGGCGACGCTGCGCGGCGAGCAGCGGCTGGATTTCAACCGCCCCGGCGGCCCCGCCTACTGCGCGGTCAACGCGACCTTCGAAGCGTCGCGTCGGTGACCCGGGGCCCTGCGCCCAGGTGACTCCCGTGGCGGTGCGGGCGCCGCGCGTCCAGGCCCCCGCCCTCCGGCGTCGTCCGCGGTCCACGCGTCGGTGTCGTCACGCCGCACGCGGTCGGCGCGGGCTCGCACGGCGCGCCGCTGGGCAGCGGGGGGATCGACAGGGCAGACAACGCCCGTCGCCTCCGACACCACGACAGCAACCCTGCACAACGGACCGCGCGGCTGTACACACACCTCCCGTGCGTGCACAGCTTGGCGGCACGTCGTGCGGTGTTGCTGTCGTGGGACCCGCAGCGACCCCGCAGGGCATCGGCGCGGTCGCGGGCACCACCGCGCGGTCGCCAGCGCCGCGAAGGCCCGGGCGTTCTGCGGCGGGACCAGCGTGTCGCGCCCACCGCGCACCGCCCACAGCGGGAAGCCGACGAGGGACGAGGCGGCGGTGACGTCGAGGTCGCCCGCGATGAGCGCGGCGGCGGCGAAGAGGTCGGGTTGGCGCACGAGGATGTCCCACAGCCCGATGGCGCCCATGGAGAATCCCACGCCGTACACCCGCCGCGGGTCCACGCTGCGCCGCGCGGTGAGCGCGCGGGTGAGGGTCACGAGCCAACGCTGAGCCGCGGTCTCACCGCCGTACCAGCTCCCACCCCAGGTCTCCCCGGGGGGGAGCTGCGGCGCCACCACGATGCACGGCCGCGTCCGCGCTCCAACACCTCAGGGCTTTCGCCCCGGCGTGCCGTCGCGCCGCGAGGGCCACGACGGCGAGTGGGGCGCTACCCTCGCACGAGCCTCGCGGCGAGGGTGAGGGCCAGCCCGCTCACCGCGATGGAGACGAAGGCCCAGAGCCAGGCCAGCTTCGTCGGAAACGCCCCCACGCCGTACGACTTGAGGTCGATCCCGAGGAGGAGCACCTGGAGCAACGCGACGAGGGCCGTCAGCGCCAGCGCGCCGACCCCGACGCGGTGGCGGATCGTCGGCGACTCCGCGAAACGCCCCACGAGCCCGCAGACGATCGCCGCCAGCGCCGCGACGGGCGAGAGGAACGCCGACATCATGACCCCGAGGCCGGGGCCGCCGCCGCTGGCGAAGGCGGTCGACGGGGCGAGGAGCGTCGCTCCGACGATCGTCGCTGCGAGCAGAGCATGGATGCGCAGATCGAGCCGCATGGAGGCGACCCTATCATCTTCCGCACCCGTCAAGCAGCCGGCCGACCGGTGGCGGGGCGCGCGACGCCTCCGCGTCCTGCGGCGACCCATGCGCTCGCGCGGACGCCCCTTGGTGCATTGCGTGCTGCGAGCCCACCGCACGATCGCATCCGCGGGCACGGCGAGCCCCGCCCGCGCGCCGAGGCGCCGGTGGGTATCGTCGCGGGGCGCACCCTCCTCGCCCAGCACGCCGACGCGCTCTTGCTCGGGCAGCGCGTCCGGCTGGTCGGCCCCGACCACTCGTTCGCTCGGACGCGCGAGGACGTCGAGGCGTTCCACGTCGAGCTCGAACGCCGTCAGGCGCAGCGGGTGGGCATCGTGCTCAAGGTGGAGAACCGCGAGGGCTTCGAGAACCTCTCGGCGCTCCTGCTCGAGGCGATGCGTCGCCCCCCTTCGGCGTGATGATCGCCCGCGGCGACCTCGCGGTGGAGTGCGGCTTCGCGCGCCTCGCCGAGCTCCAGGAGGAGATCCTGTGCCTGTGTGAGGCCGCCCACGCCCCCGTGGTGTGGGTCACACTGGTGCTGGAGACGGCTGCGCGCAAGGGCTTCCCGTCGCGCGCGGAGGTCACCGACGCGGCGGTGGGCGAGCGCGCTGAGTGCGTAATGCTGAACCAGGGGCCCTTCGTCGTGCAGGCGGTGCGGACGCTCGATGACATCCTCCAGCGGATGGAGTCGCACCAGCTCGAGAAGACCCCGCTCTTCCGGCGCCTGCGCTCGCTCGGGCTGGACTGAACGTCAGGGAGGACCGAGGCGCGGAGGCCCCGCCGCTCCCTTTACCCCAGTGACGCTTTCGTGCTTCCGTGCCCCGCGTGAGCCCCTCAGGACGACCTCGCGCGCCGCGCGGTGACCTCGCCACCTTCTCCCGTGCGCGCTTCGAACACGGCGGTGCCGCGCACGACGTCTACCGCAAGGGGAGCGGCCCGGCGGTGCTGGTGATCACGGAGGTCCCCGGCATCTCCCCGATGGTGCTCGGCTTCGCGGACCGCGTCGTCGCGCTCGGCTGCACGGCGGTGTTGCCCGACCTGTTCGGCGAGGCCGGGCGGGACCCCACCCCGGGCGGTCGCGTGGATGGCCTCTACGGCCTCCGCACCTTCGTCGAGGTGTGCGTGAGCCGCGAGTTCACCCTCTTCGCCGCCGGCCGCTCGTCGCCCGTGGTGTCGTGGCTCCGCGCCCTGGCGGCGCAGGAGCACGAGCGCTGCGGGGGCCCCGGCGTGGGCGTCGTGGGCATGTGCCTCTCGGGGGGCTTCGCCCTCGCCATGGCCGCCGACGCGCGGGTGATCGCCCCGGTGCTGTCGCAGCCCTCCCTGCCGCTCGCGGCCACCGCGCGGCAGCGGCGCGCCGTCGACTGCGACGACGCCGCGCTCGACGCGGTCGCCGGGCGCTGCGCGCGGGAGGGGCTCCGCGTCCTCGGGCTCCGCTTCCGGGGCGATCGGTACGTCCCCGAGGAGCGCTTCGCGTCCCTGCGCGCGCGGCTCGGCGACGGCTTCGTGGCGGTGGAGCTCGAGCAGGCCGACGGGCACCCCGAGGGGCCGATGCCCTGGCGTCACTCCGTCCTCACGGGCGACCTCGTGGACGCGCCCGGCGAGCCCACGCGCGAGGCGCTGGAGAAGGTGCTGGCGCTCTTTCGCGAGAAGCTGCTCGCCGCCTGAGCGGTCCGCGCGACGGCGCGCCCTTGACGAGGCCGACCGGTCTGGCGAGAGTCCTCGACCGAGGGGATGGGCGATGTCCGACGTAGAGATCCAAGGGCTCCTCGCGCAGCGCGAGGGCGGGCGGGCGCTGGAGGTCGCGAAGGAGCGGCTCGCGGCGGCGCGGGCGGGGCGCGACGAGGCGGCGGTGGCCGAGGCGCTCGTCGACGAGGCCCGCGCGATGTGGGCCAAGGGCGACCGCGACGACGCCGTGATCGTCGCGGACGAGGCCATCCGCGTGTAGGCCATCCGATGGCCCTGCCCGTCCAGCACCCCCCCGCAGCGCCCGTCCCGCGCCCCGCGGGTGTGCTCGCTCGGGGCGTCGAGCTCCGCGTGGCGCTTGGCGCGCGGAGCCCGGTGCGCCTGCGGGAGAGCCTCGACGCCGCCGCCGACTGGATGGAAGAAGGAGCGGCCACCGCGCCCCTCGCGCTGCACGTCGCCGCGGGGTGGGCCACGCTCGCGATCACTGACCCCGCGACGCGCGCCGAGGCCGCCGCGGCGGCGTCGCAAGCCATCGATCGGGGCCTCGCGGCGGAGTCCTCCGACCCGCCCGAGAACGACGACGCCGACGCCCGGTGTCGCTTCGTTGGGTCGGTGGCGCCGCGGGGCTCAGCCGACCTTGCGCGTCGCCTCGGGTTCGGCGTCGGCGTCGTCGTTCTCGGGCGGGTCGTCGTCCTTCGCCACTTCGTCGGTGGTGCCCTCGTCGCCGGTCTCCTCGTTCTCGGCCGCCTTCGGCGCGCGCTCGTGCACGCGGGGGACGCTCTCGAGCGCCGCGAGCAGCCGCGACAGGAGCTGCGCGGAGCCAGGGCGCGCTTCGTCTTCGACCGCGCACGCGCGGGTGACGTAGTCGCAGAGCGCCGCCGTGCAGACGCCCAGCGCCTCGCGCACGGAGGTGCCGACCGCCGCCGCGGGCACCAGCGAACCGGTCGCGCCGATGGCCCGCGCGTAGGTGAGGTGCGCGCCCTGGACGCGATCGAAGTGGCCCGTGAGGTGGTGGCGCGCGAGCACGACGGTGGCGGCCTCTCCGCGGAGCGTGTCGATCGCCTTGCCCGCGTCGGTCCACACCGCGTGGGGAGCGCCCTTCAGGAAGGGGATGCCGTTGCCGCCGCCGAACACCGACGCGTCGAGCTCGGCCGCGCCAGACGCGCCGGTCTCCTTCTCGACCCGCACCGCCAGCTTGAGCCCGTCGCGGAGCGTCCGCCACGGCGTGCGGTAGGCGACGAGCGCGGACGACGGGGCGGGCTGGACCTCCGCGTCGCCCCCTTCCTGCGCGGCGACCGCCCCTTCGAGCGCTTCGACGGACGCGGCCAGACGCGCGCGGGCGGGGCCGAGCAGCCACGTCACGCCGGCGCGCTCGTCCTTCGTGAGCTCCTTGTCTGCGACCACCTTGTCGTAGGTGACCATCAGGGCGCGACAGACACCGCTCGCCTGCGACGCGCCGAGGGCGGTGCAGGTCTGACTCACTCTCCACTGTTCGTTCATCGTGGGACTCCCATGCGGGGGGGTTGGTACGGCGCGGCGCCGACGGGCGCGCGGCCTGGGTGCGTCCCGTTGTCGCGCCGCGGCGCCGGGGGAGACGACGACAAATCACTTGAAAACAAGGCGTGGTACGACGGTCGGACACGCCACCGCGCCGAGCTGGAACGTGCGACCGATGGTGGGGGGACCGATCCGCGCGCTCACGGTGGGTGAGCTCGGTGGTGGGGCCACCGATCCGCACGTCCGTGGGAGGCGAGGTTGGTGGTGCGGGGACCGATTCGGGGGCCGCGGGAGGCGCGATCGATGGTGGGGCCACCGATCCGCGCGTCCGTGGGAGGCGAAATCGGTGGTGGGGGGACCGATTCGAGCGTCCGCGGGAGGCGAGATCGGTGGTGGGGGCACCCGTTGGGGGGCAAAGGCATCCGGCGCCCCTCCGCGTCGAGACCGTCGTCCCATCGCCTGACCGATGCGTCGCATACGGGAGGTTTGGTCGACTCTCGCTGCACGGCGCGCAGGGTTGCTGAAGTGGTCGACTGTCGCGGTACTGCGCGCAGTGTTGCTGAATTGGCGCGAGAGGGGTGTGATTCCCCTTGCGATGGGCCGAACGGCTGGTTTCCCCGAGGATTTTGCGTGAGGCGGCGTCGCGATGCTCGCGGAGGCCCCGTCGACCTCAAGAATCCGCGGGGATCTCGTCGAGCGTACCCCCCCTCGAACTCACCGAAAAGTAGGCGTTTGCAATGGGAATTACACCCCGCGAGAGGAGGCATGCATGTCGGCCGCCTTGGAAGTGTAGCTCGCGGCGCCGCGGTCCAGCGCCGCCCGTATGTTGGCGCTCTCGGAGGGCAGCGTCGGGAAGCCCGTGTCGGCGCATGATTACCTTGACGGGGACGCCGACCTCCTGTTGCATCGGGCGGCACTGACGGCGCTTCGAATCCGGCGGTGTCAAACAACGGGTTGTTGGACCGTCGAGGGGAACATGAGATTGATGGAACGGCTTCTGGGTGTGGCTCTGCTCTTCGTGATGGCGTGCATGGGAAGTGGGCCGAGCGGGGGCGGTTGGTCGTCCCTCGACGACGCGGGCTCGTCCGACGCGCGGGAGGCCAGTGCCGCGATGTGCGCTGCGGGGCAGCAGGCCTGTCAGGGACAGTGCGTCGACCCGCTCACGAACGCGCGGAACTGCGGGGCGTGCGGGCGGGTTTGCGCGGACGCGCAGTCGTGCGTCATGGGGGCGTGTCGGTTGCTATGCGTGGAGGGCCAGAGCGCGTGCGGGGACACATGCGCCGATCTGCAAAGCAACGCGGCTCATTGTGGCGCATGTGGGCGAGCGTGTGACCCCGGCCAGGGATGCGTCGCGGGCGCCTGCGCTAGCGGTTGTCCTTCGCCGCGGACGATCTGCGGGGGGACATGTGTGGACCCGACCTCCGACAACGCCAACTGCGGCGACTGCGCGCGCGCCTGTCCGAGCGCGCAGCGATGTGTGTCTGGCCGGTGCGCGCTCAGCTGCGCGGCAGGCGCGCTGGCCTGCGGGGCGAGCTGCGTCGACCCCTCACATGACGCGAGCCACTGCGGGGGGTGTGGACGGGCGTGCGCGTCGGGGCAGGCGTGTGTCGGCGGTGCGTGTCAATCCGCTTGTCCGACGGGGCAGTCGTCATGCGGAGGCCGCTGTGTCGATGTGGCCAGCGACGGGTCGAACTGCGGCGCGTGCGGCACGAGCTGCTCGGCGGCACAGCGTTGTACGGGTGGGGTATGCGTCGCCACCGCGTCGAGCGTGCGCGTCGACTGGTCCTTCCCCGGCCTCTGGACGCTCCCCATCGGCGCGGACACGTGGCTCCCCACATATGTGACGCATCTGATGGGCGTGGCGCCGCCCGTGAGCCATCCGCTCCGCCTCGAACTGGTGTGCGCGAGCGTGACCAATGGTGGGGCGGTGCCTCAGCGCATCGACATCGAGTTGCGGGTCCCCACCCTCGCCGATACGAGGATGCAGTCCGTGATCGTCGCGAGCGGGGCGACCCAGAGTGTCTGTGTGACGCCCGTGTTCAATTCGGTGCTCCGGGGCCTCCGTGCGGAGCAGCCGGGCGTGATCGAGGCGTACGCTCGCCTCGCGGACGGGACCGAGGTCGCTCGGGTGATGCGCAGCTTCACCGCAACACCGTCGAACGCGGTGCTGTGGGGTGGCGTCGCTTCACGCCAGGAGATGGGGCGGCTCGCTAGCGTGTTCGTGACGCCCAATGATCCGACCGTGCTCAGCCTTCGGCCCGCGATCGAACGCCGCAGCGTCTTTCCCGGAGGCTTCGGGGGCGGCGCCCCCTTCGATCGCCAGGCCTACCTGCGATCGAACACCGTGGGCGTGGGGCAGCATGTGGCCGAGCCGACATACCTTCGCCGGGGCGCTGCGGTGGCGTGGCGCCTAGCGTCGGTGTCCGGCGGGGCGGATGCGGACATCGATGTCTACGCGTTCACTGTCGACCAGTATTTGTCCTGGCGTGATCGTGGCGGGACTGCCTCCGTCTCCGTGTGGCGCGATCGTGTCACGGGCGCCACGGGGTCCTTCACGGCGCCGTCGGACGGGTGGTACACACTCGTGTTGTTCAACACCAACGACAACTTCCTCTCCCGCACGGTGAGCTGGGCGAGGAACGTGACGTACTTCGACGTCGCTTTCGACGCCTTGCGCGCGACCTTCGAGGAACTCCGCGCACGCGGCATCACGTACACGAACCTCAACACGAGCTACTTCGACGGGTGGCAGCGGATCCGGCGACCCGCGGAGTCCCTGACGATGAGGACCGCCAACTGCATCGACGGCGCACTGCTGTTCGCGTCGATCCTCGAAGGCGCGGGACTTCCCCCCTACTTGGTGCTCGTTCCCGGTCACGCGTACGTGGGCGTTCGAATGGGCCCCGCTCCCGACGACCCGATTCTCCCCATCGAGACCACGCTGGTGGGGTCCTCCAGAACAGCCGCAGATGCGGTCGATTGTGCGCTCGGAGGTTGCCCCGGTGACGTCGCGACGCCTCGATACATGATCGATGTCACCGCGGCACGCGTGGCAGGGATTCGACCTATCCCGTGATACCCTAGCGTGTCCGCCTATCGTCTCGCCCGCTCCAATGTGCGCGCACACTGCTGCGGGGGCAAGTTGCCGCGGGTCGCGCGGCTGATTTGCCTTCGCAATTTCTGTGTCGCTTAGGGCTGGCTCGACGTGTTGCAGGTGTTGTAGTCTACGCAAGAGGCGCGACCGTGTACATCGACCACATCTGGATTGAAAACGTGAAGGGCTTTGGCGAGGGGCAGATCGACCTTTCGCTCGATCGGGGCCAGGGAACCTACGCCGGATGGACGGTCTTCGCAGGGAGAAATAGTGCCGGCAAGACGACGCTCCTGCGCGCGGTTGCGCTCGCGGTCGTGGGGTTGCGCGGCGCCGACCGTTTGCAGGAGTCGTTCGTGGGGTGGGTTCACGAAGGGTCCACCATTGCCCGGGTCAAGGTAGGCCTCGTCTACAGCAAGCGCGACACGTTCGCGTCGTCGGGCATGAAGCGCCCCCGATTCGACGCTGCGCTCACCTGGACGCTCAGCGCCGCAGGGAAGGAGCCGGAGCTTTCGAAAGAAGAGCACGTGGCAGGGCGGAAGAGCATGGCCGAGCGTGGTCCATGGTCTGAAGCGACCTCGGGTTGGTTTCTCGCCGGGTACGGTCCATTTCGAAGGCTCTCGGGACAGACCGTCGAGGCGCAGCGCTTGATGGGACGCTCGATGCAAGCCGCCCGTCTGGGAACCCTATTTCGCGACGACGCCTCACTCCTAGGATCGCTCGAGTGGCTCCGTGACCTTCGTATTCGTCAAGCTGACAACGATGCTGAAGCGGACAACCTGATGCGGGCTACCTTCGCGCTGATCAATGATGGTTTGCTACCTGGCGATGTCAAGGCCCTGCGATACGACGCCGGTGGTCTCTGGGTGAAGACGCCCAAGTCGGCGAGCCTTCCCGTCCAGGATCTCTCCGACGGCTATCGCGCGGTCATCGCGTTGGTGCTCGATCTGGTTCGCGCGATCGATTCGACGTACGGTGGCATCCAGTTCGAAGACGTACGTGTGCTCGACGAGGGAGTGGCGCTTATCGATGAGGTCGACGCGCACCTGCACGTGAGCTGGCAGCAGCGCATTGGGGTGTGGCTCAAAAAACACTTCCCAAAGATTCAGTTCCTGGTGACATCACACAGTGCGTTCGTCTGCCAGGCGGCAGATCGTAACGGGTTGGTCATACTCCCGACGCCGGGGACCGATGAGCAGGCGAAGATCGCGGACGAGGACTTGTACCTCCGCGCGGTGAACGGTCCCGCAGACGACGCTCTTCTCAGCAACCTCTTCGGCATGGATCACACGTGGTCCGATGCGTCGGCGCTCAAGCGCGAGGAGATGGCTGAGATCGAAGGTCGAATTCTGCGCGAGGAGGCGACCGACGCTGATGGCGAGCGATACCAGGTGCTCCGCGGAGAGGTTCCGCGAGATCCATCGGAGACTGCGGATGTCGACCGCGCTCTTCGGCGGCGCGCAATGGTGGTACTCGCGGGGGCGAAGTGAGGCATCATCCCCGTCAACAGTTGCCAGGAAAGGTGCTCGCGGTGCTCAGCGACTGGCAGGCTGATCTTGATGACGAATGGGCGCGGGAGCAGACGAGGACTGAGACGGAGCGACGCACGGCGGGCGCCGTTGCGGAGGCTCAATGGAATGCGCACCGAACAACCAAAGCGCTCGAAGTCATCTCCGTGGCGCTCGAGGCGATGGCGTCGCCGAACGTCGCGAGGTGCATGTACTGTGAGCACGATCGCGGCTGTGAGATCGACCATTGGAGGCCAAAGGCCCGCGACGCCAGCGGGACGTTCCGGTGGGAGAACCTCGTCCTCTCCTGCGGCAAGTGCAACCGTGACAAGCTGGCTCGCTTCGATGAGCGCATGATCGATCCGACGCGGCACGACCCGCTCGAACACCTTATGCTGTTGCCTTCGGGCCGTTGGGACCCGAGTGATGATCGGGGCAAGGCGACGGATGCGGCGCTCCCCCACCTGAACTCGCAGAAGCTCTCGGAGGCACGGAAGGGGCGGCGAGCCGTGGTCATGCGGAGACTCACGGAGCTCGCCACGCTGGTAGAGGTTGAACCCGCATCGCTCGATGACTTGCGCTGGGAGATGACCAACGAGACGTTCTCGGACGTGTTCGCCGCGGTACTCGCGATGTCGCAGCGCCCCGAGCTTGCCCGGGCGCTGCCCCCTGCCGTCGTTGCGTCGCTTCGCAAGCACCCCGAACTTTACGAATGGCTCGACGCGGACGACAAACGACGCTGGGAGGCCGCGGCGCCAAAGCTCGCGGAGCTTGTCGGCGAGGTGCGACGTCGCGCGCGGCCGGAGCCCGAAGGCCCGTAGCGCTGGGGAAATTCTGTCCCGCGCTCCGCCCCGCTGGTGAATTCCTAGTACACGACGGCGGAAGTGCTCCGTCGAAAACTGGACGTGATCCGAGCGGCGGGGATAGGGGGCCGCCATGCGTGGCCGACACCCTACGATCCCGGTGACCATCTCCGAGGCAGAGCGCGTGATCCTGGAGCGGTGGGCGCGTGAGCGCCGCGGGCCGCGGTCGCGAACCGAGCGCGCTGCCCTGCTGCTCGGCGCCGCGGCAGGCGAACGCAACAGCGTGATCGGTCGCACCGTCGGTCTGGGACGCGAGGCCGTGCGCGCATGGCGGCAGCGCTGGCAGGACGCGGCGGTGCGGCGGGCCGAGGCCACCGCCGACGACCGCGAGGCGGTGCTCGACGACATCCTCGCCGACGCTCCGCGAGCAGGCGCGCCGCCACGCTTCAGCGCCGAGCAGGTGGCCCGCATCGTGGCCGTCGCGTGCGAGGACCCGGACGCCGACAGCCAACGCCCCGTGAGCCACTGGGTGCCCCGCGAGCTGGCCGCCGAAGTCATCGCACGCGGCATCGTCCCCTCGATCTCCGCCCGCCACGTCGGGCGGCCCTTTGGATTTTGGAAGAGGCCGACCTTCAACCCCACCGCAGCCGCTACTGGCTGACCCCGCCGCCGGACGATCCTGAGGCCTTCGAGGCGAAGGTGCGCGAGGTCTGCGCGACCTACGAGCAGGCCGCGTCCGCCCACGCGCAGGGCATCCACGTCGTGAGCTGCGACGAGAAGACGGGGATCCAAGCGTTGGAGCGATTGCACCCGACGCTGCCGATGCAGCGCGGTGAGGTGGAGCGTCGCGAGTTCGAGTACGTCCGCCACGGGACGCAGACGCTGATCGCGAGCATGGCGGTGGCCACCGGCGAGCTGGTGGCGCCGAGCGTGGGCCCGACGCGCACGGAGGCGGACTTCGCGGCGCACGTCGCGGGGGTCGTGGCGACGGCACCGAACGACGCGTGGATCTTCGTGTGCGACCAGCTCAACACGCACCAGTCCGAGGCCCTGGTGCGTCTGGTGGCGGCGCGCGAGGGGCGCGCCGAAGAGCTCGGGGTCAAGGGCGTGAGCGGTGTGCTGCACACGCTGGCGACGCGGGCGGCGTACCTGAGCGACCCGTCGCATCGGATCCGCTTCGTGTACACGCCCAAGCACACCTCGTGGCTCAACCAGGTCGAGATCTGGTTCAGCATCCTGGCGCGGCGCCTGCTCAAGCGCGCCAGCTTCGTCAGCGCCGACGACCTGCGCGCCCGGCTGCTGGCCTTCATCGACTACTTCAACCGCACGCTCGCGAAGCCCTTCCGGTGGACCTACCGAGGGAGGCCGCTGCGGGCGTGTTCTCGCACGGACACTTCCGCCGTCGTGTACTAGGGATGTTCGATCTACTCTCGCTGCACGGCGCGCGGAGTTGCTGAAGTGACCGAGTCCAATACCCCGACGCATGCGCTCACCCGGACAGACGTCGCCCTCGACGAGCCCACCGGCCCGCCCTCCGCGGCGTCTCTTCTCTCACGCCCCACCGGGCCGCTCAGGTGGTGTCGTCCCAGTGGCGGGCGGGCGCCGGGACGACCTCCGCCGCCGACAGATTTAGTTGCGTGAGGACGCGCACGATCACTACGCGGTCCGTGATCGTCGCGATGAACCTCATCGACCCTTCGCACCGCGGGCACTTCCGCGCGTCGATGCCCCACACCCGATGGAGCAACGTCGCCCAGTCCAGCCGCGACGGCCCGCGCGCGGTCGCCGTCGTCCACGTCGCCTCCGTCACCTCCGCGGGACGCGCTCCGTCACCCTCGTCCCAGATCCCGGCGTCGCTCGTCGCGCCACGCGCCCCCGCCGCGCCGACCACCCCCGCGGCAGCCGCAGACGCCGCCATCGCCTTCGCGGCGCGGGCCTTCACCCGACGCTCCTGCTCGTGCCGGGGCCGTCTCCGGCGACCACGACGGGGCCTCAGCGGGCGAGCGCAAGCGTGGCAATGAGGGTCAGCAGCGCAGGGCTCGCTCCGTGGTCGCGCGAAGGGCAGACCGTCGATGCGGCCGCCCCAACACCTTCCGCCCTACGCCAGGAGTCCGGGCACAACCGCGCTGGTCGCGCCCGCGCCGCCGCCGAACGACGCCCGCGTGTCGCCCACCGCGCGCAGGAGCGTGAGGAGCACGTTGGACGTGTTCTCGCGCGTGGTCGAGCGCACGTGGACGCCCCCGCGCAGCGCCCCTCCCGCCCGGCCCGCCACGAGGATGGGGAACTCGTCGTTCGTG
>JBILLV010000213.1:0-15665 GCA_044375895.1 Polyangiales bacterium | reverse complement strand
TCGCAGGGGTTGGAGCAGCGGCCCGCGCGGCACACCTGGCCCACGGGGCACGTCACCCCGTCGCACACGCCCACGCAGTTGCCCGACACGCAGCGCTGACCGGCCGGGCACGTGACGCCCATGCAGGTGTTCTCCACGCAGATGCCCGCCTCGGTGCAGGTGCGGCCCGCCACGCAGCCCAGCTCGCCCGAGCAGCGCTCGACGCACGAGCCGCGGTCGCAGACGTAGTTCATCGGGCAGAGGTTGTCGCCCTCGTCCACCATCCCGTTGCAGTCGTCGTCGTTGCCGTTGCAGCGCTCGCTGCGCGGCATGTTCACCTGGGCGCAGCGCACGCCCATCGCCTCGCACACGTTGACGCCCTGGCCGCACGCGCCCATCTGGCCCGCCACCGTGCACGCCGTCCCGCCGCCCATGCACCCGCCCGCCACGTCACCGCCGCGGATCTGGAAGCGCCACAGGCCCGGCGTCCCGCCCGGCACGTTGGAGGTGCGGCACACGTCGAGGATGGCCATGGTGCGCGACATGGGGAGGGAGACGAAGTTGCGGCGGTTGCCGGCGTCGAAGCCCACCTGGGCGGGCGTGCCGCCGAGGCCCCCGGAGCCGCCCGACGCGTCCCCCGTCGTCCACTGACAGCGGTTGTAGCGGAACTCCACGTCGAAGTCCCCCGTCGTCGTGCACGTGTTGCTCGTCGTCAGGATGAGCTGGAAGTCGTTCTGACGGTCGTCGTGCGAGCTGAAGTAGCCGACGTTGTTCCACGTCACCACCACGCGGTTGGGCTCGACGTGGAAGCAGATGTTGTTGCGCGAGGGCTGGCCGCCGCCGCGCGTGTCCACGTCCGCCCACCACGGCGCGATCATCGGCTGATCCGCGATCGGGAACGGCGACGGCGTGTACGTCCCGACGCCCCCGCGAAACGTGATGTTCCCGTTGGTGTTCACGTACATCGCGTTGTAGGTCATCCCGAAGAAGCGCAGCCCCATCGGGAAGGCCCGCGTGATGCTCACGGGCACGGCGGGGAAGCCCGTCGTGGGCGGCGGACCGGCGTACGAGCCGTCGTCGTTGGGGTGCACGCAGTTCTGCGGCAGGCCGTAGCCCGAAGGACCGCCGAAGCCGGTGAGCAGGGGGATCGCCTCGGCCTCGCTCGCAAGCAGCGGCACCGCGGTGAGCGCCGCGAGGACGCCGAAGGTGAATTTGTGAAGTGGAGTCATCGGCCGGGACGATACCGAAGGCCTTGCGCGCCGTCGAGGAGAGCGCCAGGAAGAATCGAACGCTCCCTCTCGCGCTGGGGCGCTACCCCGGGCGAGGGGTGAAGCGGTAGGCGTGCTCGACCACGACGCGCCCGAAGGCCCGCTGCTCGTGCGTCGCGCGAAAGCCTTCGTCTCCAGTCGTTTCGAAGCGCAGCGTCTCTTCGAAGGGCGTGCGCAGCGACCCCCAGGGCGTCACCCACCAGACGCCCGTGCGCGCCTCGTTGTCCCCGGGTCGCGAGGTGAGCGTCACCACCCCGTCGTCCATGCACAGCCGCAAGAGACCGGCGAGGTGACCGCCCGGCAGCGGGATCGCCACGCTCATCAAGCCCCCGGTCACCCCGTAGGCGAACACCTGGAACACCGCCCCATCCTCCGCCCGCGTCCGCACCACGCCGCGCGCGTCTCCCCTGCCTTCCTTCGCGCCGTCGAGCCGCACCATCCGAGCACGCACCCGCGCGCCGCGCAGCGGGAGGCAGAGCTGCCCGATCGCTCGCATCCCCCACACGCCCACGCGCCACAACCACCCGGGGAGCAGACGCCAGCGCGAGGTGATCTCCAGGTCGAGGGAGGCGGGGTCTTCGAAGAACGCGCGCACCGTCGGAGGCACGTCGGTCGCGCGCATCCCCGCGGGGCAGAGGTCGTCGAGGCGGTCGCAGAGGCCCTTCGGCGCGGGGCCTTCGCGCACGAGGCCCGCCCGTCGAAACCAGTCGCCTCCGATGCGGAGCGACCCGACGACGCGGCTGAAGCGGTGGAGGGGAGGGGTCACGACGGCGCGCGGCGGGGCGTCGTACGCGCTGCGATCAAGCGCAACGGCCCGAGCCGCAGCGGAGGCCGATGTTGCAGGTGCCGCCGAAGCAGCAGGGCTGCCCCCGCATCCCGCAGGCGTTGCAGGTGGAGGCGCCCGCGGCGGTGACGCACGCCGTCCCGATGTTGCAGGTGCCGCCGGCGCAGCAGGGCTGGCCCATCATCCCGCAGCTCGCGCAGCGACCCGCCGAACAGGTGACCGTCACGCCCGCGCAGAGGTTGCCCGCGCAGCACGCCTGGCCCGGCATCCCGCAGGCGACGCACATCCCGCCCGAGCACGCGGAGGTGGGGCTGTCGCAGCGCCCGCCGCCGCAGCAGGGCTGGCCGACGCCGCCGCAGGTGGTCATCACGCAGGTGTCGGCGCGGCACGACAGCCCCGACGTGCACATCGATCCGCCGCAGCAGGCCTGACCGGCGCCGCCGCAGGGGTTGCACGTCCCGGTGAGCCCGCAGACGAAGCCGCTCCCGCACATCCGCGACGCGCAGCAGGGCTGGCCCGCGCCACCACAGGCCGTGCACACGAGGCGCGCGGTGCACACCGACCCCGTCCCGCAGGTGCCGCCCGGACAGCACGGTCGACCCGCCGTCCCGCAGGTGGCGCACTGACCCGCGGCGCAGTAGGTGCCCGCGCTGCACTGCGTGGGGCTGCGGAGGCAGCAGTCCTGACCGGCCCCGCCGCAGGCCTGACACTGGTTCGTGCGGAGGTTGCACTCGCCGCCCGCCGCGCACGTGAGGAGCGGGCGACAGCAGGTCTGGCCGATCATCCCGCACGTCGCCGCGTCGCCCGCGCGGTCGGCAGCGACGTCCATGGCGACGGGCGCGTCCATGGCGACGGGTGCGTCCATGCCGACGGGTGCGTCCATGCTGACGGGCGCGTCCATGCCGACGGGAGCGTCCATGCCGGCGGGTGCGTCCATGCCGGCGGGTGCGTCCACGAGATCGGCGTCGGGGGGCGCAGCGCCATCGCCCGGATCACCGTCGGGCGGCGGAGGGGCCGTGTCGTCCGAGGGAACCGGGGCGTCGGCAGCGGGCGGCGCGTCCTGATCGACCGCGTCGGGCGCGCTCTGGTCTTTGGGGGGTGCCGCATCGCCTTCGGCGTCGGTGCCCGTCTCGAAGCGCGGCACGTCGGGGGCGATCACCCCGCCATCCCCATCATCGCCGCAGCCCGCCGCAGCCACGGACAGAAGAAAAACCCACGCGTACGAGCGAGCGACCGTCATGCCACGACGGTACCGCAATGACGTGTTTCAGCGGAAGTACCCGCAGGTTGCGCAAGAGTCTGCACCAGCGCTTCGGTCAACTGTGCCGACGGATGTCGTCTAGGAATTGCGTTCGACCTCGTCCATGGTGCAACGTGCCCCTCGTCGTACGCCGTGTGAGGACGGTCATGGCCCAGATCATTGTCCGCCTGAAAGAACGTGAGTTGAAGACCGTCCCGGTGACGTGCGTGGCAACGCGCATCGGTCGTGACGCCAGCAACGACGTGGTCATCGACAACGACGGCGTGTCGCGGCACCACGCGACGCTCCGCTATGAGTCGACCGTGGGGGCCTTCCTCATCTACGACGCCAGCAGCAGCAACGGGATGTTCTTCCGGGGCGCACCGTCGAAGGCCGCGCGCCTCGATGACGGCGACGAGGTGCAGATCGGGAAGTTCACGCTGGTGTTTCTGGAGGCGGGGGGCGCGCCCGTGGAGGCGCTCTCCCCGGAGCCGCCGCGCGACGACGTCACCCCGACGCCCGCGGTGCACAACCCCCTCCCGACGATGGCGCTCCCGGCCGCGAAGGTGAAGCCGAAGCCCCGCACCGGCCCGGCCATCGCGCCGTCGTCACCGATCGCCACCACGCCGGTCGCCCCGCCGGTGCGTAACGTCAGCCCGCCGCAAGAGGCCCCGCCCGCCACCGTGGCGACGGCCCCGACGCAGGGGGAGCTCCTCGCGCAGAGCCGCACCCTGCGCAGCATGATGTGGCTTCTCGTGGTGCTGGTGGTGCTCCTGGTGGTGCTCCTCGCGATGCTGGTGCTCCAGCGCTGAGCGTCTTCGGGTACGCTCTGCCGCCGTGAGCGACACCACGCTGGTCAAGACCGCCTGCAACCGCGACTGCCCCGACGCCTGCGGCATCCTCGCGCACGTCACCGACGGCCGCATCACGCGCCTCCAGGGCGACCCCGAGCACCCCGTGACCCGGGGCTTCCTCTGCTACCGCACCGACCAGTTTCTCCACCGGCAGTACAGCCCCGAGCGCCTCACGACCCCCCTCGTGCGCCAGGGCGACGCGCTCGTGCCCGCGACCTGGGACGAGGCCCTCGACCGCTGCGCCCGAGAGCTCCTGCGCATCCGCGACGAGAGCGGCCCCGCGGCGATCTTCCACTACCGCTCGGGCGGATCGCTCGGGCTCATGAAGCACGTCACCGACCATTTCTTCAGCCGCTTTGGCCCCGTGACTTCGAAGCGCGGGGACATCTGCGGCGGCGCCGGTGACGCTGCCCAGCTCGCCGACTTCGGCGACGAAGACGCCAACGACCTCCACGACCTCCTCCACGCCAAGGCCGTCATCCTGTGGGGCAAGAACCCCCACACCTCCTCGCCGCACCTGCTCCCCATCCTCCACGAGCTCCGTCGCAAGGGCTGTCGCATCGCCCTCGTCGACCCCGTCGCCCACAAGGGGGTGAAGCTCGCCGAGCGCTTCATCCAGCCGCGCCCCGGCGGCGACGTCGCCCTGGCCTTCGGCGTCGCCCGCGCGCTCTTCGAACGGGGCCTCACGCACCCCGACGCGGCGCGCTGGTGCGAGGGCCTCGACGCCTTCGAAGCGCTCGCCCGCTCTCGCTCGCTCGACGCCTGGGCCCGCGCGGCGGACGTGTCGACGGGCGACGTCGAGGCGCTCGCGGAGCTCTACGGCGCGTCGTCCCCCGCGGCCATCCTCGTGGGCTGGGGGATGCAGCGGCGCAGCAACGGGAGCGCCATCGTCCGCTGCCTCGACGCCCTCGGGCTCGTCACGGGCAACGTCGGCGTGTCGGGCGGCGGGGTGTCGTTCTATTTCCGACGGCGCGGGGCCTTCGACACCAGCTTCGTCCACGTCGCGCCGCCGCCCCGCGAGCTGTGCGAGCCCCTGTTCGGTCAGGAGATCCTCGCCGCGCGCGACCCCGCGGTGCGCGCCGTCTGGGTCACCGCCGGCAACCCGGTGGCGATGCTCCCCGACTCCCACGCCACCGTGCGGGCGCTGGAATCCAGGGAGTTCGTGGTGGTGGTCGACAGCACCCTCACCGACACCGCGCGCCTCGCCACGGTGGTGCTCCCCGCGGCCACAATGCTCGAAGACGACGACGTCGTCGGGGCCTATGGGCACCACCACCTCAACGTCGTCCGCCCGGTCGTCCGCACCGAGGGGGCCCGCACCGACTACGAGATCGTGCAGGGCCTCGCCGCCCGCACCGGCCTCGCCGACCACTTCTCGGGCGACGCGCGGAGCTGGAAGCGTCGCCTCGTGCAGGCCGTCTCGCTCGACGCGCTGGAGCGCGGGTCCATGCGCAACCCCAACGCGCCCACCGTGGCCTTCGAAGGGCGGGTGTTTCCCACGGGGAGCGGGAAGGCGCGGCTCCTCACCGAGCTGCCGCCCGACGCGGCGGGGCCGGGCGGGGCGTTTCCTCTCCTCCTCCACGCGCTCTCGACCCCGGAGTCGCAGTCGTCGCAGTGGTCGCCCGCGGAGCCCGACGCGCCCGCCGAGGCCCGCGTCCACCCCGACGTCGCCGGTGGCATCCCCGACGGGGCGCGCGCGACGCTGCGCAGCGCCCTCGGGGCCATCACCGTCACGGTGGTGCACGACGGCGCCATGCGCCGCGACGTGGTGGTGCTGCCCAAGGGAGGGAGCCTCGGGCGCGGTCGCTGCGCCAACGCCATCACCCGGGCGCGCCTCACCGACGCGGGGGAGGGGGCCGCCCTCTACGAAGAGCCCGTCCGCCTGGAGGCGCTCGCCGTCAGTGAATGCTGATTCGAACAGGGCGCGTCGCGAGCTCGTGGGCGAGCGAGGCGCGCGCCGGGTCAGACACCGGCGTGATGTTCCACTGGATCATCCGGTCGAGCGCGGTGCTCTCGATGGAGAGCTCGGTCTGCGTGCGCACGTCGCAGCCCGCGGCGTCGTCGAGGGCCGCGGGGATCGCCACGCAACGGCTCAGCGCCCCCTGCGCGATCGCGTTGGCCCGCACCACGTTGCCGAGCTGCTCCTCGGCCCGCGCGGAGACGAGCGACACCACCCCGTCGCGCTGGAGCCCCGGCGGGGCGCGGCGCACGGTGTCGGTCACCACGCGGGGCATCCCCAGGTCGAGGTAGCGTCGCAGCAGCACGCGGGTCGCCACGGTGTCGTCAGGGCGCTGCGCCACCTGCTGCTCCAAGGCCCCGAGGCTCATGCGCTCGGCCTCGGTCACGCGATCGAGCACCGGGCGGACGCGCACCCACTGGCCGCCAGCCCAGGCCACGGCCACCGCCCCCACGATCACGATCTGCGTCTTCACCTCCATGCGACAAAAGGTATACCCCAAGTCATGAGCCCCGATGACATCCGGACGCTCCGAAAAGACCTCGGACTCACCCAGCGGCAGCTCGCCGACGCCCTCAAGCTCGACGCCGCGACGGTGCGCGCCTGGGAGACGGAGTCGCTCTTCCCGACGAAGGCCCACTGCGACGCGATGTCCGCGCTCCGCGCCAACCCCCCGCCGAAGGTGCCGAAGAATCAGCCGACGCCATTTCAGGTGCTGGCCGACCCGAAGTTTTTTGCGCTCCTGCGCAAGCTCATGGCCCACCCCAAGCTCCGCGCGGAGGTCGAACGTCTCGCCGCCGAGCACCCGGATCCCCTCGATGCGTGAGCCCCTCGACGCATTCCCCGCTTGACGGATTGGTGCCGGTCACGTTGGAGTAATGCCCCGTGGCGGAGAACACCATCATTAGCATCGAGGAGGTGCCGCGCATCCTGAGCGCGCGGGGGTGGACCCCTCGCACCCTCGGCCCGCGTACCTGGCGGTGCACCGTCCCGCTCGGCGGAGGTACGGCGCGCATCGTCGTCCGCCACGCCGGGCCGTGGATCTACCTCACCGTCATGCCCTTCCTCGACCCGGAGTCCGTACGACCCTGGGGGGCGGGGAAGTACCCCGCACGCTTTCTTGGGCGCATCCTCGCGGTCAACGCCAACCTCTCGATGGTGAAGTTCGCCCTCGATGACGACGGCGACCTCGTCCTCCGGGTCGAGCTGCCCACCGCGTCGCTCCAGTCGCGCGAGCTCGAGACCGCGCTCGGCCTGCTCTTCACCACCACGGAGCAGTACCGCGCGCCCATCCGTGACGCGCTCCTCGACGCCGGTCGGGTCGCTGAGCAGTCGGGCCAGTACGAGGCGCGCACGTCCTTTCCGCCCGAGGCCGACGAACCGCCCGACGAAGCCGCGCCGGCGATCACCGTGGGTGAAGCCTCGGCCCTCGACACGGGCGAGTCCACCGCGGCCAGCTCCGACCCGCCGCCGCTCCCCTCCACGTAGCGCCTGATGCGCGCGCGCCTCCTCGCCGTCGCGCTGGTGACGTCGTGTCGAACCCGCGCGCCCGCTCCCTCCCCTGACGCCGCGGTCGAGCGCCCCCCCGTACGCCCCGCCTCGGTGGTCGGTCGGGCCCACCTCGGACGCCCTCGGGCCACCGTCGAGGCCATCAACGACGCCCTCGACGCGCGTCGCCCGGCGGACTTTCTCCTCGCCGTCGCCCTCGGGGTCGACGTCGCCGTCCTGTCCGCGGTCGACCCCGCGCGCCCCATCGACGTCGCGCTGCTCTCGTCGCCCGCGGGCGCCTACGCCTTCGCGATGACGCCCGGGGGCGCGGGGCACGCCCGCTCGCTGCTCTCGTCGCGCTACCGCTTCGTGCCGGAGGCGGGCCTCGGCGAGCGCCTCACGCTCCGCGGCGACCCGGGGCTCTCGTCGCCCGAGCACCGCCTCCCCTGCGCGCTCGTTCGTGTGTCGGCGCGCGTCCCGTCACGGGTGGTGTGCGCCTCCGATGAGGCCGCGTTGCGTGAGGCGGGCCGGTGGGTCGCCTTCGAATCCGCCGCGCGCGCTGACGATCCCGCCGACCTCGACGTCACCTTCGACGGGGAGGGCCTCGCCCGCGACGTGGCGCCCGCCCTCCGTGGGGCGACGGCGCTCCTTCAGCGCCAGCTCCTCGCGGCGGCCAGCGCGGCGCGGCGCGCGCACGAGCGACCCCCGGACTACGGCGACCCGGAGGCGCTCGTCGGGCTTCTCGGCGAGGCCATCACTGCGCTCTCCCGCGACGTGGCCGCGGCGCGGTCGCTCACCCTCCACGCGGACGTGAGCGGCGCTACGGGCGTCGACCTCACCCTGCGCGTCACCTTCCCTGCGACCGGCGGCGCGGCGCTGGCAGACGACGCGCGGGCCCGCGTCGGCGTGGCGGGGCCGCACCCGCTGCACGGGCTGCTCCCGGCCGACGCGCTCGTGACGGCCGCGAGCCGCACCTCCCTCGACGCTCGCCGCACGTCGCTCGCGTCGCTCGTGGCGTCGTCGCTCCGGGTGCTCGGCGATCGGGTGGTCGCCCCCGAGCTCGCGCGGCGCGACCTCGACGCCCTGCTCGCAAACGCCGGGGAGGGCGTGGCCTTTGCGGCGGCGCCCGACGGACGCAGCGGCGTCGAGCTCTCCCTCGCGCTCGCGCAGACCGACCAGGGAGCCGCCGCCCGGGCCGTCCTCGCGCGCATGGCCGTGGCGCCGTGGCTGCGCGGGCTGCGGCTCGGCGCTCCCGTCACGGTGACGACCGTCCGCGACGGGCTGGTGGTCACCGCGGCGCCGCCCGGTCAGGCCGTGACCGCGGCGGCTCTTGGCGTGCGTCAGGGTGCGCTGGTGGTCGTGCTCGGTCACCGCGCGGGCGCCTCGCTCGACGCCGTGAACGTGCGGAGTGCCGCCGATGGGACGGCGACCGAGAGCGCCTTCGCGGAGCTGCACATGGTGCCCGCTGAGCCCGCGCTGCGCGTCGGCTACGGCGCGGCGCGCGAGGCGGCGGGAGATGTGGTGGCGACGGCGCGGGGGAGGGTGCCGATGCGCGTGGTGGCCGCGCTGGTGACCCTGGCGGAGTAGTCAGCGACCGGCGAACTCCTCGGCGCGCTCGAGGGTGTCTTCGTCGAGGTAGTCGTCGGCGGCGCGGGCGAGGGCCTCGCGGACGGGCTCGCACGCGACGGCGTCGACGGCCACGCGGACGCGGGTGCTGGCGCGGCCGCCGTCGTGGTCGGTGAGGGCCCACACCGCGGCGATGCGGCGCTCGATGGGGGCGCTCGCGTCGTCGAGGACGCGGGCGGCCAGGACGGGGTCGAGGCGAACGCCGCGGTAGCCGTCGATGCGATCGACCAGGTGACGGACGGCCTCGCGCCAGTCGTCGAGGGTGCGGCCGCGGCGGTCGAGGAGCGACTCCATCGCGTCGCCCCCGTCGCGCCGGTGGGCCCAGCCGTCGAGGCCCGCGCGGAGCCGCTCGTGGAGGGCGTCGCGGAGCCCGATGGCCCGCTCGACCGAGGCGTCGCGCGCGTCACGGACCATCGACGCGGAGAGGAGCGGCAGCGGGAGTTCCTCGCCGTCGATGAGGCGAACCATCACCCCGAGCTCATCCCAGTCGAGGTCGGAGACGTGCGCCCAGGGGATGAAGCGCTCGCAGCCGAGGTGCTGGAGCGAGAGGCCGTCATCGCCCACGGTCACGCGCGAGCGACACACCTCGCGGGCGACCCGCGCGGCCACCGCGACGCCGACGAGCCAGGTGAGCACCCCCGCGAGCGGCCCCGCGACCCGCGACACCGCGTCGGCGAGGGGGATCGGCGCCCCCAATGTCAGGAGCACCACGAGGGCCGTCCAGCCGCCCGCCCCGAGGCTCCCGCGCAACGAGACAGTGAGCGCGCGGCGTTCGAAGGCGCGGCGCAGGGGGGCGACCACGGCGCTCACCGCGGCGTCGTCAGGGAGACAGAGCGTCCAGGTGGCGCCGTCGTCCCGCTCCAGCGTCACCACGTCGCGGGCGTCGTCCACCGACCAGCGCGTGACGCCGCTCCAGGAGAGCTCGGCGCGTCGGCCCGACGTGTCGAACACGAGGCCCTCGTCGGTCACTTCCAGCGCGCCGTGCAGCTCGCCCCCGTCCCGCGCGCGCCAGCCCTGCACGGCCGTGAGGGCCATGACACCGGCGACACAGGCGAGCAATCCCTGCGCACCGGAGGACGTGAAGGGGAGCACCAGAAGCGCGGAGAGGGCGAGGGCGGCCGGCGGGGCGGCGGCGCGGCGAGCTGCGGAAGAGTCGCGCGCGGTGACACCGTCGATCCGGAGGGAGGTCGTAGGGGTCATTGGAGCTGTGCACCTTTCCTTGGTATCGGCGAGGGCCTCGCAGAGCGTGAAGGCGAGGATGTGCAGAATCCGTGCGCGGAAATCCTACGTTGGGGAGCGGCCACCTCTCGGACGCGCACTGTACCTCATCCGGGGCTCCGCCGTTGAAGGGGCATGTGAGTGGCAACCTCGCGACCTCGCCGCACGACGCACCTGAACTCAACGACATCGATCCCCTCGAGCAGGCCCATTCGAGGATCGGGACGATGGTGGACGACAAGTACGAGCTCATCGAGCTCATCGGCCTCGGTGCGACCGGCGCCGTGTACAAAGCGCGCAACCGCTGGGCGGGGCGGGTGTGCGCGGTGAAGCTGTTTCACTACCAGGGGGCCAACGAGAAGGAGGTGCTGCGGCGCTTCGTGCGCGAGGCGAAGGCGATCCATCGGGTGCAGTGCGCGGGGCGGCTCCACCCCCACGTGGTCGACGCCATCGATGTCGGCCGCGACGCCGACACGGGCTGCTTCTTCGTCGTGCAGGAACTCCTCCGCGGCGAGACCCTCGGCGCCTACCTCGAGCGCATGCCTGACCACCGGCTCTCTCAGCCCAACGCCCTGCGCATCTTGCGGCCCGTCGTCGACGCCATCGCCTGCGCCCACGAGGGCGGCGTCATCCACCGCGACCTCAAGCCCGACAACATCCTCCTCACGCGCGGCGGGGCCGACGGCGTCTTCCCCAAGGTGCTCGATTTCGGCATCGCGCAGATCGCCGACGATCGGGTGACCCCCGTCAACGACTTCATGGGGACGCCGCAGTACATGCCCCCGGAGGCCTTCGCGGGCGCCAACCATCACGACGCGCGGGGCGACGTGTGGGCGCTCGCGGTGATTCTCTACGAGGCGCTCTCGGGTCGATCGCCCTTCGCCCCGACGGGCGACGACCCGATGGAGGCCATGGAGCTCGTCAACTCCCGCACGCCCTCATCGCTCGCGACCCTCGGTGTCGCCACCGCGCCCCTCTGGAGCGTCATCCGCCGCGCCCTCTCGAAGACCCCCACGCGTCGCTACGCCAACGCCCGCGAGCTGCTCTGCGCCCTCGACGACGCGCTCCTGCCGCCGCGCGTGATCCGCATCCCGCCGGGGATGACCGCGGAGGGCGTCCGTCGCGTGCTCCACGACCCCGCGCGCCACAGCCTCCACGCCTCCTCGCGCTCCTACACGCCCCCGGCGGTCGAGCGCGGGCAGAGCCCTCCCGCGGCCGCGCCGAACCACCTCGCGGGGCGATCGATGTTCCCGCAGCGCTCGCTGGTGCCGCCGCCGGCCAACGACGCGCCCGCCTCGGTCGACAGCGCCTTCCTCGGCGACCCGGCGCGCCACTGGTGGTGCGTCCATTTCCTCGCGAGCGGCCACGGCGCCGACGACGTGATCGAGATCCTCTCGCTCCCCGAGCTGTGCCAGGTCGTCGAGCTCCACGTCTCCCAGTGCGCCCTCGGCGATGAAGGGGTGATGCGCCTCGCCGACGGGCCCCACCTGCGCAACGTCCACGCCCTCACGCTCTGCAAGGTCGGCCTCACCGGGGCGGGCACCCTCGCCCTCGCGCGCAGCCCCTCGCTCGCCAGCGTCATCAAGCTCGACCTGGAGCAGAACCCCATCGGCTCCGAAGGGCTCCGCACGCTCCTCGCGGGGCGCCACCTCATGAGCCTACGCGCGCTCGGTCTGGTGCTCACGGGCCTCGACTCCGACGGCGCCTACGCCCTCCTCGAGTCGTCGAAGTTCGACCGCCTCCAGTGGCTCGACCTCTCGCAGAACCTCCTCGGCGACCGCGGCGTCCTCGCCTTCGCCGACTACGACGTCATCCCGAAAGACCTCCAGCTCTTCCTCGCCCGCAACCGCGCCAACCGCGCCGCCATCGAGCGCGTCATCGCGAAGCTCACGCCGCGCGTCCGCAAGCTGGTGATCTGAGCGGCCGCTACGTCGGGTCGCCGTCGAGCTTCACCCGCGTCACCTCGCCGCCGAGGCCCTCGCACACCGCCCGCACCAGGGGATGGGCCCGCAGCGCCTCCTCGCGCCGCGCCCGCTCGACGTTGCGCGCGTTGTCCTCGTCGCGCGCGATGCTGAGCGCGTCGTCGGCCAGCGTCCCCTGCACCAGCTCGACCCGCGGACGCACCCCGAACACCCGCGACGCCGCCTCGGCCACCACCTCGTGGGCCTCCGGCGTCGCCAGCTTCTTGCGGAAGAAGCTGTCGCGCTCGTCGATCGCGAGACGCACCACCGTCGCCGTCACCTCCAGGGGGACAGCCCCCTTGAGCACCGGCACCAGGTTGCCCTCCACGGCCGCCACCACGCGCCGCCACTCGCCGATCACCGCGGGCGCCATGGACGTGTCGACCGTCGGCCCCGTCACCGCGGGGGCGCTCTGCGTGGGCGCTGCGACGGCGTGCGCCTGAGGCTGCGCGAGGGTCGGCTTCGCGCGCTGACGCTCGATCCACGAGTCCGTGGCGGGGGCGGCGACCGCCACCGCGGGGGCGGCCGAGGTGCGGGGCATCGGCGCGGCCTCCGCGCGCGGGACGTCCGGCAGCTTCGGCGGCGCAAACCGACCCGGCGGCGCGGCGCTCGTCGGCGCGGCCGTGGGCGCAGGGGCGGCGCTCGTCGGCGACGGGCGCGTCGGCGTCGCGGGGGGCGAACCTCCCGGCCGCGGCGCACCCGGCGGCGCACCCGGGGATCCACCCGCTGCGAGGCGGCGCTCCAGGTCGACGAGGCGGTTCATGAGCTCGTCGACGGGGAGGAGCGTCGGGCGGTGGGCGAGGCGCACCGCGGCCATCTCCATCACCCAGCGGGGCTCGCGCGAGCGGGCGACGTCTTCAGTGGTCTTCGCCCAGGCGACGAAGAGCCGCTCGAGGTCGATGGGGTCGTGGGCGCGGGCGATCTCGATCACCTCGGCCCGCTCCTCGTCGGCGAGGTCGAGCAGGTCGCCGGGGTCGCTCACCGCGCGGGCCACCACGAGGTCGCGCAGCACCGAGAGCATCCCCTTGGCCACGTTGGGCAGGTCGAAGCCCTCCGTCGCGATGGCGTCGAACGAGCGCAGCGCGGTGGCCGCATCGCCGCGCAGCATCGCGCGGGCCGTCTCGTAGAGCACCTTGCGGTCGGCCACGCCGAGGAGCCGCGCCGCCGCCGCCCCCGTGAGCTCGCCCTGCACGCCCGCGATCACCTGGTCGAGCAGCGAGAGCGCGTCGCGCAGCGAGCCCGCGGCCTCGCGGGCGATGAGGGCCACCGCGGCGTCGTCGAAGCGGAAGCCCTCCGCCCGGAGGATGAAGGCCACCCGCTCGCGGATCTTCGCCGTCGGGATGAGCCGGAAATCGTAGCGCTGCACCCGCGACAGGATCGTCGGCAGCACCTTGTGGACCTCCGTCGTCGCGAAGATGAACTTCACGTGCGGGGGCGGCTCCTCCAGGGTCTTGAGCAGGGCGTTCCACGCGCCCGGGGAGAGCATGTGGACCTCGTCGATGATGACGACCTTGTACCGATCGCGCTGCGGGCGGTACGGGAGCGTCTCCTGCAGCTTGCGCACGTCGTCGACGCCATTGTTCGAAGCGCCGTCGATCTCCTGCACGTCGGGGTCGGTGCCGAGCGCGATCTCCTTGCACGCGGCGCACTCCAGGCACGGGTCGGGCGCGGCGTCGGCCCGGCCGAGGCAGTTGAGCGAGCGCGCCATGATGCGCGCGATGGTCGTCTTGCCCACGCCCCTCGCGCCGGTGAACAAGAAGGCGTGCGCCACGCGGCCCTGCGTGATGGCGTTGCGCAGCGTCTGGGCGACGTGCTCCTGCCCGACGAGGTCGGCGAAGGTCTGGGGGCGCCACTTCCGAGCGAGGACCAGGTAGCTCATGCGGGTGCCCGCGACTCTATGCCTCGGGTGACGCTCCGGTCCACAGAACGGCGACCGGTGCTATCGTCGCCGCCCCGATGCGCGCGTCCGCCCTCGCAGCCTCCGTGAGCCTCCTCCTCGGCGCCGCGCCCGCCGCCGCCTTCGACTGGCCCGTTGCCCGTGTCGATGCGCTCCCGCGCGACCCCATCGAGCGCCTCCGTTGGGACCGCATCAGCGCCTGGCACGCCCCCTCGCTCCCCGACCTCCGCCTCGCCCTCGCGCGCCTCGACGCGGCCCCGGAGAGCGCCCGTTCGCTCGGGCTCCGCGCGGTGGTGCTGCGCCTCCAGCGACGCGACGACGAGGCCCGCGCCGCGCTCCGCCGCGCCCTCTCGCTCTCGCCCGACCGCGCCGTGCTCGACGACCCCGACGTCGCCCTCACCGCCGCCTGGCTCGCCGCCCGCGCCGGCGATTTCGCGGAGGCTTCGCGCCTGGGCCGCTCCGCCCTCTCCCGCCTGGCCCGGCCCTCCGCCCTCTCGTTCGCGCACCGCGAGGCGCTCTCGCTGGAGGTCGCCCGCTGGGCCATGGCGCGCGGCCCCGACGGGCTCGACGACGCCCTCCGCGTCCTGCGCGCCGGCGCCTCCACGACGGCCGCCTCCCCCCTCGTCCGCGCCACCCTCGCCCTCGTGCTCGCGCGCGCCGGTCGCCTCGACGACGCCCGCGCGGTCGCCAGTCTCGTGGCCGCCACGCTTCAGAACACCGACATCACTGGAGCCCTCCCGAGCGGCGCGACGCTGCCGGATGAACTCTCCGCCGCTGTTGGCGTCGCGCTCCTGCTCAACGGCCACCCCCGCGAAGCCCGCGAAGCCCTCACCGTCGCCGCGCAGGGGTCGCCCGAGGTGTGGCGGCCGTTTCAACGCGCGCAGCTCGCTGCGGCGCAGCGGGGGGCGCCATGAAGGCCGTCGCCCTCGCGCTCGCGCTCCTGGTCGCGCCGTGGCCCGCGGCGGCTCAGTCGATCTGGGCGCGCGCGCGGGTTCGCGGGGCCGTGGAGGCCGCCCGCCACCGCGACGCCGCGAGCGTCGACGCGCTCTTCTCCGAGCTGCGCGCGCCGCTCCAGGTGATGTTCTCGCTCGACCTGGTCGAGGCCGCCGCGCTGCGCCCCGATCGTCTGCGCCGCAGCGCCCTGGCACACCTCGACGCGGCCCTCGCCCTCGACCCCGACGACGCGCGCACGCTCGCCCTCGCGGCCAACCTGTACGAGCGCAGTGGCGACCACACCCGCGGGCTCCGCCTCGCCGATCGGGCGCTCGTTCTCGCGCCGGTGAGCCCCGACGTCGCCGACGTGCTCTTCACCCGCGCCCTCGCGACGCTCCACCTCGGGCGCTACGACGAGGCCCGCGACGCGTGGCAGCGCTCCCTCACCGAGCCACTCTCT
>JBILLV010000566.1:0-3923 GCA_044375895.1 Polyangiales bacterium | reverse complement strand
AACGCCAACACGCTGACCCCCGGCGCCGACCCCGGCTCGGCCAAGTTCGCCGCCAACATCGCCCTCTGGAACTCCAGCACGGCGTGGACGGCCATCGGCTTCTCGCTCGACTCGGCCCACTACTACGCCTACGCCTGCCCCGGCAGCACCGCGGTCACGGCTGACGGCACCGCCTTCACCGCCTACGCGATCGGCGACCTCGACGGCGACAACACCAACTCCACCTACGAGCGCCAGGGCTCGATCTCGGGTGGTGAGATCCAGGGCGCCAACATCGGCATCACGTCCGAGCTCGAGTAGCCTTCACAGACCCGCGATCCCCTCGCAGGCGGCCTCGTTCGTCTCACGACGACGGGGCCGTCGGTCATTTCTGGCGCACCGCCACGCTGCACGAACACTCGCACTCCTCCGCGGAGCCCTGTACGCTCCCCCAAGCCATGCGTCCCGCCACGCCACGCCTGCTCGTGCTCGCCCTGTGCGCGCTCGTGGGCGCGTGTCGCCGCGATCCCTCGGTCTCAATCCGCGTCGCCATCGCACCCGAGGTGACGCCCGCGTTCGAGTCGCTGGGGGTGGAGTTTCTCCGTTCAGGCTCGGTCGGCGTGACGTGGCATCCCGGCGATCCGGAGACGCAGGCGCGACAGATGCGCGAGAGCACAACCGGACCCTACGACGTGTACGTGTCGCTCGACTCCGCCGCCGTCGGCGGCCTCGTCGCGGCCGGGCGCTGCGAAGACCTCTCCCGCACCTTCGCCGGCTTCGCGACCCTGGTGGTCGTCACCGCGCCGTCGGCCCCCCGCCTCGACGACGTGCGCGGCCTCGCCGACCCGCGCTACCGCCGCATCGCCGTGCTGGCCTCCGAGCGCAACCCCTTCGGCCGCGCCACCCAGCAGGTGCTCGCGAGCCTGGGTCTTCAAGACGGGCTCGCGCCGCGCCTTACCCGCGTCGAGAGCGCGCGGCAACTGGTCGATCTCGTGCGCGCCGGAGGCGTCGAGGCCGCCTTCGTGCCCCGCATGATGATCACCGAAGGCGACAGCCTCGCCGTGCCACCCGAACTGCACCAGTCGATCGAGCAGGTGGGCGTCGTGTGCGCCCGCGACCCCGCGCGGCGTGACGCCGCCGCGCGCTTCCTCCAGTACGCGCGCGCTGGCGAGGGGCGCGCGCTGCTCGAGGCCTACGGCTTCGTGTTCCCGTAGCGCCCGTTGGTGCCCGGCCCCGTTCTCGTCTAGAGTGCGCGCCATGCCGAAGGCCCCCTGGGAGCGTGCGCGCGGCGTCGACGCGGTGCTCCGACAGTGGCGCAGCGACCCCGCCGCGCGGCGCTCCCTCACGCTCCTCGATCCCATCCCGGCGCGCGGGGCAGAGCTCGCCTCCTTGCCCGCCGACCTCGCGCCCGCCCTCGCCGAGGCGCTCCGTGCGCGCCGCGTGGAGGGTCTCTATGAGCACCAGCGACGCGCCTGGAACCTCGCGCGCGCCTCGCGTCACGTCGTCGTCGCCACGCCCACGGCGTCGGGCAAATCCCTCTGTTACCACCTGCCCGTCGCGCAGCGCCTCCTCGACGAGCCCGGCGCCCGCGCCCTCTACCTCTTCCCCACGCGCGCGCTCGCCCGCGATCAGGAGCACGCCCTCGCCGCCCTCCTCCGCGCCGCGGGGCTCGGCGGGGTCGTCGCCACCTACGACGGCGACACCGCCTCCGACACCCGCCGCGCCATCCGCGACCGCGCGTCGGTCGTCATCACCAACCCCGACATGCTCCACGCCGGCGTGCTCCCCCACCACGCCTCGTGGGCGCGCTTCTTCTCCGCCCTGCGCTACGTCGTCGTCGACGAGCTCCACGCCTACACCGGGGTCTTCGGCTCGCACGTCGCCAACGTCCTCCGACGGCTGGAGCGCGTCGCGCGCTTCCACGGCGCGTCTCCCACGTTCATCTGCGCGTCGGCCACGGTCGGCAACCCCGAAGCCCACGCGCGTCGGCTCCTCGGCGCCCCCGTCGAGGCCGTCACGCGCTCCGGCGCCCCCGCGGGACCGCGCCACCTCGCGGTGTTCAACCCCCCCGCAGTCAACCCCGAGCTCGGCATCCGACCGAGCTACCTCAAGACCGCCGTTCGCGTCGCCGCCGACCTCGTGCGCGCCAACGTCCCCACGCTCGTGTTCGGCCAGTCGCGCGGCTCGGTCGAGACCATGCTCCGGTACCTCCGCGAGCGCCTCGCCCCCGAGGACATCCCCGAGGAGGCCATCGTCGCCTACCGCGGAGGCTACCTCTCGCACACCCGCCGCCGTGTCGAGGAAGGGCTCCGCGCGGGCGAGGTGCGCTGCGTCGTCGCCACCAGCGCCCTCGAGCTCGGCGTCGACGTGGGCGACCTCGACGCCGTCGTCTGCGCGGGCTACCCCGGCACCATCGCGGCCACCTGGCAGCGCTTCGGTCGCGCGGGGCGTCGCGGCGCGCCCAGCCTCGCGGTGTTTGTCCCCTCGGCCGCGCCCGTCGACCAGTACCTCGCGCGCGAGCCGTCGTACCTCACCAACGCGCCCGTCGAGGAGGCCCGCATCGACCCCGACAACGTCGAGGTGCTCCTCCAGCACCTCCGCTGCGCCGCGTTCGAACTGCCCTTCGCCGTGGGTGAGAGCTTCGGCGCCGTCGGTGCCGACGTCACCTCCGACGCCCTCGCGCTCCTCGCTGACGAGCGCCTCGTGCACAAGACCGCCACCCGCTGGCAGTGGGTCGCGGGCCAGTACCCGGCGCAGAACGTCTCCCTCCGCGCCGTCGGCGGGCAGAACGTCCTCGTCGTCGACGCGTCGCGCGACGTCACCCTGGCCGAGCTCGATGCGCGCAGCGCGAGCGTGCAGCTCCACGTCGGCGCGATCTACCAGCACGAGGGCGACACCTGGATCGTCGAGGCCGTCGACGACGCATCCCGCAAGGTGCTCGTCCGCCCGTCGCCGCACGACTGGTTCACCGACCCGCTCACGCGCGTCGACGTCGCCGTCGTCGAGGAGGCCGAGCGCTCCTCGCTCCACGGCGACGGCAGCGCGTCGTGCGGCCGCGGCGAGGTCACCGTCACCACGCGCCTCGTCGGCTGGAAGAAGGTGCGCTTCCACACCCACGAGAACCTCGGCTACGGCGAGCTCGACGCCTCCCCGGTCGAAATGCAGACCGGCGCCTTCTGGATCGTCCTCGACGAGGGCGCCGTCGAATCCCTCGCCGCCACCTCCGACGACCTCGGCGCCCCGGCCGGACGCGCGCGCGTGCTTGACGGTCTGCGCGGCGTCGCGTGGGCCCTGCGCACCGTCACCAGCCTCGCCCTCATGTGCTCGACGCGCGACATCGACACCACCCTCGGCGGTTGCGCCGACGACGCGCCCCCCGTCCGCGACGAGAGCGTCGGCCCGGGCATGTCGCCGACGGTGTTTCTTTTCGATGCTGCGCCCGGTGGGGTCGGCCTCGCCGAGCGCGCCTTCGAACGCCGCGACGAGCTCTGCGCCCGCGCCTACGGCATGGTGCTCTCCTGCCCGTGCGCCGACGGCTGCCCCGCCTGCGTCGCACCCGGCGTCGACACCGGCGCCGCGGGCCGCAAGCAGCTCGCCGTCGAGATCTTTCGCGCCCTCGGCACCACCGCCCTCACGTAGTACATTCCGCGCCCAGCCCCCGGTGGACCTCCGACGCAAGCTCGCCCGCCTCCGCGCCACGACGGAGCCCATCGATCCGCCCGCCCCCGCGGCGCCGGAGGAGCCGCCCGTCGCGCCCGCCGCCCCCGCCGTCGACGACCTCCGCGCGCGCCTCAAGACCCTCTCCCGCCGCACGAAGCAGCGCGCCGCCGAAGCGCCGCCGACGCCCGCCGAGCCGTGGCCCTTCGACGGCGATCCGCCCCGCTTTGCGCGCACGCTGACCGCGGACGCGCGCCATGGTGACGTCTCGCTGCGTCGTGCGCTCG
>JBILLV010000212.1:0-15747 GCA_044375895.1 Polyangiales bacterium | reverse complement strand
GGAGGATGCGCGCGAGGCGGGCGAGCGTGAGGGGCGTCGAGCCCGCGGCCGAGCGGAGGTCGAAGATGCGCTCGGGCGGCAGCGCGACGCCGAACTCGTCCGTCGTGTCGCAGAGCGCGAGGAGGGGCTCGTAGCGCGCCCGATCGAGGCGGGCCACCAGCTCGACGAGCTGACGCTCCGCGCCGCCGCGGTGGAGAGACGAAATCGCCAGAAGAACCTTCATGCCGAGACGCTCAGGGAGCCCCGCAGGCGAGCCAGTCGGCGAGGCGGGCGCGCTCCTCGGGGGTGGGGTCGTCGGGCCCGGGCGGCATCGAGTCGTTGTCCCCCGCCGAGCGCGCGAAGATGCGGGCGCGGTGTCGCCTCACCTGCTCCGCCGTGTCGAAGATGAACTCACCCGGCGCGCCCAGCCGATCGACCGACGACGACCCGTGGCAGCTCTGGCAGTGCCGACTCATGAAGTCGGCGCCGAAGCCGGCGTAGGTGAGCGTGGTGCCGCCGGGCGGGCACGGGTGCTCGTCGAGGCTCGTGAAGCCGCACGACAGCGCCGTCAGGCACAGGACCGCGAGCGCGCGCCTCACCACAGCCGCACCTGGCCCGTGAGCGCGACGCCGCCGAAGAGGTACCAGCTCGGGCCGCTGGAGTAGGTGAGGTACATCGCGCTGAGCTCCGGCCCCACCGCGAGCTGCACGCCGCCGCGCTGAAAGAAGCGCCAGTCGAAGCCGGCGCCGAAGTACGCGCCCGCCCGGTGACGGATCCCGCCGCCGATGCCGAGGATGGCGCCGAAGGGCTCCTCGGCGACGGCCGCCAAAGACTCCTCGTGCTGGTGGACGAAGGCCGCGAAGACGCGCGGGCGGTAGCGCTCCGCGAACGTGTAGCCCACGTCGACGCCCACCGTGAGGCGCGTCAGCAACCGCTGATCGACGCGCGCGTAGCCGAGCGAGGCGCCGACGAAGGGGGTGACGACGCGCCAGAGCCGCAGGCCGACGGCGAAGCCGCCGTAGCCGAGCCCGTCGCCGCGCCACTCGCTCGCCCCGCCCGCCACACCGAGCGAGAAGACCAGCGCGCCGCGTGCGGGGGTCGGCGCGGGGGCGACGAGGGCGGGCGGTGGGCGCGGGGGGAGGTCGGCAGGGCTTTGAGGCATCGCGGGCGGTGGGTGCGCGGCGGGGCGGCGCGCATTCACGCTTGCCGAGGCCGCGCGGGCGCCACTAGGTCTACGACGGGCACGACATGGACGACAAGATCCAACGGCTGGTGGGCCAGCTCAACGCGCAGGGCGTCAAGAGCGAGTACCTCGACCGACTCACCGAGCGCGTCGCCGCGATCGGCAACGCCGACCTCCAGCAGGCCGCGCTGGAGGTGGAGCTGCGCAAGGAGGTGGCCGAGTCGCTCGGGCGCGCCGAGGACAAGGTCGACCACGCGCTCCTCACGCTGGAGCTCATCGGGCGCCAGCACGACGCGGCGACCGCGGCGACCGATCGCGCGGCGCTGGCGACGGCCTTCAACACGGCGCGCGACGAGGCGCTGCGCTACCGCGAGTACCTGCTCATCCAGCGGGAGGCGCTCGGCTTCCGCGGCAACGACGCGCTCGAGCGCGTGTATCCGATCCCGCGTCGGCGCTGAGTCGTTGGCGCGTACGTCGCGCTTGACCCGAGCGTCGGGAGTTCGTCATGCTGCGCTTCCCAGAGGGGCGACGCGCGTGGGTCGCAACGACGGGAGACGAGGCAGTACACCCCAGTGGGCACCGACGCACTCTCCGCGCACCTCGACCGCGCCTGGGAGCTCCTCTCGACGGGCGACCTCCGCGGCGCCCGCACCAGCGCGAAGCGCGCGCTCCAGCTCGAAGGCGACTCGCCGGAGGCGCACAACCTCCTCGGCCAGGTGGCCGCGCAGGAGGGCGAGGTCGACGACGCGATGGAGCACTACCGCACCGCGATGGCCCTCGACGACGGGTACGTCGACCCGTTTCTCAACGCCGCCGAGCTCATGCTTCACCCCATCCGCGATTTCGACGGGGCGATCGAGCTGTGCGACGAGGTGCTGGAGTTCGTCGACACCAACGACGAGATCGTCGACGCGATGCTGCTGAAGTTCGACGCGCTCCTCGGGAAAGGGGACGACGAGGCGGCGAAGCGGCTCCTCGACGCCCTCCCCGACGGCCCGTACGAGCAGCCGGGGCAGTCGTTTCTCGTGGGCCGCGCGCTCTTCGAAGCGGGCTACGTCGAGCGAGCCGAGCCCCACCTCCAAGACGCGATGCGGGCCGAGCCCGACAGCCCCGACCCGCGGTACTACCTCGCCCTCGTGAGCGACGTCCGCGGCGACTGGCGCACCGCCACCGAGCACATGCTCGCCTGCCGCGCGCTCGACCGCAACCTCCCCCCCGCCGCGTGGGCGCTGCCGCGGGAGCAGTTCGAACGGTCCGTGGCGCGCGCGCTCCAGGGGCTGCCGCCGGAGCTGGTGAAATCCCTCGACGGCGCCATCGTGGTGATCGACGACTCGCCCGGCGTCGAGGCCGTGGTCGACGGCGTCGATCCGCGCGCGCCGGTGCTCATCGAGGGGGTCGGCGACGACGCGTACGCCGACCGCCCGGGGCGGGTGTTCGTCTACCAGCGCAACATCGAACGCAACTGCGGGGGCGTGGAGGACGTCGACGAGGAGCTCGGCCTCGCCCTCAGCGAGGAGCTCAAGGCCGCGACGACCCGCGCGTTGACGCCGCGGCCGCCGCCGGAGCCGCGCCGTCAGGTGCAGCGCGCGCCGGGAGACGCCCGCGAGCGCGCCAACGACGACCCGACGCCGCCGAGGCCGCGGAAGAAGAGCAACTGAGGGGGAGCAGAGAGGGGGGAGCGGACCCGGTCGGCGATCAGCCGAAGCGGCGCTTCTGCGACTGGATGTACTCGTCCACGGCCTCGCGCGAGGGGCGGTGGAAGCTCACGCGGCCCGCGGCGATCTCGCGCAGCGCGAGCACCGACGGCTTGTTCTTGAAGCGGTGCTGGTCGATCTGGAGGCGCGCGCCCTTCATGAGCTGGCGCGTCCGCGCCGCGGCGAGGACGACGAGGGCGAAGCGGTTCTCTTCCTTGTCGAGGCAGTCTTCTACGGTGACGCGAGCCATGAGGTACGTACTCCTTCTGAGGGCGCGGGACGGTACACCCCCTCCACCACCCGCCGCAAGCGCCCTATCGCAGCTTGAGGTTCGACAGGGAGATGAGGGCGAGCATGATGGAGATGATCCAGAAGCGCACGATCACCTTCGGCTCGGGCCAGCCCTTCTTCTCGAAGTGGTGGTGAATCGGGGCCATGAGGAAGATGCGCTTGCCCGTCCCCGTCGTGCGCTTCGTGTACTGGAAATAGCTCGTCTGGATGACCACCGAGCCGATCTCGACGACGAAGACGCCGCCGAGGAGCACGGAGAGGAGCTCGTTCTTGGTGACGAGGGCGAGCATCCCGAGCGTGCCGCCGAGCGCCAGCGCCCCCACGTCGCCCATGAACACCTGCGCCGGGTACGTGTTGTACCAGAGGAACCCCACCCCCCCGCCGATCATGGCGCCGCAGAGCACCGCGAGCTCGCCCGTCGAGTGGAGCGGCGGGATGTCGAGGTACTGCGCGACGTTGAAGTTGCCGAGCGTGAGGCCCGTGACGTACGCGAGGATGAGGTACGTGGCGGCGTTGATGATCACCGGGCCGATGGCGAGCCCGTCGAGGCCGTCGGTGAGGTTGACCGCGTTGGAGGTGGCCACCACCACGAGCGTCCCGAAGGCGATGTAGGCCGCGATGGGCAGCACGATCGCGTGGCGGTACGCGCGGAAGGGGAGCGCGAGGTGGTCGCGGTGCTGGAGCCAGTCCGCCGGGAGAAACGAACCCTTGCCGAGGAAGAGGTACCCGACGACGAGGGTCGCGACGAGAAACTGCCCGAGGAGCTTGTAGCGCCCCGCGAGGCCCTCGGAGTTGCGGTGCTTGATCTTGAGGTAATCGTCGAGAAACCCGATGACCCCGTAGCAGACCGTGACGATGAGCGTGAGCCACACGAAGGTGTTGGTCGGGTCGGCCCAGAGCACCGTCGGCACCACCATCGTGAAGAGGATCAGCGAGCCGCCCATCGTCGGCGTGCCGCGCTTCGAGAGGTGCGACTGCGGGCCGTCGTCGCGCACCACCTGCCCGATCTGCTTCTCCTGCAGCCGCCGGATGAACCACGGCCCCATCGCGAAGGCCAGCACCATGGCCGTCAGCGTCGCCATGATGGTGCGGAAGGGGATGTACCGCAGCACGTTGAGCCACGACAGGTGCGTGGACATCGTCCGCAGGGGGTAGAGCAGGTAGTAGATCACGTCGCCTCCGTGAGCGCGGCCACGCAGCGCTCCATGCGCATCCCGCGCGAGCCCTTCACCAGCACCACGTCGCCCGGGCGAACCGCCGCGCGCAACGCCGCCGCCCCCTCGATCGAGTCCTTCACGGTCGTCACGCTCACCCCGCGCGCCGCCGCCTCCTCCGCCGTGAAGCGGGAGAGCGGGCCGACAGACACGAGCGCGGCGGCCTTTGCGTCGCCCACGAGCTTTCCGGCGCGGCGGTGCTCCCGCTCGGCGTGGTCACCGAGCTCGAGCATGTCGCCGAGGGCCACGACGAGGCGCGCCCCGTGGGCCTCGGCGAGCTCGCGGGCGGCGTCGAGGGCGGCCCGCACGGCGCGCGGCGAGGCGTTGTAGGTGTCGTCGAGCACGCGCGTCCCGTCGGCGCGGGTCACGAGCACGAGGCGACCGGGCACCGCGGGGACGCGCCCCAGGGCCTCGGCGGCGCGCGCGAGCCCCGCGGCGTCGGCGAGGGTCGCCGTCACGCAGAGGGCGGCGGCGATGTTGGTGGCCACGGCCTCGCCGAGGAGCGCCGTCACCACCGTGAGCTCGTCGGGCGTGTCGTCGCGCATCGGGCGCAGGCGGTAGCGGAGCCGCGCGCGCCCGTCGAGCTGCGGCTCGCGCGCCACCAGACGGACGTGGGCCTCCTCGGCGCGGCCGAAGAGCCAGCGCGGAAGCTCCGGCGCGCCGCCGTCCATGCGGGCGCGGGCCAGCGGCTCGTCGGCGTTGCCGATGAGCGCGCGGGAGGCGTGGCGGTACACCGATCCCTCCTCGTCGGCGACGGCCTCGATGGAGCCCATCCCCTCGGTGTGGGCGATGTCGGCGTTCATGCACATCGCGACGTGGGGGGCGGCCAGGGCGGCGATGCGGGCGATCTCGCCGGGCGCGTTGCTCCCGCACTCCACGACCATCGCGCGGTGCTCGCGCGTGAGCCCGAGGAGCGTGAAGGGAGCGCCGACGAGGTTGTTGAGGTTGCCCACCGTCGCGTGACACGCACCCCCAACGGCGGCGAGGGCGGCGGCGGTGAGCTCCTTGGTGGTGGTCTTGCCGACCGCGCCGCTGATGGCCACGACGGGGATGTCGCCGCGCGTGCGGAGCGCGTGGGCGCGGGCGATGGCGCCGAGCGCGACGAGGGTGTCGTCGACCTCCAACGCAGCGACGCCATCGGGGAGCGTCGCGCCGCGCTTCACCAGCACCGCGCGGGCGCCCTTCGCGACGGCGACGGCGAGGTGGTCATGGCCGTCGAAGCGCTCGCCCTGGAGGGCCACGAAGAGGCAGCCTTCGTGCAGCGTGCGGGTGTCGGTGGCGAGTCCCTTGAGCGCGAGGTCCGGAGCTCCGCGGAGCGTGGCGCCGGTGTCGCGCGCCAGGTCGGCGAGCGTGAAGGGGACCTCGATGCGTGGCAGCGCGGTGGCCATGGGGGTTGGAAAACCCGTTACCGCAAGTCGCGCGGCGACGCGAGAATGCGGCGGATGAATGGGCGTTCAGTGGTCTGGCAGGGAAGTGGACGGGGCGCGTGGGCGCGTGGCTCTCCTCGGGGCCATGAGCAGCGAGCGAAGGGCCTACACGCGGGTGCCGGTCGACCTCTGGGTGGAGGAGCGGCACGACGGGGTCACGTACTTCCAGCGGGCGACCAACCTGTCGCTGGGCGGGCTCTACCTCGACCACACGCTGCCGCACCCGCCGGGGACGCGGGTGCAGCTCGCGGTGAAGCTCGGCGCGCAGGACGTGGGCCTCACCGGCGAGATCGTCGGCGCCGCCAACGAGACGGGGATGAACGTCCGCTTCATCGACCTCGACCGCACGCAGCGCGCGCTCATCGCGGACTTCCTGCTGTCGCTGCACGCCCGCACAGGGACGGATTCGTCACTGCGCGGGGCGTGAGGTGTCGACGTCGATGCCGCGCACGGCCTCGGCGAGCCGCACGCGCCGCTCGCCGATCTGCGTGTCGAGCTCCACCACGCGCCGCGTGATCTGATCGAGCTCGGTGGCCACGCGCCCGAGCCGCGTCGTGAGCTGCGCGCGGAGGTCGGCGGCCTGCGGGTTGCGCTGGATCGCGCGGAGGTTGTCGCGCGTCTCCTCGGCGTTGCGCTGGAGGTCGGCGCGGCGCTGCTCCTGCGTGGCGTGCTCGCGCGAGAGGTCTTGAATCTGCCGCCGCAGGTCGATCGCCAGGCGGAGCACCTGCGCCACCGCGTCGGGCGGCGAGGCCTCACGAATGTACTGCTCGATCGCGAGGGCCGCCTGCTCGTCCTGGAGGTTCACCATGACGGTGAAGGGAGTGCGGGTGGTGACGAGCGTCTCGACGTTGCCGCGCGCGGGCACGCTGCTCGGGACGAGGGCGTTGCCGTTGCTCTCCTCGGTGCCCTGCGGCGGCTCGTGGAGGCGGGCGCCGTTGAGCGGGTGGCGCACCATCAGACGGACAACGTGGTCCATCCCGTTGCGGAGGCGGTAGGTGGTGCGCTGGACGTTGTAGCGCTCCAGGGTGAGCGTCTCGCGCTGCATGCGCACGAGGCGAGCCCCCTCGACGGCCCACTGCGCGTTGCTCTCCACCGCGAGGGCGCGCTCCAGGGCGAAGGGGATGGTGGTGGTGGCCGCGTCGGGGAGCGCGTCGAGCATCCCCTGCCCGAGGTACGCGCCCTCCTCGAAGATGGCGATGGGGCCGCGCTCCAGCAGCGCGCCGGTGCGGTTCTCGAAGCGGGCGACGTGGAAGGGGTGCGTCGACGACGCGGGCACGCCGGGGTCGGGCGCGAAGAGGTACATCCGCTCGCCGGGGATGTCGCGCGAGGCGAGCATCACCATGGTGGCGCTCCGGTCGGGGATGGTCACCGTCTGCGGGAGGTCGTAGCGCGTCGCACCGCCCTGCACGGCGAGGGCGGCGAGGGCCGCGACGTTGCGCGGCGCGGAGGTCATGGGCGGCGGCGGCGGGGGCGGGCTGGGCCTCGGGGCGTAGGCGCCACCCATGGGCGGCATGGGCATCGCGGTGCGGGCCATCGGGCGACGGGGCGTGCGGGTGGCGACGGCGCGTGAGTGCTCGGCCTGCGCGTAGTCGCCTCGGGCGTCGTCCATGGCCGCCGCCTCGGGGGCCGGCGCCTCCATCGGCTGCGCGACCGGCGCGGGGGCGTTCTGCGCCTCCTGCGCGAGCGTGGTCTCCGTGGTGGGGACGGCGTCGATGACGGCCCCCTGGTCGGTGACCACCGGGCGCTGCGGGATCACCGGCGTCGCGAGCTCCGAGCGGAACGACACGGGTGACCCGGCCACGAGCGAGAGGCGGACGTTGCTCCAGTCCTCGCCCGAGAGGTTCTGCACGATGCCCCAGGCCTGCACCTGCGCGGCGTTGTCGCGGCCGAACACGAGGCGGTACGACGGGCGCCAGATGGGCGTCTCCACGGTGTACCCGACGAGGAGGTCGTGGTTGGCGCCGTCGAGGGCGAGGCGCACCGTGCGGCGCTCGTTCGCGGGCGGCGGAGTCCCGTCAGCGCGCTCCTCGGGCATCGGGAAGGCCGCGGCCCGCACCGAGCTCCCGCCCCGCTCCATGACGGCGAGCGTGGCGAGGAAGTCGCCCACCTCGCTCTGTGCGACGCGGAAGCGAACCTCGCTCTCCTCGACGTGGCCCTGGCGCTCGAAGTACCCGACGCCGTTGCGGTAGATGACCACGCGGTGCAGCGGGAGCGACGAGGTGGTCTGCACGGCGGCGCTGCGGCAGCCGAACGAGACGAGGGACAGGGCGCCGACGACGAGGGCGCCGGCGCGAAGCGTGCGCGGGGTGTGAGTGCTCATAGGGGGTGAGAAGTCTCCTTCGATGGCGTGTGACACGCGGTAGAGGGGCGACGTTGGTACATCCAAATCGGGTCGGGATCGCGTATCTTCCGCGCCGAGAGCGCCTCCCATGTCTCAAGTCGCAGATCGCAACCAGGGTCGAATCGGTGGCGGGTACAGCAGCACCCAGCGGGCGGTGGAGACCGCGTGCCTCGTGCTGTTCGTCCTCGCGGAGCTCGTCACGCTCGGGCGGGCGGCGCGCGCGGCCCCCGCGTGGTGGATGCTCACGATGGCACCAGCCGCGATGGTGTGCGCGGCGATGTTCGCCGACCTCGTGTCGGGCGTCGTGCACTGGGGCTGCGACACCTGGGGCGCGGTCGACACGCCGGTGCTCGGCAAGGCCTTCATCCGTCAGTTTCGCGAGCATCACGTCGACCCCGAGGAGATCAACCACCACGACCTCGTCGAGGCCAACGGCACCAACGGGGGCCTGTCGCTCCTGCCCATCGGGGTGGCCTGGCTGCTGCCGTACGACGTGGCGCACCCGACGCCCCTCGCGTGGGGGACGCAGCTCGGGGTGGCGGTGTTCGCGTTCCTGGTGACGTTCACGAGCCAGGCGCACCAGTGGGCGCACGCGAAGCGGGTGCCCGGGTGGGTGGCGTGGTGCCAGCGCAAGGGGATCATGCTCTCGCGCGAACACCACGACGTGCACCACGTGGCGCCGCACCTCCACAACTACTGCATCACGGGCGGGTGGATGGACGCGGTGATCGAGCGCTTCGAACTCTTCCGCCGGGCCGAGCGGCTCATCACGCGGGTGACGGGCACGGAGCCGCGCGCGGGGCAGTGACCCACGCCGCGCTCACGGCGGCGGCGCGATGGGCGCGCAGGTCGACACCCCCGCCCCCACGATGCGAAACCCGATGTCACGCATGTACCCCGTGTCGATCGACCCGTCTGACGGGCGGTAGCGGGTGACGTTGGTCGTCCGCCCCACCAGCGCCGACGGGGCCGTGTACAGGTAGAAATCCCCGCCCCAGAAGGTGAACGCCCACGCCTGCGGCGTCTCCACGCCGGGCAGCGGCCGCGCGTCGGTGATCGACCCCGTCGTCTTGTCGATCTGCGCCACCTGCACCGGCGTCGTGGTGAAGAAGCCAAAGAGCCGCCCGTCGCCCGTCCCCGTGAGCTCCGCGCTCTGCCCGCGCAGCGCGCCCGAGAAGGCGCCGATGGGCGTGAGCGCGCTCCCCATCATCCGCCCGAGGCCCGCGCTCGGCCCGCCGAACGGATCGGCCGTCGCCGTCACGAAGAGCGTCTCCGTGGTGTCGTCTGCGCTCGCCGTGGAGAAGCCCATCCCGAGGCGAAACCACCCCCGCGGCAGCGTGACGGGCGCCGCGGAGGAGCAGCTCGCGTCGGTGGTGTTGACCCGGTAGAGGGCCCCCGCGCTGTCGCCGAGGCCCGACTCGACGTAGTTGACCCACGCCACGGCGTCGCGGTCGATCGCCATGGAGTTGGGCGACGCCGTCGTCGGGCACCGCAGCCGCCCGATGCGCGTAAACTGCCGGAGGTTGGGGCGGAAGCTGTAGAGCTCGTTGGCGTCGGAGAGCACGTACACGAGCTGCGCCGCCTCGCTGCAGTTGCTCGCCACCCCCGTGTCGCGGATGGGGATCGGCGCCACGTCGCCGCCGCCCGCGTCGCGCCCCGTGCTCACGTCGCCCGCGGCGACATCGTCGACGCCGCCGTCGGCCTGGGGCACGAAGGTGATCGGGTCCCTCGTGCTGCACCCGAGGGCCGCGACCAGGAGAACGCCCGCGAAGCTCACGTCACGCATGGAGGGAATGGTCTCTCAACCCCGCGGCCCCACGTCAAGCGCGGCGCTCACCGCAGCCCGTGGCGCTTCATCTTGTCGAGGAGCGTCATCCGCGACACCCCGAGGCGCCGCGCGGCCTCCGACTGGTTGCCCCCGCACGCCGTGAGCGCCCGCTGGATCAGCCCGCGCTCGTAGGCCGCCACCTCCTCGCGCAGCCCGCTCGTCTCCTCCGCCGCCGTCACCGCCGGCCCGCCGTCGAGCCGCGCGAGGGCCTCCGGGCCGATCGTGCCGCCCTCGCTCAAGGCGAGGATGCGGGCGACGGCGTTCTCCAGCTCGCGCACGTTACCGGGCCACGGGCGGGCGGCGAGGGCGGCCACGAGGGCGTCGGTGAAGCGCGCGTCGGGGAGGTCGAAGCGGGCCGCGTAGCGTCGGCGAAAGTGGTCGACGAGGCGCGGGATGTCGTCGCGCCGATCGCGCAACGGAGGCACCGTGAGCTCGACCACGGCGAGGCGGTAGTAGAGGTCTTCACGAAACGTCCCCGCCGCCACGGCCGCGCGGAGGTCGCGGTGCGTCGAGGCCACCACCAGCACGTCGACCCGCTCGACCCGCGCCGCCCCCACGGGCTGAATCTCCCCCTCCTGCAACGCCCGCAAGAGCTTCGCCTGCGTCGCGAGGGGGAGCTCGCCCACCTCGTCGAGCACCAGCGTCCCACCGTCGGCCTGCGCGAAGTACCCGCGCCGCGCGGCCACCGCCCCCGTGAAGGCGCCCCGCGCGTGGCCGAAGAGCTCGGCCTCGGCGAGGTCGGCGGGGATGGCCGCGCAGTTGAAGCGCACGCACGGCGCCTCCCGCCGCGGCCCCTCGGCGTGCAGCAGCGATGCGACGAGCTCCTTGCCCGTGCCGGTTTCGCCGCGGAGGAGAACCGTCACCTGCCGCCGCGCCACCCGCCGCGCGTCATCGAGGAGCCGTTGAAACGCCGGGCTGTCCCCCACGATGGCCTTGCCGATGGCGCGCTCGATTTCGAAGCGTCGGGCGTTGCGCCGGAGCGATCGGGCCTCCACGGCGCGGGCCACCACCGCGCGGAGTTCGTCGAGCGCGAAGGGCTTCGTGAGGTAGTCGTAGGCGCCGAGCTTCATCGCCTGCACCGCCGTCTTCTCCGTCCCCCGCGCCGTCAGCAGGATCACCGGCAGCTCGCCGTCGAGCCCCCGCGCCTCCGCAAGCAGCGAGAGCCCGTCGCGACCGGGCATCGCGAGGTCGGTGATCACGACGTCGCACGCGCCGAGCTGCGGCGTCGCCTCGTCGGGATGCGTGGCTGTGAGCACCGTGTGGCCCACCGCTTCGAGCGCCTCTTGCAGCGTGAAGCGGACGGCGGGCTCGTCGTCGCACACCAGGATCGTCCCCTTCACGCCGGGCCTCCCTTCGCCGCGAGGGTGAGGCGAGCGCGCGTCCCGCGGGGGCTGCGCGCTTCGAACGAGAGCGCTCCGTCGTGCGCCTCGGCGACGCGGCGGGCGAGCCGAACACCGAGGCCCGTCCCCTCGGCGCGGGTGGTGAAGAAGGCCTCCCCCACGCGCTCCCTCACGTCGTCGGCCATGCCTTCGCCGCGGTCGTCGACGGTGACCACCACCCGGTCGCCTTCGCGCGCCCAGGCGACCGTCACCTCACCGCCCGCCTCGCTGGCGTCGAGGGCGTTGAGCACGAGGTTGAGCGCCGCTTCCTTCACGCGCCGCGGGTCGAGCGCCGCGTCGACGGGGTCGCCCGTGGCGGTGAGCGAGACCCCCGCGCGCTCGGCCCGCACGGAGAGGAGGTCGACGAGCGGACGGAGCAGCGCGCCCAGCTCCACGGGCTCGCGGGCGAGTTCGCCGAGGGGGCGCGAGAAGCTGAGGTAGTCGCGCAGGATGGCCTCGATGCGCGCGACCTCGCCGCTCATCACCTCGAGACGACGCTTGTCGTTGGGCGTGTCGGCCTTCTCGGCGAGCAGGTCGGCGAGGCCCTTGATGGCCGTGAGCGGGTTCTTGATCTCGTGGGCCACCTGCGCGCCGAGGGCCTCCATCGCGCGGGTGCGCGCTTCGGCGACGGAGAAGAGCTCTTCGCCCGCGCGGAGCAGCGTATCGCCCGCGTGGGCGTAGGCGTCGGTGAGCCCCGACACCCCCGTCCACAGCAGCGTGATGGACGCGAGGACGGCGACCAGAGACATCGCCCGCGCCGTCCCCATCGGCAGCGGCGCGAAGGGGAAGCCCAGCGGCAACATCGCAAACGCGAGGATGGCCACGAGGAAGGCGCCGAGGAGCCCCCACCCCTCCCGCGCGCGCCCGAAGGCGGCGAAGCCCACCACGGCCGGCGCGAAGAGAATGGGGAGCATCGGGCTCGTCAGCCCACCCGTCGCGGCCGTGCCGAAGGAGACGCCGACGAGCGTGACGAGGAGCGAGCCGAAGAGCCACCGCGCGGTGACGAGCTGCGTTCGGCTGCGCCACGCCTCCCACGCGAAGAACAGCAGCATCGCCGTGAAGCCCGTGAGCGCCACCGTCACCTGCCGCCGCGGCGCAGCGCTCGCGACGAGGAGCGCCGACTGCGCGACGAGGGCGGGCGCGACGATCCAGGGGCGGGCGCGGAGGAAGGCGGTCCCGACGGCGCGGAGCTGCGCCAGACGCGACGGGGCGGAGGGCATCACGGCGCGAGGGTATCGCAAGCGGAGGGCCACCGCGCAGCGCCGCGCCACGCGCTGGGAGACTGCAAGGCGCGCCGTCAGGGGTGTACGGAGTCCCATACAGCCGCAGGACGAAGGGGCGCGAAGCGACGGGGATTCCCGCGCGGCACGCGTCGTGGAGAGGGGCGCTCCCACCAGGAGTCCCCCCGATGTCCACCACCCCCCTCGATCACCCCTCGCCCGCCGCCGACCACCGCCCGCTCTGGGGAGCCTTCGCGCTCTGGGTCGCCGCAGCCATCACGCTCGCGCTGCTCAACGTCGTCGCCCACGTCCCGCGCCCCGCCGTCCCGCTCCTCATCTGGTCGCCGGTGGTCGCGTTCGCGGCGGCGTGGCGACGGAGCGAGGCGCTGCGGGGCTTCGTCGACGCGCTCGACCTGCGCCTGCCCATCCTCTACCACCTCGTTCGGGTGTACTACGGGGCGGCCTTCCTCATGGACATGGAGACCGGGCGCATCCCCGAGCTCTTCGCGCGCGTCGCGGGTCCCGGCGACATCGCCGCGGGCGTCCTCGCCATCCCCGCCGCGCTCCTCGTCACCCGCCGCGACCGCCTCTCCCGCGCCCTCGTCCTCGGGTGGAACGCCCTCGCCCTCGCGGACATCCTCGCGGTCTTCGTCACCGCCCAGTACACCCTCTTCGCGCTGCGCGACGGGCGCCTCTTCGAAGCCTTCGGGCAGATGCCCTACGCGCTCCTCCCCGTGCTCGTGGTCCCCATGGTGATCGTCACGCACGGGTTGGTGTTCCTGCGGCTCCGTCGCCCGGCGGCGTGACGACCGTTGCCCTCAGGGCGCCACGTTTGTGCCAGCGCCTCCGCGAGTGCGGGCGCGTCGTGCGGGCCTGAAGTCCGCCGCCTTCTGGACGGACGCCCGTCCGACCTGCGTAGACTACCGGCGCAACCGCCGTGCTCCACGCCATCACCACCCACGGGATCGGACCCAGTGCGTCGATGTCCATCGACCTCGCGCCGAGGCTCAACCTCATCACGGGCGACAACGGCGTCGGCAAGAGCTTCCTGCTCGACCTCGCGTGGTGGCTGCTCACCCGTACGTGGTCGGGTGAACCCATCCGCCCCACCCGAGGGCGCCCCTTCGGCACGCCCGGCGTCAAGGGGACCAAGGTTTCGGCGTCGCCGCGCGTCGAGTTCGCGATCGACAAGGCGACGCGCGGGCGCTCCTCCTACGAGATCGCGTTCGACCGTTCGAAGCAGGAGTGGGGCCGCATCGCGGGCCGACCTGCGAGCCCCGGTCTTGTCCTCTACGCGAGGGTCGACGGCGGCTTCTGCGTGTGGGACCCCGCGCGCAACAGCGTGAGTGACACCTCCTCACGCGGCGGCGAAGGGACACAGCCTCCGCCAGCGTTTGTCTTCGATACCCACAGCATCTGGAACGGGCTGAAGGGCCCGGGCGACGCGGTGCTTTGCAAGGGGCTCCTCCAGGACTGGGTCGAGTGGCAGACCACCGGCGACGAGGCATTCGAACAGTTGAAGCGCGTGCTTGCGCACCTGTCGCCCGGCGAGGGCGACGTGGCGCTCCGCCCGGGCGCACCCACCCGGGTCTCCCTCGGCGACGTCCGCGACGTGCCCACGCTGGCCATGCCCTACGGCGACGTGCCGATCCTCCACGCCTCCGCCGCGATGCGACGCGTGGCGGCCCTCGCGTACCTCCTCGTCTGGTCGTTTCGGGAGCACACCCGCGCGCGTGAGTTCCTGGGGCAGAAGCCGGAGAGGCGCATCATCTTTCTGATCGACGAGATCGAGGCGCACCTCCACCCGCGGTGGCAGCGCGCAATCCTCCCTGCGATGCTCGACGTGACCGCGGAGCTCGCGCCGAAGGCCGCCGTGCAGATCCTCGCGACGACGCACTCGCCCTTCGTGCCCCTCTCGGTGGAGACGCGCGTCGACGACGCCCACGATGCGCTTTGGGAGCTCGACCTCGCCGGGCGTGCTGTCACTCTGACGCGACGCCTTTGGGAGCGGCGTGGCGACGCGGCGGCGTGGGCCACCTCGTCGGCCTTCGACCTCCCCACGACGCGATCGCTCGATGGGGAGAAGGTGCAGCGCGAACTCGGCTCGACCCCATCTTTGCGCGCTGCGGCGCCTTCAAGGACCGCGTCCGCGCAGCGAGGAGGGAGGAGAAGCGATGATGCGCGTCGCCGTGCCGAAGGAGCCCGATGACTTCGAGGACCGGGTCCGCGCTCCGGGGCGACGTCTCCTCCAGACCATGAACCGCCGCAGGGAGCGCTGCCGTGAGTTCCCGCGCGGCTGGACCCTGCTCGTCCGCGACTGCCCCCTCGTTGCGCGCGAGTACCTTCGCCAGGGCGGCACGGCCCCCTAAGCCTCCCGCCCGATTTCGAGAGGACCCACAGCACGGCGACGAACTCCGTCACCCACCCCGGACGACCGTTGCCCTCGGGGCGCGCGCGACGCTACCGTCGCTGGCCATGGACGCAGAAGTCATCGTGGTCGGCGCGGGCCTCGCGGGGTTGACGACGGCCGGAGAGCTCGCCCGCAAGGGTCGCGACGTGCTCGTGGTCGAAGCCCGCGATCGCGTGGGCGGGCGCACGTACACCACCGCCACGGCGTCGGGCTGGTCCATCGACCGCGGCGGCCAGTGGCTCGGCCCCACGCAGCACCGCATGATTCGTCTCTGCGGCGCGCTCGGCATCCGCACCTTCCCCACGGCCTGCGACGGGACGAAGTTTCTCGACGACGGGGTGAAGGTGCGGCGCTACAGCGGCAAGATCCCCTCGGTGTCGATCGCCCAGCTCGCCGAGCTCCAGGTGAGCCTCATGCGCCTCGACCGCGTGTGCGACCAGCTCCCGGCGCGCTTCGACGACCCCCGCGCCGCCGCCCTCGACGACGACACGGTGGCCTCCTGGCGCGCGCGGATGCTCGTCACGCAAGGGGCCCGCGACCTCTTCGACATCGCGGTGCGCACCGTCTTCGGCGCCGAGCCCTCGGAGATGTCGGCGCTGTGGTTCGCCCACTACCTCCGCACCGGCGGCGGCCTCGCGGCCCACATCGACACGCCCGGCGGCTCCCAGCAAGACCGCATCGTCGGCGGCGCCCAGCCCATCGCCGAAGCCCTCGCCCGCCCCCTCGGCGAGCGCGTGCGGCTCTCCACCCCCGTCCGCGCGATCGAGCAGTCGACGGATGG
>JBILLV010000565.1:0-3965 GCA_044375895.1 Polyangiales bacterium | reverse complement strand
GGTTGTTGAGCTCGAAGGCGTAGAAGACCCGGCGGGCGGCGCGCATCGCGGCCTCGTCGGTGGGGGCGTCGCGCTCGGGGCCGGAGGTGAAGGTGCCGCGAACGAAGGTCACACCGTCGGCGCAAACGGCGGCGGGGACGAGCAGCGCGGCGGAGACGAAGAGGGAGGCGAACAACGTGTGCTTCATGACAGTGGGCTCCAGTCGGTGACCGCCCCATTGCGGGCGTCGTGCCCGCGCCAAAGGGCCGGAAATACGGGCGCAGCGTACCCGAAACCGTGGGAGCACGGACACGCGACGTGGGAGGGCGGACACGGGGGGCGGACACGGTGTCGGGATTTCGCACCGCGCACCGTCGGCCGCACCGGGTGCACACTCCGGCGAGGGCTGCGGGGATGGTGCGCAATTCCCCTGTGCATGCGGGTTGCACCGGGCGGCGCATGGCGATCGATTACGCGTCGAAGATCCCGAACAACGTCGACCTCGCGAGCAACAAGCAGCTCCAGCGGGCGCTCGAGCACTGGCAGCCGAAGTACCTCGACTGGTGGCGCGAGATGGGTCCCGACGGGTCGAACGAGCGCGACGTGTACCTCCGCACGGCGGTGAGCGTCGACCCGAAGGGGTGGGCCCACTTCGAGTACGTGAAGATGCCCGAGTACCGCTGGGGCATCTTCCTTACGCCTCCGGAGGAGGGCCGCACGGTCGGCTTCGGCGCCCACCGCGGCGCCCCCGCGTGGAACGACGTCCCCGGCGAGTTTCGCAGCACGCTCCGCCGCATCATCGTGACGCAGGGCGACACCGAGCCCGCCTCCGTGGAGCAGCAGCGCCAGCTCGGTCACACCTGCCCCTCCCTCTACGACCTCCGCAACCTCTACCAGGTGAACGTCGAAGAAGGCCGCCACCTCTGGGCGATGGTGTACCTGCTCCACGCCCACTTCGGCCGCGACGGCCGTGAGGAGGGCGAAGGGCTGCTCGAACGCCGCTCGGGCGACGCCGACAAGCCCCGCATCCTCGGCGCCTTCAACGAGAAGACCACCGACTGGCTGTCGTTCTTCTTCTTCACGTTTCTCACCGACCGTGACGGGAAGTACCAGCTCGCGGCGCTGGCCGAGTCGGGCTTCGACCCGCTGGCCCGCTCGACGCGCTTCATGCTCACCGAGGAGGCCCACCACCTCTTCGTCGGCGAGTCGGGCATCTCCCGCATCCTCCAGCGCACCGCCGAGGTGATGAAGCGCGAGGGGACCGACGACCCCGAGACGCTCCGTCGGCACGGGGTCATCGACATCCCCACCGTGCAGCGCTACCTCAACTTCCACTTCAGCGTGACGCTCGACCTCTACGGTGGTGAGGTGTCGTCCAACGCCGCGGACTTCTACTCCATGGGCCTCAAAGGTCGCTTCGAGGAGTCGAAGATCGACGACGACCACGTGCTCACCGGCGCCCACTACCCGGTGTCGTCCGTCGAGGGAGACAAGATCCTCACGCGCGACGTCGCCGCCTCCCTCGCCCTCAACGAGCGCCTCCGCGACGACTACATCAAGGACTGCGACGCCGGCGTCGAGCGCTGGAACCGCACCCTCGACAAGGCGGGCGTCGCCGCGCGCCTGCGCCTCCCGCACAAGGCCTTCCACCGCAAGATCGGCGCCTTCGCGGGCCGCCACGTCGCCCCCGACGGCCGCGTGCTGAGCGAGGCCGAGTGGCTCGCGAACGCCCCCGCGTGGCTCCCCTCCGACGGCGACCGCGCGTACCTCCAGGCCATCAGCGGCGCCGTCACCACGCCCGGTCAGTACGCAAACTGGATCGCGCCGCCCCCGCGCGGCATCAACAATCAACCCGCCGACTTCGCCTACGTGCGCTTCCACTGACGCCATGACCGCATCGCTCGCCCGCCAGCACCTCATCGACCCCGAGGTCTGCATCCGCTGCAACACCTGCGAGGCCGCGTGCCCGCTCGACGCGATCACCCACGACGCGCGCAACTACGTCGTCCGCTTCGACCGCTGCAACCACTGCGGCGACTGCCTCACGCCCTGCCCCACAGGCGCCATCGACGCGTGGCGGCAGGTGCTCCGGCCCTTCACCACCGACGAGCAGCTCCGGTGGGACGCGCTCCCCCTCGACGAGGCGCCGCCTGACAACGTCACCGCCCCGGTCGACGTCGACGTCGCCGCCCTCACCACCCGCGCCACCGCCGCGAGCGGCCCCGTCCCGCCGCCGTGGTCGGCCGCGCACCCGTACGTCGGGCTCTACACCGCCGAGCGCCCCGCGGTGGCGACGGTGACGGGCAACTTCCGCCTCACCGCCGAAGACGCCGACAGCGACCTGCGGCACATCGTCCTCGACTTCGGCCGCGTGGCCTTCCCCGTGCTCGAAGGACAGACGATCGGCGTGCTGCCACCGGGCGTCGACGGCGAGGGCCGCCCCCACCACGTGCGGCTGTACTCCGTGGCGTCACCGCGCGACGGCGAACGACCGCGCCACAACAACCTCGCCCTCACCGTGAAGCGCGTCACCCGCGACCGCGAGGGGAGGCCCGTCTACGGCGTGGCGTCCAACCACCTCTGCGACCTCTCGCTGGGCGCACAGGTGCGCGTGACGGGCCCGTGGGGCAACACCTTCCTGATGCCCAACCACCCCGGCGCGAAGCTCCTGATGATCTGCACGGGCACGGGCGCCGCCCCGATGCGCGCGATGACCGAGCGACGACGTCGGCGCATGGGGCTCCGCGAGGGGGGCGAGATCCTCTTGTTCTTCGGGGCGCGGGGGCCGCACGAGCTGCCGTACCACGGGCCGCTGCTGAAGCTGCCGCGCGAGCTCATCGACGTCGAGCGGGCGTACTCGCGCGTCCCCGGCCAGCCCAAGGAGTACGTGCAGGATCGGGTGCGGGCGCGCGGCGACGACGTGGCGCGGCTCCTCGCCGACGACGACACGTACCTCTACGTGTGCGGGCACAAGGCGATGGAGGTGGGCGTGCTGGAGGCGCTCGCCGACGTGTGCCGCGCGCGGGGCGTGTCGTGGGACGCGCGCCGCGACGTGATGCGCGCCGAGGGGCGGCTCCACGTCGAGACGTACTGACTACGCCCGCGCGGCCTCGATGATCTGCACCTCGTCGTCGGGGCTGAGCGGCCGGCCCGACGGGTCGCCCATGCGCTTCGTGAGGCGCAGCCCCCCCGCCGTCAGCAGGCCCCGCAGCTCGGCGGGGAAAAACTGTCGGTGCGCGAGCACGGTCTCCCGGGCTTTTCCCTTCGCCGGGTAGAAGCGCATGGTGACGTACTGCACCTGCTTCACCGGGTCGTAGCGAAACTGCTCGGTGTACCGCACCTTGCCGAGCGTCGGGTGGAGGAAGGGGCGGCACTTGTACTCGCGGTCGGGGTCGAAGGCGAGCTCGCGCAGGTCGGGCAGGCGCACGTCGAAGACGAAGCGGCCCTCGTCGGTAAGGTGACGCCGCACGTTGGTGAAGCACTGCACCACGTCGACGGGCTCGTACAGGTGCATGAGCGCGTTGAAGGGAGCGATCACCAGCGGAAAGCGCCGCCGCAGCCGCACGTCGCGCATGTCGCCCTCGCGCAGCGTCAAGCGGCCGCGGGGGAGGTCGGCGGCGAGCGCGCGGCACTGGTCGAGCATCGGGAGCGAGGGGTCGACGCCCACCACCGTGTGCCCGTCGCGGCAGAGGGGGATGGCCACGCGGCCGCTGCCGACGCCGAGCTCGAGGATGGGGCCGCCGAGACGTCGCGCGACGCCGCGGTAGAAGTCCACGTCGTCGCGGCGGCGGCGGTACGCCTGGTCGTAGTAGGCGGGGTCGTCGTAGTGCTCGCGACTCCCACGGTCGAGGAGGTCGATGGGGTCGGGCTCGGCGCGAAACTTCGGCATCAGTGGACCGTGATCCCACCATCGGACGCGCCCGGCGTCCACTCTGCGACGCGCCACGCGCCGTCGACCAGCTCCATCACCAACGTCTGTTCGCGCT
>JBILLV010000211.1:0-15849 GCA_044375895.1 Polyangiales bacterium | reverse complement strand
GAGGGCGGGCAGGCCCGTGCACTGGGCGGCGGTGGTGCACGCGACCGTGGGGGCGTTGCTGCAGCGCCGCGTGCTGGTGGGGCACGTCCCCGTGGTGGTCGCGCCGGTGGCGGTGACGACGAAGCGCAGGCGACGGCCCGCAGTGACGGGCACGCACGACGCACCGAGGTCGAAGGTCGCGCGACCACGCGTCGTCGCGGTGAGCGACGGAGGGAAGCGCGGGCACGCTCCGTTGGTGACGGCGGTGGACGGGAGCGTCGCGGTGGCGAGCGTCTGACCGAGGTCGTCGAAGACGGTGAGCTGCACCGTGGAGCCCGCGAGGAGAGCGCCGCCGCAGGTGGTGAGCGACACCTCGACGCCGGAGAGGAAGCCCGTCCGACCGACCGTGAAGCGCTGACCCGCCCCCGTCGCGAGCGCGTAGCCCACCCGCGCCGCCGTGGTGGCGGAGCTCACGAGCTCGGACTGATCGACGACGGCCGTCGTGTTGCTGGCCGTGCCGAGCGCGCAGACCGCCGGGAGCGCGCAGGCCCCCGAGGTGCACACCTCGCCCGCGGAGCACACGCGGCCGCACGCGCCGCAGTTGAAGGGGTCGGTCATCACGTCGCGGCAGGCGCCGCTCCCGCAGGCCGTGAGGTGCGCCGCGCAGCTCGGCGCGCACGCCCCCTGGTTGCACACCTCACCGAAGCCGCAGGCGTGACCGCAGGTGCCGCAGTGGGCGGGGTCGGAGCGGAGGTCGTGGCACGAGCCGTCGGTGGCGCAGCGGGTGAGGCCGAGGCCGCAGGCGGACGCGCAGGCGCCGCGGGAGCACACCTCGGTCGTGCCGCACGCGCGGTTGCAGGCGCCGCAGTGGGCGCGGTCGGAGGTGAGGTCGCGGCACACGTCCGCGCAGGTGAGCGAAGGGAGCGAACAGCCGCCCGTGTTGGGCTGGCGGCTCGACGTGGTGGGAGGTCCGGTGGGGTCGTCGGTTTGACAGCCCACCGCGAGCGCGGCGAGGAGCCCGAGGGCGAGGACGAGGAGGGCATTGGGACGACGCGCGCGCATGATGGAGTGCTCCACCCGGGGCGGAGAGCAGGGCGCGTGCCGTGCGGGGAATGATGGGGAAGGCGGGGGGTGGCGGCGGCGGCGAGCGAGACACCGCTGCAACGGTGCGTGGCGCGGGTGTTACGGTCGATCAGACCGCGAGGGCGACGCGCTGGGGGTTCATCGGGTCGAAGCGGACGGGGACGACGCAGCCCGGCTGGACGCGCGGCAGAACCACCTGCGAGACGATGGAGGTGCAGCGGGCGCGGAAGGTCTGCGCGCCGGGCGCGGGCGACACCTCGAGGTCGAGCACCACCTGCGGGTCGTGGTTGATGATCGACCCGGTGGGCTGGACGTTGAGCACCCGCGCCTGACCGGGCGTCCCGGTGGCCAGGAGCGCCTGCCGCTCGGAGGAGGCGGTGGCGAGGTTGCTCATGAGCTTGTTGGCGTTGTTGATCATCGGGAGCCACACCTTCCAGAAGGTGTAGCCAGTGATCGCGAGCACGACGAGGGTGATGAGGAGTCCGAGGATCATGGTGTTGCTCCGTGTCTTGGCCGGCGTCTTTGCGGCGTCGGCTTGTGCAGAGCGGTAGTTCACGGGTCGTGCCGAGGATTCATGCACGAAATCACGGGGATTTCGGCGTGCTGAGGCCCTGACACGGGGGTGGCACGCGGTGGCACCGTGCCAGCACGACCGCTCGTCGCGGTGCGGGGTGAGGCCGCTCGCGACCGATGCACGCCGGCCACGCAGCGTGACATCGGCGCATCGCTCCGACGGCCCGTGAGGTCAGAAGGAAAGCTCCGGGCAGGTGGTGACCTCGGGTGCCACGGTGGGGTCGTTGAGGAAGGCGCGCACCACGTCCCCCGCGCACGGCACCCCCGTGGAGGCGGCGTGACGGCCGCCCTCGTAGGTGAGGAGGTGGGAGTTGTTCCCGAGGGCTTCGCGCATCTCCAGGGCGCCGTCGTAGGGCGTCGTGGCGTCGCCGCGGGAGGCCACGATCAGCGCCCGCGGCGCGCGCGGGGCCGAGATGACGGGGAGCGGCGTCGCGCGGCGCGCGGGCCAGCCGACGAAGGCGACGTTGTCGGCCGCGAGGCGGGGCATGTGGGCTCCGATGGCGCGCACCTCGCTGCGGAGGAAGGCGCGGTAGCTCTCGGGGGTCTCGTCGGCGGAGGCGGCGTTGTCGAGCGCGCGCACCGCGAGGTACGAGGTCACAAACTGGTCGTCGCTGGCGCTCTCGTCGAGGATCAAGAGCAGCGGGATCCCGTCGCCGGCCTCGGCGCGCGCGAGGGCGAAGGCGGCGTTGAGCCAGCGCGTCTCGGGGGCGTAGCTGGCCTGGAAGAGCACCGAGAGGGCCGCGGCCCCGGTGACCGGGCGGAGCCCCACGGAGAGGGGCGCGCGGTCCAAGCGGGCGACGAGGGCGTCGAAGGCGCGGGAGACCCCCGCCGCGCCGCCGTCGCGCCCCGGGAGGGCGCAGCGAGCGTCTCGGGCGCACCAGGCGAAGAAGCGATCGAGCGCGGCCTGAAACCCCCGCGCCTGCAGCGTCGAGAGCCGGCGCAGGTCACGGCGCGGGGCGGGCGGGGCGTCGATCACCGTCGCGCGGAGGCTCTGCGGCGCGAGCGTGAGGTACATCGCGCCGAGCCACGCGCCGTAGGAGTAGCCCACGTAGGTGACCTGCCGCTCGCCGAGCACCTCGCGCACGCGCTCCATGTCGCGCACCATGTCGTCGGTGCCGACCCGCGCGAGGAGCTCGGTGCTCACCGCCGCCGCGCACGACCGCTGCAGCGCGCGGGTCTCGGTGACATAGTCCCCCCAGCTCCGGTCGTCGTCGGGGTCGGGGTCGACGCGCTCGGTGGGGGCGTTCTCGCGCACGAAGCCGCAGGCCAGGGCGGGGCGGCTGCGGCCGTGCCCGCGCCAGTCGACGGCCACCACGTCGTAGCGGTCGGCGATCGCCGCGCCGACGGCGCTCCCCAGCACGTTGGGGTAGCGGTCGGCGACCCCGTCGCTCGTCGACGACCCGGGGCCGCCGTAGTTCACCATGAGCACGCCCACCCGCTGCTCGGGCCGACGCGCGCGCGCCCGTAGCACCCCGACCGTCACCTGCGGACCATCAGGGCGCGACCAGTCCAGCGGCACCCGCACGTCCGCGCAGAAGAACGACGTCCGACAGCGGGTCCACACCAACGGGGCGGCGTCCGCGGCGGCGTCCGTCGCGTCGTCGGGCGCCTCTGCGTCGGCGACGACGTCCGCGTCGGGCGAGGCCGCGTCGGCCGCGGGGGCGTCCACCGCGGGGGCGTCGGGGGCGAGATCCATCGCGGCGTCGCCGGGCGGCGGCGCGGCGGTGCCACAGCCCGTGAGCACGATCGTCAGAAGCCAGTGGGCGGCGTTGCGGCGCGTAGCGGTCATCATGCGGCACATGGAATGCAAGTCGCTCGCCACATGCACGACCGGCCCACCGACTCGATGCGCGGACGCGCGCGCGCCACGACCCTCACGCTGGCGCTCTTCTCTCTCCTCGGGGCCTGCGCCGACCCGGGGTCTCCTCCCGCCGACGCCGCGCCGCTGGACGTGGCGGAGGTCGCACCGCCCGACGTCGCACCGTCCCCCGACCTCGTCGACGCGCCGGAGCCTGTCGACGTCCGCGACGTCGCCGCCGTCGACGTCGACGTCGCGGATGCGGCCACCGCCACGGATCCCTGCGCGGCCGGGGCGGTGGTCGACCTCGACACCGCGGGGGCGCGCGAGGGTGCGACCCTCGTCTATCGCGGCACCACGGCCGACGCGCCGGGCGCGCAGACCTGGGCGCCGCGCGCCGACTGCGTGCCGGTCGGTCGGGTGATCCGCTCGGTGGCCCACCGCCTGCGCACCACCGCCGCCACCAACCTCCGCGTCGACGTCGTGGGCCCTCCTGACGGGACGCACGACGTCGTGCTCTACATCCACAACGCCTGCACCCCCGCCACCCCGGCGCAGTTCTGCACCACGAGCTCGCTCCGCGCGGCCGAGGCGGGCAACTTGATCAACCGCATCCCCGCGGGCACCGTCGTCTGGATCGTGGTCTCGACGCTCGCGAAGGCCGAGGGCGACCCGGGGCGCCCCTACACCCTGCGGCTCACGTCGCACCCGGTGCAAGGCCAGGGAGACGTCTGCGACAACATCTACCGCAACTGCGCCACGGGGCTCGGCTGCGTGTTTCCGCGGGGCGAGTCGGAGGGGACGTGCCAGGCCGACGGCACGGTGGTGGGCGCGCGCTGCCGCACGCTCGCGCCGCAGTGCGACGGCGACCTCAGCTGCACGTCCTCGGTGTGCCAGCGGGTGGTGCGCCCGGGCGAGAGCTGCTTCCCGCGCGAGAGCACGTGCCCGACCGGGAGCACCTGCATCACGGAACGCACCGGGTGGGCTGACGGGCGCTGCATCGCGACGGGGACGACGGGCGGGTTCTGCACGCCGAGCGCGCCCTGCACCGACGGGTCGGAGTGCACCAGCACGACGGGAACCGGCACCTGTCAGCGCAGGGTCGAGGTGGGGCAGGTGTGCAACACCCCGGGCGTGCTCTGCGTCACCGGCGCGCGCTGCACCCTCACGACCGCCGCCCCGGCCGAACCCGTCTTTCGCTGCGTGGCCCCGGGCGCCGCCGCGGGGGCCGCCTGCGCCGACGTCGAACCCCGCTGCGCCGCGGGCCTGCGGTGCACCGCCGCGGCCGGGCAGGGCATCTGCCGCGCGCCCGCGACCGATCGCTGCGCGACGCGCGGGTCGGACTGCGGCGAGGGCCGCGTCTGCGCGATCACCACGATCTCGGAGGGGCGCTGCGTGTCGTGGACCCGCGAGGGCACCGCGCCCAACAGCACCGTCGCGCAGGCCGAGGCCCCGCGCGCGCCGCCCTTCGCCGTGCGGGGCGCGCTGCTGCCCGCGGGCGACATGGACTGCTTCACCATCGAGCAGCGCGCGCCGGGGCGGCTGCTGTACCAGGTGCAGGACGGCACCGGCGCGTGTGTACAGGCCACGGCGCTCACGGTGTTGACGACGCCCGACCGCCCGCAGGTGTCTGCCTTCGTCGGGGGGTGCCTGCTCTCCAGCGCCACCAACAACGCGCTCCGTCGCCCCGCCGGCCGCTACGTCGTGTGCGTTACTGCACCGCTCAACGCGACGGGGGCGCTAGACTACTTCCTCACCGTCACCGCGGAACCCTGAGCGCCATGAGCCCATCGTCACCCGTCGAACGAACCGCACGCGATCCTGGCGCGGCGCGGGCGCGGTTCGTGTGCCTCGTCGCGCTCACCGCCGCGAGCTGCACCTCGCTCGAAGGGCGCGCGCGCGACGACGCAGGCTTCGAGGACGGACCCGACGACGCCGACTCCGCGTCCGCAGATGCGCCGACCGATCGCCTGCCGAGCGACGCGCCCCGCTGCGAGCGCGGCGTCGTCCCGCAGGCCGTCGGGGCGTGGACCACGGCGCTGGACATCGACGCGCCGACGCCGCTGCAGCGCCTGAACGTGCGCGACGTCCGCGCCGATGCGCAGGGACGCGTCTACATCGCAGGCTTCTACGACCGCGCGGGGCCGCCCACCTTCCGCGGCGCGGTGTGGCGCTTTCGGGCCGACGAGCCGGTCCTCGACCCGACCTGGGGTGACGGCGGCCGCGCGCTGGAGCCGAGCGGCACGAACGCGGCGATCGCGTGGACCGGGATCCGCTTCGACGCGGTCGGGCGCGTGCTGCTCGCGGGCTTCGAGGAGCGCGACGGGCGCGTCACCACGATCCTCCGGCGCCTCGGTCCCGAGGGCGCGCTCGACACCACCTTCGGGGTCGGCGGGCGCGTGGTGGTGCCCTCGGACCTCTGGCCGGTCTCGACCACCGGGATGTACCCCTACGGCTTCGCGTTGGGCCCCCGCGGCGCGCTCTCGGTCGGGTCCGACCACCCGATCTCGGTGCGCAACCCTCAGCGCGCGATGGCCGTCGCCGTGGACGCAGAGGGCCAGGTTGTGACGGACTTCGGCGACCGGGGGCTCTGGTTCGACAACACCCTGCACGGGTGCTTCGACGTGCGGCCCGACGCCGACGGCTGGGTGCTCGCCTGCATGGACCGAGACGACCGGCCCGAGCTGGTGCGCCTCGACGCGCGCGGCCGACGGGACGCCGCGTGGCGGGCGCGCGCGGCCGCCGAGGCCTCGCTCCCCGAGGGTTTTCACGTTCGCTCGATGGACCGCGACAGCGCCGGGCGCTGGCTCGTCGCCGGGGTGATCTCGCGCGGCTACGACGAGCGCATCGGCCCCGTCGCCCTGGTGCGCTACCACCCCGACGGCAGCCTCGACCACGCCTTCGGATCGCAGGGCCTGGCCATCGTCCACGACGGTCGAAACTCCTTCGTGTACAGCGGCTCGAGCATGCTCACCGTCGGCTGCGAAGACCGCGCGCTGCTGGGCGCCAGCAACCTGTATCTCCCGCTGATCGAGGTGTTCGACGCGCAGGGCCGCTGGATGCCCCAGGTGTCCCCGAGCGGCTACCTCATGGGCCCGGCGCACCCGAGCGTCACCAACGCGATCTACTCGGTCTTCCTGACCGCCGTCACGCCGCACGACGTGTTGATGGTCGTGCCGTCCACGCCGTCACGCGTCTTGCTCGCGCGCTTCCACCTGTGAGCGCGGGGTGATCGCGCGTTACAGCGCGAGCCGATGCAGGGTGGTGGCGCCGGGGTAGTGCGTCACCACGACGACGACGTCCTGCGAGCCCGGCACCGGCACGATCGCCTGCACCGCGGCGGCCTGAGCGCCCGTGCGTATCGGGAGGAGGAGGTTGCCGTTGTCGCCGACCGCCTCCCGGGGCGTCCCCGCCGTGTCGATGAAGCCCACGACCGGGACCACGCCGTAGGAGGCGCCGAAGAGGAGCTGGTCGCCGCAGCCGAGGCGTGACGCCGACGCGTAGCTGTACCCGAAGGTCTGGCGGGGACCGAGGAAGACGGTGAAGCCATTCGTGCCATAGGTGCGGTCGTGCGAGCCGTCGGGCAGGAAGCGCACCGCCGCGACCGGCGAGTTGCTGTCGCTGTAGGTGGCGCTGATGGGGCCGGCGACGACCCACCGCCCCACGCTGTCGCGGGCCAGCGTGCGCACCATGAAGCGCGCGGGCGCTGCCTGGGCCTCGGCGGACGCACCCGAGGCCCACGCGGCCGGTCGCCCGTTCGCGCCGAGCCTTCGCAGCGCAGGGCGGTCGGTGAGCGAGGCGCAGGCGAGGACGTAGTCGGCGCCGTCGCGCGCGAGGTCGGAGCACCCGTGGACGTCTTCGATCTCCTGGACACCGCCCGCGCCGAAGGTCTCATCCAGGCGTCCCCTGTCCGTGACCCGGAGCGCCCAGGCGCGCGTGGCCGGACCGACCCAGGGATACTGGTCGATCACCGTCACCACCGCGCCGTCGTCGTCGTGGTGGATCGCCGTCGCCACCGCGACGGCGGACAGGGTCGGGACCAGCGCGCGCCCGATCCGCAGTTGCCCCATGGCGCCGAAGTCGGGGTCGCTGCGCCCATCTGGCAGGAGCCGCGCGACGATCGCCGCGTTGCTGCTCCCCGACGTGGCGAAGCCGGCGACGTAGACCCGCCCCAGCGCGTCGGCGGTGACGGCGTTCCACTGGTCGACGGCGCGCGCGGGGGCGGGGTCGGCGGCGACGCCCGCGCCGCCGAAGGTGGTGTCGTGGCGCAGCGTGGCGGCGTCGACGCGCCACACCGCGGCCGTGACGCGATCGGCGGCGCTGCAGCGGTAGCAATGGCCTGCGATGAGGATCCGCCCCATGGGGTCGAGGTGCGCGGCGCGGGCGGTGGCGCCGTTGGTGGGCTCGCCGTGGGTGTCGCTCGCGAGCGTGAGGCTGAATCGCGCGTCGACGGAAGCCGCCTCGCCGCGCGGGCAAGCGGGCGCGTCGGAGGTGGGCTGCGGGGGTGCGTCGGCGGGGACGTCGGGCGGCGGCGCGGCGTCCGCGGGAGCGTCCACGCGCGCGGCGTCCGCAGGCGCGCGGCCGTCGAGTGGGGTGCAGGCGAAGGGGAGGAGGCAGAGCGCGGCGCCGCGCAGGAGGGCGGAGGGGGGCATCGGTGGACTCCGGGGGATTGTCGCCGAGGCGCCGCGCGAAAGCGACGGTCAGAACCGCACGCGGACGGGGGTGAAGCGCGGGACGTTGGTGCCGTCGCCGAGCTGGCCCGCGGTGTTGAGGCCCCAGCACCACACCGACCCGTCCGCGACGAGCGCGCAGGTGTGACTGAAGCCGGCGGCGACCTGCACCACGTCGCGCAGCGGGACGGTCGTCGGCGTCGTGACGACGTTTTCTTCGAGCCCGCCGCCCACCTGGCCGTAGCTGTTGAGGCCCCAGCACACCACGGTGCGGTCGTCGCGCAGGGCGCAGTGGTGGTGCTCACCGCTCGTCAGCGCGATCGCACCAGTGACGCCGTTGGCCACCGGCGCCTCGAGCGGCGAGCCGCCCCCACCCGCCACGCCCGCCACGCCAGGGCCGGCACAAACCACCCCCCCGCCGCCCACGATCGCGCAGTAGGAGGACGCACCGAGCGAGATCGAGAGGACCCGTTGACGGATGTTCGTGCGCGGCGTCCCGGGTGTCACCGGGTTGGTGCGCAGGAGGTTCGTGAAGCTGTCCACCACGAAGAGTCCTTCGTCACCCCACGCGCTTTCGGAGCCCGTCGCGAACGAGGTCGCCTCGATCGACTCCGCGCTCATGCCGCCCGCCACGCCGAAGAGCGAAGCGCCCCAACAGGCCACGCGTCCGTTGAGACGGCCGCAGATGTGCCGCATGCCCACGGCGATCATGTCTGGATTCAGGTCGGGGTTGATGCGCGGCACCAGACTCTCCCCCCGGTAGCCGTCCGCGAGCTGATCGGCGATGCTCCCCCAGCACGCGAGGCCGTTGGGGGTCGTCGCGCACGCGAAGTCGTACCAGGCAGCGATCTGGGTCGGCCCGTTCAGCCCCGCGACGACGCGCGGCGTCGTCGCGACCATGCGCGTCCCGTCGCCGAGTTGCCCGTTGGTGTTCATGCCCCACGCTCGCACCGTACCATCCTGCATCACGGCATAGGTGGCCCAGCTCCGCGTCCCGGAGTAGATCGCCCGCACGGGCTGGACGAAGTCCACCGTCGTGCGCGTCATCACGTTGGGCCGCAGCGTGATCGGCACCGTGGTCGCGATGCCCGGCGCGATCGTCGCCGCCGCCGGGTCGCCCACCCACGTCGGCACCGTGGCCGCCACGACGCTCCCGCACGCGACGTTGTAGGCGCTCGCGCGGAAGGAGTACGCGCCCGCCGCGAGGTAGCCGAGGTCGAGCGTGGCGGGGTTGCCCGGCGTCACCCCGAGGTTGCGCGTGGTGTCGTTGGTGGCGCCCGGCACGCGGAAGACGACGCGCAGACAGCCGACCCCCGCGGGGATCGTCTGCACCTCCGCGACGGCGCTGCCGACACCGTCAGCCGGGAGCTCGCCGAAGCAGCCGGCGAGCGAGAGGGTGGTGGCGAAGGTGGCGAGGGCGGCAGTGCGAAGGGTCATGGTCGTCGGTGCTCCTGGGGATGGCGCTTCCATGCGCCGCGGAGCCCCTTCGCACGACCGGTGCCAGGGGTGATTTCGGCGAGATTCACCGACGATTCGTGCGCGTGGTGGGCGCCGGGCGATACACCCCCGCCACGACCGTTGCAGCGGTGTCTCGCTCGTCGCCGCGCGGCGGTTCAGCGCACCTGGCGGGTGATGGGCCGCGCACCCGGCAGGGTCGCGAACGCCCCCGCGAAGTGCGAGGGGGTGTTGACCACCGACCACGTCACCGCGGCGGCGAAGGGCGTCGCGGTGCGTGCGCTGGCGACGGGGATGGTGTTCCACCCAGCGCCGCCGACGAGGGCGATGTCGTCGTTGCCGTCGTCGTCGAAGTCGCCCACCACGGGGGTCGAGCCCTGCGTCGCGTAGAGGGCGAAGTCGGGCGCGGCGACGTTGGCCACCGACGCGCGGAGCGGGCCGCGATCGACGGTGCGCCCGGGCAGCGCGACGGTGTCGGCGCCGAGCATCAGCGCGACCGGGACGGTGCGCCATCCGGCGCCGCCGGTGAGGGCGAGGTCGGTCTTGCCGTCGCCGTTGAAGTCGCCCGCGAGCGCCCGCGCTCCCTGCGTCGCGTACACCGCGAAGTCCGGCGCCGCGAGCTCGCTCTCCAGATAGGCCGCCCCCGTCGTCCTCGTGAGGCGCACGGGGATCGTCGTCCAGCCCGCCCCGCCCGTGAGCGCGAGGTCGGCGTAGCCGTCGCCGTCAAAGTCGCCCGCGACGAGCTGCGCGCCCGGCCGCCGCGCCCGCAGCGCGAAGGTCGGCGCGCCGGGGTTGGACCTCACGAAGCGGCCGTCGCCGAGGGAGAGCGCGACGGGCGTGGTCCCCCAGTCGGCGCCGCCCGCGAGGGCGATGTCGTCGCGCCCGTCGGCGTTGAAGTCACCCACCACCGCCTGCACCCCGGCGACGCGCGACCACGCGGGGATATCCGCGACGGTCTCGTTGGTCCAGCGGTAGCCGCCCTGCGCCGTCGCGAAGGCCACGGGGATGGTCCCCCAGTGGGCGGCGCCGCGCACCAACGCGACGTCCTGCAGCCCGTCGCCGTTGAAGTCGCCCGCCAACGGAGCGCCACCCTGGGCGAGGTACGCCGCGAGCGGCGCGGCGGCGCGCGTCTCGGCCTCGAAGTCGCCGTCGGTGTCGGAGCGGGCGATCATGAAGCCGTCGACCGCGAGGGAGGTCGGCGCGGTGAAGACGATGTCGTCGCGCTGGTCGCCGGTGGCGTCGTGGGGGCGGCGGCCGTAGAAGCGCGCCGCGCCCGCGATGTCGGTCGGGCTCAGCAGCCCGTTCACCCACTGCGCGTTGCAGTAGTTCATGATCGAGAGCGGGTCCCAGTCGCTGACGGCGATGGAGCCCGCGGGGTTGGAGCGCAGGTCGTTCTCGTGTTGAGTGCAGGTCGACGGGGTCCTCGGGTCGGTCTGCTCGTGGTAGAAGCCCAGCGCGTGGCCGAACTCGTGAATCGCGGTCGCGGCGCCCGCGGTGAGGTCGAGGCCGATCCAGTTGTTGCTGCTGCGGCCGATCGACGCGCGAGAGCCGCCCGCGCGGGCGGTGATGAGCAGCCGGTCGCCGAAGGGCGCCGCGCGCGGGCAGTTTCCCCAGCCCGTGAAGCGGACGCGGGTGTAGCGCGACCAGGTGCGCTCGACGGCGGCGCGGGTGGCGGCGCGGGCGGCGGCGAAGCGCGTCTGGCCGGGGCCGTCGACCTGGGTCGAGCCGAGGTCCCAGCACACCTCGATGGTGCGGCCCCAGAGGCGGTCGGCGCCCACGACGAGCTCGTCGGCGGCGGGGCCTTCGAGGCCCGAGGGGTCGGCGCCCGCGGGGGCGCACGAGGCGAGTGCGAGGAGGAGCGACGGGAGCGCGTAGCGAACGATGGTCTTCATGGCGTGAACCTCGACGTGTCGGTGGGCAGCACGCGTCCCCCGCGCGCCGCCGTGTTTTGGGATGCGCCCCATGGAGCAGCTCCCGTGCCGCACGGAAATCCGCTCGAACGCACCCGCTCGGCGCAACGCCGTCGCCACCACCGTTGCACGCGTGTCGCGGTGCGTCGTCGCGTCCGGCGTTTGGCGCGGCGTCGCGGGTTGGTTTGTGTATCTTCCGACGAGCGATGCGGCGTGCGCGCGAAGGCTTGTTCCTGATGACGCTGATGTTGGGGTGCACCGAGCTCACGGGGCGGGTGCCGCGCGACGCCTCGCTCGCCCCGGTCGCACCGCTCGACCAGCTCGCACCGCTCGACCCGCCGAAGCGTTGCCCCGTGCGAGTGGACGAGCCCCCCGCCCCGGCGCTCCTCGCCGCGGTCGAGCCGGGGAGGCCGCTCTCGGTCTTTGGCGTCGCGTACCCCCGCGCCCTCGACACCGATGCCTCGGGGCGGACGTACGTCGCAGGCCAGTGCGACGACTGCGTGCTCATGGGGCACAGCCGCGCCGCGGTCTGGCGCTTCTCGGGCGACGACCACCTCGACGCGGAGTTTGGCGACCAGGGCCGCGCGCTCGCGGGGAGCGACGCGGACCACGCCACGCTCTGGACGTCGATCCAGGTCGACGCGAACGATCGGGCCCTGGTGGCGGGCGCGCGGGTCGCCCCGCCGTCACGGCAAGCGGTGGTCGCACGCTTCACCTTTGATGGGGGCACGGATGCGACCTTCGGGCGCGACGGTCAGTTCGTGCTCCCCGCAACGTCGCTCCCGAACCCGTCAGGCACCTTCGCCTACGCTGCGCTCGCGGCGCAGGGCGGAGTCATCGCCGTGGGCAGCGTGTCCCCAACCTCACCGAGGCCTGGCCCGACGCGCGCGTTGCTCTTTCGCCTCGACGCTCGTGGCGTCCTCGACCCATCGTTCGGCGCGGCCGGTGTGCTCGTCGTTGACACCCTTCGCGGCTGCTTCGACGCGGCGGTCGATGGCCCGCACGTCGTCGTGGCCTGCACCTCCGACGACGAGCGCCCAGCGCTCCTGCGGCTCGACGCGCATGGTGCGACGACGGCTTGGGGCGACGCGGCGGAGGCAGCGGCGCACCCGACCGCGCCCCGAGGCTTCCATGCCCGTGCGCTGCGCCGCGACTCGCAGGGACGCTGGCTCGTCGTCGGTGTCGTCTCACGCCTCCTCAACGACCTCAACGCCACCCCCGCGGCGGTGCGCTACCGCCCCGACGGCCGCGCCGATCGAAGCTACGGCGACGACGGCGTCGCGCTCCTCCGCGGCGCACGACAGACCTTCAACTACACGTATCGAAGCACCGCACAGGTCGGCTGCGAAGATCGTCTCCTCATCGCAGCGCAGTTCGGCGCCACGGGCGTCGTCGCCGTGCTCGACGCCGCGGGTCATCTGCTCGACACCGTGGGAGAGCGGGGCTACGTCCAGCTGCCGGTGCGCGCTCAGACGTACACCGCGACGGTCGCCGGCCTCGCGGCACGGGGCAACGACACGGTCGTGCTCACCGACTACCTGCCCCCCGCCTTCACCCTCCACCGCATCTCCCCCTGAGGGACACTTGCGACACCCGCGCTCGCCCTCGTGTCTCACGGTCACCGCGCTGCTTCTGAGCGTCGGGTGCACGCAGCTCGAAGGGCGCCCGCCGCGCGACGCGGCCGTGTCCGACGCTCCCTCCTCCGACGGCGACGTCGCCGACTCGACCCGTGACGAGAGCGACGCGCCTCCGTGCCCCTCGGACGCACCGCCCGCGCTCGACCCCCGCTACACCCGGCTGGTCAGTGCCGCCGCCCTCGGGGTCGACTTCACTGGCGCTTTCCCACGGGCAGCCTTCTCCGACGGCGCGGGACATATCTACGTCGTCGGGACGTGCTCCAGGTGCAACGCGCACCCGGCGACGGAGGCCGCGCTCTGGCGCTTTCAGGAGAGTGACGCCGCGCTAGACCTCGGCTTCGGCGTTCGCGGCCTCCTCGTCGACGAACCCGCGAAGGTCGCCGCGCACGCCTGGCTCGCGGGCGCAGTTGACCCGATGGGGCGGGTGGTCGTCGTGGGCCACAAAGGCGAACAGCGAGGCGGACTCAGGGCGGCGCGAATCCTCCCTAGCGGCGACTTCGACACCACGTTCGGCGACCTCGGGCGTGTGACCCTCGAGCCCAGCCAGGTCTCCCCCGCGATCGACAGCGTCCTCCCCTATGCGCTCCGCGCCGAGGCGGCGTCGACCCTCATCGTGGGCAGCGACGCGTACACGTGGCAGCGCTCGGCCACGCGCGCGTTCGCGCTGCGCCTGCGCACCGGCGGCGAGCGCGACGCCGCCTTCGGCAACAACGGCGTGCTCGTCGACGCGTCGCTCCGTGGCTGCTTCGACGTGAAGCGCGACGGCAATCGCTACGTGCTCGCGTGCGTGTCGCAAGAGCAGGCGCGGCCGGTCCTTCTCCGGCTCGACGAGAGGGGACGACGGAGCCCATGGCCCGAGGCCGAAGCCGCCAGCGAGCACGACCTGGCCCCGAGGGGCTTTCAGGTGCGGGCGCTGCTGCGCGACTCCGCCGGACGATGGCTGGTCGCGGGCGCGGTGTCCCCTCTGTACAACGACGCGAACGCTCCGCCGACGGTGGTTCGCTACCTCTCGACGGGCCGCCCCGACGCTTCCTATGGCATCCGTGGCGTCGCCTCCCTCACCGGTGCGCGCCAGAGCTTCGCCTACACCTTCGCGACCCCCTGGGCGCTCATCTGCGAAGACCGCCTCGTGTTCGGCGCTATCCTCGAACCCGTCCCCGTGCTCGCCGTCTTTGATGCGCATGGCGTCTTGGTCGACAGCGACACGCCCGGCGGAGTCTACCCGCTCGCGCAGGGCAGGGGCCTCGGCCTCGTGTCCGCGGTGATCCCTGTGTCGCCCACGAGCGTGATCGCCGTCACCGCGTACAACCCCTCGCAGTTCGGCTTCTTCCACCTGCGTCATTGAACCGACGCTCCCCATCGACGTCTCGTCGCATGCGTCCCTTCGCCGCGCTCACGTTCGCCGTCCCCCTCACCGCCAGCATGGGCGAACCGCTGCCGGAAGGCACCGGCCACGCGACCGCGTAGATCCAGGTGGACCGCCTACTCTTCGCGCAGCCCGTAGCGCCGGATGCCGCGGAAGATGGTCACCCGATCGACCCCCGCGCGCCGCGCCGCCTCGGCCACGTTGCCGCCGGTCTCGTCGAGCATCCGCTGGAGGTAGCGCCGCTCAAACTGGTCGTTGAGCGCCTGCTTCGCCTCGCGCAGCGGCATCCCCAGGTACGGCGCGAAGCCGTCGCCCGACTCCCCCTCCGCGCCCTCGGGGCTGTCGAACACCGTCGCCATCCGCAGCACCAGCCACTGCTCCAGGTAGTTGCGCAGCTCGCGCACGTTGCCCGGCCAGTGGTGCTGGCGCACGGCCGACCAGAAGGCGTCGTCGAGGGCGCCCTCGGACTTCACCCCGCGCTCGCGCTCGACGGCGGCGCAGAGGTGCGTGAGCAGGGCGGGGAGGTCTTCGAGGCGCTCGCGCAGCGGCGGCATCTGCACACGAACCACCGCGAGGCGATAGTAGAGGTCGAGGCGGAAGCGCTTGTCGTTCACCTCGCGGCGGAGGTCGCGGTTGGTGGCGGCGACGACGCGCACGTCCACCTTGCGGGGCTGCGAGGCGCCGATGCGACGCACCTCGCCCTCGCCCAGCACGCGCAGGAGCTTGGGCTGCAGGTCGAGCGGCAGCTCGCCGAGCTCGTCGAGGAAGATGGTGCCGCCGTCGGCCCGTTCGAAGGCGCCGGCGTGTTCGCCGCGCGCGCCGGTGAAGGCGCCGCGCTCGTAGCCGAAGAGCTCGGCCTCGATGAGCGTCGGCGGGAGCGCACCGCAGTCGATGACTTCGAAGGCCCCCTTCGCGCGCGCCGAGGCGTCGTGGAGCGAGCGGGCGGCGAGCTCCTTGCCCGTCCCCGACTCGCCCATGATGAGCACCGGCACCGTGGTGGGCGCGGCCCGCTCCAGCGCGACGTACACCTCCCGCATCGCGCGCGAGGCCCCCACCAGCTTGCCGAAGCCCCCCGCGGCGCTCAGCGGAACCTCCACCCGCCCATCACCCGGCGTCACCCGCACGCGCGTGCGACCGAGCTCCAGCTCCACCTCCGCCCGCGACGACACCTCGCGCACGGTGAGGGCGCCGACGCGCGTCCCGTTGCGGCTGCCGAGGTCGCGGATCACCACGCCGTCGTCGGTGGCTTCGACCTCGATGTGGTAGCGGCTCACGTACGGGTCGGTGAGGCGCAGCGTGGTGTTGTCGGCCGACCCGACGCTCACGCGCTCGCCGGTGGAGGTCACCTCGGCGCCCTGATCGGGGCCGGCGGTGACGC
>JBILLV010000210.1:0-15898 GCA_044375895.1 Polyangiales bacterium | reverse complement strand
CGCCCTCTCGGCGGCGCACATCCCTCGGGCCGCCCTCGCCCTGCGCGACCGGGCGCCGCTGGTGATCACCGAAGGCGAGCTCAAGGCCGACGTCGCGACGGCGCTCTCCGATCGCCCGGTGGTGAGCGTCCCCGGCGTCGGGCGGTGGCGCGCGGGTGTCGAGGTAGCTCACGCGTGGGGCGCCCGCGTCGTCGCCGTTGCGTTCGATGCGGACGCCGCGAGCAACCCGGAGGTCGCGCGACACCGCGCTGACCTTCTGCGCGCCCTCACCGCCAGCGGCTTCGACGCGCGCCTCTGGCAGTGGCCCCTCGAGGCCGGGAAAGGCCTCGACGAATTCCTGATCGCGCGACGGGATGCGCGACGCTCAACACGATCGGACGGAAACGATGCACGCTGAGAACGAACACCCGCGGGATGACCTCGAGGGGCTGACCGAGACCATGGGGGACGCGGCGCTCTTCGCGGCTGCGAGCACGGAGCGCGCGGCCCGGGCTGGCGGTGAAGACCCGATCGGCGACCTCACCGAGCGCGTGAGGGCAGGGGATGAGGCGCGGGCGTTCGCCCCTGCTGTCCTCGACGCCGTGGCGCGCCTGCGAGTCGAGGACCCTGCGGCCTTCGTCGCGCTCCGCGCGGCGCTCAAGGTGGCGAAGGGATTCTCGCTGACCTCCTGGGCGAAGGCCGTCGACGCCCGGGCCGCAGAGCACAAGCGCGCCGAGAAGGCCCGCGCCACGCACGATGCCCGCGAGCGCGCCGCGGCAGCGCGCGAGGCGCTCACCCGCGCCAGGGCCGAAGCGTCGCAGGCCACCGCCCGGGCCCGCTCCGCCGCTGCCGCGGAGGTCGCGGCGCACCACGCGGAGCATGCCGTCGACGATGACGCCGGCGTCCGCTTCGTGATGGAGCCGGGACGCATCTCCGCCGAGCGACCCCTGTCGGGCGGCCGCGTGGAGACTCGCACGCTCGCATCGTTCTCCGCGGCGATCGTGGCGGACGTGCACGAACTGGACGCGCCCGATGCCGCGCCGCGCCGGGCCTTCGACCTCTCCGTCATGCTCCCGGGCGACACGGCCCCGCGGCGCGTCGAGGGCGTTCCGGCGGACGAGTTCCGCGGGATGCAGTGGCCGGAGTCCCGCGTCGGGGCGCGCGCCGTCGTGCACGACACCGGGCGCCGCGATGACCTCCGCGTCGCCGTCCAGAGCATGAGCTCTCCCCTCGCGGTGTACCGCTACCGGTTCACGGGCTGGACGATGCACCAGGGGCGCCCGGTCTACCTCCACGCCGGCGGCGCCATCGGCGAGGAGGGGCCCGTCGCGGGGATCCGCGCCGAAGCCACCGCGCCCGCGAACCGCTTCGACCTCGGCGCCGAAGGCGTCACTCCGGCGCGCGGTGTGGCGGCGGTGCTCGAGCTGCTCTCCGTCACCCCCGCTGACGTCATCGTCCCGATGGTGTGCGCGGCCTTCCGCGCGGTGATGGGCGCGTCGCGCCTCACCGTCCACCTGTCGGGGCGCACCAGCACGGGGAAGTCACTCCTCGCGGGGCTCGTGCAATCGCTCTTCGGACGCACCTTCCACGGGGAGGCGCTCCCGGCGTCGTGGGCCGACGGATCGACGGCGAACGGCATCGCCCGGGTCCTCTCGCGCGTCGGGGATGCGGTGGTGGTGGTGGATGATCTGCGCTTCGGCGGAGGCATGGGCGACGTCCGGGTGTCGGAGCTCTTCGACCGGGTGACGCGCGCGCAGTTCAACGGGGCGGCTCCCGTGAAGCTCACGCGCGATGGAGGCCAGCGGGTCGACCCGCCCTCACGGTGCGTCGTCCTGTCGACGGGCGAGACGCCCCCGCGCCAGCACAGCACCCGCAACCGCGTCGTGTGCCTGGAGCTGAACGAGCGGCCCGCGCCCGAGCTCGGACCCCTGGTGCAACGCGCGGCCGCCGGCGAGCTCGCCGCGGGGATGGCGACGTTCGTCCAGTGGTACGCGTCGCGCTACGCCGGGAACCTCCCGCGCCTCCCCGCGCTCGAGCGGGCGGCGGCGGCCCGCTGGTGCCTGGGCGTCACCGACCGCGCGGCCGGGCTCTTCGGCGCGCTGGCGCTCGGCGCCGAGGTTCTCTTCGCCTGGTTGGCCGAGTCGGGCGTTGCCGCGGCGGTCGTCGCCGAACACGAGGCCCGCGCCCGTGCGGCGCTCGCGGATGTCGCCCGCGTTCACGGTGAGGGCGTCGAGGCTGAGAACCCCGCGCGCAGGTTCGTCCCCCTCCTGCGCGATGCGCTCGCCGCGGGCGAGGCGCACATCAAGGCGCTCGTCCCTGGCGGACGGACGGACGCCCCTGCGGACGCGGAGCTGTGGGGCTGGCGCACCGACGGCCCCGACGGGCCCCGCCAGCAGGGGAAGGCCGTCGGGTGGACCAAAGGGGCGGAGGTGTACATCAACCCCGGCGTCGCCCTCGACGTGGTGAAGACGCGCGCGCAGCGGTCCGGCGACCCCTTCCCCGTGTCGCCCGCGGCCCTCGCACGCGACCTCCATGCGGCGGGACTCCTCGCCCGGACGGACCTTGCTGCCGCGGAGGCGCGCGTCGCCTGCCGGGTGAGGGTGGGGGCCGGCTGCCAGCCCCGCGTGCTGGTGTTCAGCCTCGAGGCCTTCGGCGTCGAGGTGTCGACCGTGGCCGGGGACGAGTCGTCGTCTGACGCTGCGCCCTCCGCCCCCTTCGACCATCCCGCGGAGGCGTGAGTCTGCCTCGTGCCCGGGCGCACCGGACTCTGGAATCTGGCTGCATTTAAGGTGTTTTGGGTGAGCCCACCGGCGCAGAACAATGGCACCCTACGGAAGGATCGCATGAGAAGAAAAGGCAACGCGAAGGGTGGCGCTGCCGCCCCCCGGGTTCAGGGAGCTGGGAGCGTCGAGGCCCTCCCCTCCGGGTCGTACCGGGTGCGCTTCCGGGTGGACGGCCGACGGGTGGCGAAGGTGGTGCCCACGCTCGCCGAGGCTGAAGAGCTCCGCCGGGCGATGGCGCAGGAGCGCCGGGCCGACGCTCGCGCGGCGATCGCCACCGCGGCCCGCGCCGTGGAGACGCTCTCCACCTGGGGCGCGACCTGGTTGAAGCGCCGGGCGTCGACGGGGGCGGTGCGGTGGAGCGCCGACGATCGCCGACGGTGGGCGAAGCACGTCGAGGGGAGCCCCCTCGCCGCGATGCCCCTCTACGACATCCGCCCTCGTGACCTCCGCGTGTGGATCGACGGCATGCTGCAGAAGCGCAAGGCCGACGGGGAACCCCTGCGACACCAGACCATCGCCAACACCTTCAACCTCGTGCGGAAGGCCCTCGGCGACGCGGCAGCGGACGAACGCATCGCTTCGAACCCCGCGGCGGTGGTGAAGGTGCCGAAGCGCACGGAGGCGGGCTCACGATGGGACGTCCTCTCCGCCGAAGAGGTGGTCGCCGTCGAAGGCTGCGAGGCCATCCCTGAACCGCTCCGGCAGCTCTTCGCGGTGGCGATCTTCACCGGGCTTCGGGCGGGGGAGCTTTGGGCGCTCCAGTGGGGTGACCTGCGGCTCACGGGCGACGCCCCCGCGGTGACGGTCTGTCGCTCGCACGGCAACGCGCCGAAGAGCGGCAAGGTTCGAACGATCCCGCTCCTGCCCGCCGCGGTGCGCGCCCTCTCCCGCGTCGAGGCCATGGCCCGCGAGGCGAAGACCTACGCCCCTGACGCACTGGTGTTCCCCGCGGCGAGCGGCGGGCGACGGGGCCGCGGGGAAGATGCCCGGTGGGCGCCGGAGTCGGGCGGCAAGGGCAAGCCCTCGCGGTGGCCTGGCTACCGCGCCATCGCCGGCATCACCCGCGACGTGCACTTCCATGACCTCCGCCACACGACGGCGACCCATCTACTCGCTGGGACGTGGACCGCGAAGCCGTGGCCGCTCACCGCCGTGAGGGACATGCTGCGGCACTCGGGGGTCGCCGTGACGGAGCGGTACGCCCACGCCATGGTGTCGCACCTTCACGCCCTCGCCAGAGAGGCGCCGAAGGCCCCCAGTGTCGTGGGCCACGGTCATGGGCAACCGCCCCCCTCCGAGTGGGCCACGGCGCCCCTGAACCCCTCCGCGCTGTCACCGCGAAACCCCTTTCAGGAAGGTGTTTCGCATCAGAGCCACCCATCGGGCTTGAACCGACGACCTGCGGTTTACGAAACCGCTGCTCTACCACTGAGCTAGGGTGGCAAAAGGGAGCGGTTGGGTACCATCTCCCACCGGACGGCGCAAGACCCTTGCGCCAGAAAACGAACCCGATAGCGTGGCGCCCCGATGATTGATCTGCGCTCTGACACGGTGACCCGACCGACCGAGGCCATGCGACGCGCGATGGCCACCGCAGACGTAGGCGACGACGTGTTCGGCGAGGACCCGAGCGTCGAGCGGCTCCAGCGCGAGGTGGCAGCTCTGCTGGGCAAGGAGGCGGCGCTCTTCGTCCCGTCCGGCACCATGGCCAACCAGATCGCCCTCCTGGTCCACGCGCGGCCCGGCGACGAGGTGGTCGTGAGCGAGGGGGCCCACTGCGCGTGGTACGAGTCGGGCGCTGGCGCGGCGTGGGCGGGGGTTCAGTTTGTCGTCGCCGGAGCGGGGCCGATGTTCGACGTCGACGCGCTCGACGCCGCGGTCAAGCCACGCATCTACTACTACCCGCGCACCAGCCTCGTGGCGCTGGAGAACACCCACAACCGCGGTGGGGGCCGCGTCCTCTCGCAGCCGCTCGTCGAAGCCGTGGCCGCCCACGCCCGCTCCCTCGGGCTCGCCGTCCACCTTGATGGCGCGCGGCTCTTCAACGCCGCCGTGGCGTCAGGACGCCCGATCGCAGCGCTCGCCGCCCCCGCCGACACCGTGTCGGTCTGCCTGTCCAAGGGGCTCGGCGCCCCCGTCGGTTCGCTCCTGGTGGGCGACCGCGCGCGCATCACCGCGGCGCACCGCTTCCGCAAGATGCTGGGCGGCGGCATGCGTCAGGCGGGCATCCTCGCCGCGGCGGGGCTCCACGCGCTCGCTCACCACGTTGACCGACTGGCCGACGACCACCACCACGCGCGCCTCTTCGCCGACGCCGCGGCCCGCTCACCTGGCCTCGCGGTGCAAGCGCCCGAGACCAACATCGTCATGATCGACCTCCCACACCCGCCCGCCTCGCGCCCCGCGGAGGCCTTCGCCGCACGGGCCAAGGAGGCCGGCGTGCTCGTGTCGGTGTTCGGCCCCACGCGGCTGCGCGCGGTGACGCACCTCGATGTCTCCTCGGCCGATTGCGTGCGAGCGGGCGAGGTGCTCGCCTCGCTCGCCGGGACGTAGCGGGCACCGATGGCCCGGTGGCTCGCGGTCACCCTCCTGTGCAGCGCGTTCGGGTGCGCGCCGACGATCGCCCCGCGGCACCTCGACGCGATGGCGGAGGGCGACCGGGCCGCCCGCGCGGGGCGACGCCGAGAGGCCGCCGCGGCCTACGACCGGGCCGCGCGCGAGGCCGAACGCCCGCGCGACCGCGCCGAGGCGGAGTACCGCGCCGCGATGCTCCTGGCGCACCTCGGGGAGCGCGACGAAGCCCTCGCGCGCCTCGACCGGGTGGCGACCGCGTCACCGGACTTCGAACGGGGCGCCCGCGCGGCCTATGAAGCCGCCGTGATACGGAGCGGCGACGAGGCGACCCGTGGTGCGGCCGTCGAAGCCCTCATGGCGCTCGTTCGCACGCGCCCGGCGACGGGGCCGGCGCGGCTCGCGGTCACGCGCCTCCTCCGCGACGACGACGCGCGCGATCCCAACTGCGCCGCGAGCCTCGCGCGCATCGAAGCGCTGCTCGCACTCCCTGCGGTGGTGGCGACGCCGCTGCACGAGACGCTGCGGGCCGAGCGCGCGCGACGGTTCGCCGACACCGGCCGGGCCGTGGAGGCCATCGCGGCGTGGCGGGCGCTGTTTGTCGACGTGCCGTACCCACAGAACAGCCGCTGGGACGACGGCCACATGGCGCTAGCGACGCTGCTCCGCGGGCGAGGCGACGGCCGGGGAGCCCTCGCCGCGCTCGACGCGATGCTCGCCGTGCGAGACCCCGGGTGCACCGGCGGGAGCTGCGACGCGCCGCTCTTTCAAGAGGGCGCGATGCTGCGGGGGGAGATCCTCCGCGACGACCTCGGCGACCTCCCGGCGGCCGCCCGCGCCTACCGCGAGGTGTACGAACGCTTCCCGACGTCGCGGGTGCGTGACGACGCGCTTCAGGAGGAGGCGCTCGTCCTCGAGCGGGCCCGCGACCCTCGCGCCTGTGAGGTGTGGGCGCAGCTCGCCGCGGAGTTTCCGTGCACCCGACGCGGGCGGGAGGGCCGGCGCCGCGCGACCGCGTGCGGACGTTCGCCGCCGCACCGCGCGGATGACGCCTGCGACTGACCCGCCGTCCGCTCTGCGGTACACTCCACCTCCCTCCCCGTGAGAACCGCACCGCCCGCGTTCGCCGTCGCCCTCCTGCTCCTCAGCACCGCTTGTCACCGCCGCGACGCCGCGAGCGACGCCGGCGCCGACAGCGCGCGCCCGTCGCGTCCCGTGCCCGTCGCGATCCAGCTCCCACCCACCGTCGACCGCTGGCGCCCGTGGGCGACCGTCGCCGCCGGCGCGCGCCCCGACCTCGCCGTCGTGCTCGTCCATCAGCTCGGATCCAACCGCCGGGAGTGGCAACCGCTCGTCGCCCGGCTCCAGCAGCGCGACGCGATCACCACCCTCGCCCTCGACCTCCGCGGCCATGGAGACAGCGTGCGCGGGCCGCGCGACGAGCGCGTGTCGTGGGAGTCGTTCGGCACCGACCCCGAGCGCTGGATGGCCACCGCCTACGACGTCATCGCCGCGGTGACCTACCTGCGCAGCCAGGGCGCCGTCCGCGTCGTGATCGTCGGGTCGAGCATGGGCGCGAGCGCGGCCCTCCTGGCCGCCACCGGCACGCTCCCTCCGGGCGCGCCGACGCTCCTCGACCCGCCGGAGGTCAACGGCCTGGCGCTCCTCTCACCGGGGCTCGCGTATCGAGGCGTCGACATCCGCGAGCCGATGGAGACCTGGCTCACGCGCCGTCGCCCGCTCCTGCTCTTCGCCGGCGAGCGCGATGGCACGAGCGCCGACGCGGTCTCCGTGCTCGCGCCCGTGCAGGGCCAGGGGCTCGACCGCGCGGTGTTCCCGGGCGCGAGCGAGCACGGCGTGGCGCTCTGCAACGCCGTCCCCGACCGCTGGGTCCGCCTCGAACGCTGGATCCGACAGACCCTCGACCCCGTCCCCCAGCCCTCACCAACCCCCTCGCCGCCTCCTGTCGTCGACCCCTAAATTTGTTGTTGACAGTCCGGGCCGATGCTCGTAGCTTCCGTGGCCCCTGACGCGGCAGTGTCCCATTCGGGGATCGTCTAACGGCAGGACGACGGATTCTGGCTCCGTCTATCTAGGTTCGAATCCTAGTCCCCGAGCTGGTGTAGCGCGACGTGTGAGAGACGCCGCGACCATCATCAAAAAATTGGCCCCATCGTCTAGCGGTTAGGACATCGGCCTCTCACGTCGGTAACACGGGTTCAATTCCCGTTGGGGTCGCTCTCGACACCCCAGGTTTCCTCCCCACCCGGAGATGGAAACCTGGGGTGTTCCTTTTGTGCCTCATCGCAACCAGGCGCGCTCCGGGGGAGCGCCGCGGTCACTTCCCCGCCCTCTCGCCTGCGCCATGCGCTACCCTCCCGCGCCACGATGGAGCGCGAGAACCACTGCGAAAACTGCGGCTTCGACCTCGCCCGCCTCGACCTCACCGTCCTCTATGCGCGCAAGGGGATGGAGACGCGCAAACTCCATTGCCCCCTCTGCCGCAGCGATCGGGTGAAGCTCGCCGCGCTCGAGCGGGTGTTTCCGCGCCCCTCCACCGGCCGCTGGGTGCGGTGGCGCGAGGGCGGGGCCGCGGGGTCGTCGAACGTCATCCCCATCGGTCGCCTGAAGCTCAAGGTGGAGGGCGAGATCGAGTCGCTCTCCAAGGAACAGATCTGCTTCCGCGCGGTGCCGGTGTTCACCTCGGGCGGGCAGAAGGTGTGGCCCGCGCTGCCCGTGATGCCCGAGTACCTCGACTGCCTCGACCCCGCGCAGGTGCGCCAGGCCCGGGAGCGTCCGGAGGGCTTCGGGCGCGTCATCCACGAGCGCGGCAAGGCGCGGTACCAGTGCGTGCTGCCGCTGCGCGGGCTCAAGCCCACCGAGTGGCCCACCTACGAGTGCGACCTCCTGCCGGCGTCACCGTTCACCAGCGCGCAAGGAGACGCTGACGGGCTCGCGTTTCGCGGGGTGTCGGTGCGGCTCTGGCCCAACCTCAAGCGGCCCACCCACGCGTGGCGCTACTACCTCGCCTCCGTCCAGATCGCCCACGAAGACGGGATGAACCTCCTCGCCCAGGGGCGGATGTTTCGCGCGCGCATGCTCGTGCCGCCGAGCGACCCCGACGGCAGGCCCGCCAGCGAGACGCAGATGGAGCTCATCCCGCTCGACCAGGAGACCGGGCGCGAGGGCGACTCGCAGCCGACGGGCTACGTCGGCGCGTCGCGCAAGGGGCGGCCGGCGTGGGTGAGCGTGGAGTTCTACAGCACCCCGACTGCGGGCGGCGGACGTCCAGAGCCGTTGGGCGGCGGGCTCCTCCCGGTGTCGCCCGCGGTCGATGCCACCGCGAGCGAGACGTGGTCGCTCGGCATCGATTTCGGGACGAGCAACACCGTCGTCGCCGTGAAGCGCCGCGACGGCACCATGCAGTGCGTCGCCCCCGAGCGCGGGAAAGACCGCACGCCCACCACCCAGTACCTCGTCGACGGCGGGCCGCAGACGCTCTTCCGCGGCCTGGACCTCTGGCCCGGCGGCGAGTGGTCGGGGCCCTACCGCGACCTCCTCCCGAGCGAGCTCGGATCGGTGAAGCGCTGGACGGACGTCGCCAGCGAGTCCGCCATCACCAACCTCGCCTTCGGACGCGACTTCGGCGTCCCCCTGCGCGGCGCCGTCGGCACGACCTCGTCCGAGTACGTGGTGAGCGAGTTCAAGTGGCTCCGCGCCGTGGAGAAGGACAAGAGCGCCCTCGCCCGACGCGAGGTGGTGCAGGCGCTCCAGTCGCGCTTCCTCGAGTCGGCGCTGCTCATGACGTCGGCCGCGCTGCTCGCCGAAGACGAGGTGGCGCCGCGCACCGTCAACGTCAACTACAGCTTCCCCCTCGCCTTCGATGAGGGCGACCTCGACACGCTCCGCCGCGCCGCCGAAGACGCCGCGCAGGGCCTCAAGAGCCTCACCGGCGCGGACTACCTCTTCCCCCCGACCCCGCTGCTCGACGAGGCGCAGGCCGCCGCGGGCAACACGCCGTCGGACAAGATGTTCCGCGTGTACCTCGACCTCGGCGGCGGGAGCCTGGAGGTGCTCGTCGACGACACCCTCGCGCGCAACGGGCAGCAGGGGCACGCCGGCTATCACCCGCACGTGTTCTCGACGTCCATCTTCTTCGGCGGCAGCGTGTACCTCCGCTCGCTGCTCGGCGCGGCCGAGGGCGACCGCCGCGGGTCGTGCGTCATGCCCGCGGTGGGGTCGTACACCCGGCTCGCTAGCACCGTGCGCCAGAGCCCCTCGGGCAAGGCCCTCCTCGACTCGCCCCACGTCATCGCCGAGCAGCGCAAGACCACCGCCGAGCGCCGCGCCCGCGTGTACATCGGGTACATCGTGGAGTTCGTCGCGCGCATCCTCGCGGGCGTGTGCCTGGAGCACGGGCGCTCGGTGACCGGCGCCCTCGACCTCTCGCGCAACCGGCTCTTCACCCTCGCCACCACGCCCAACGGCCGCCGCTGGATCCTCGGCACGCAGCGCGGTCCGTCGCAGAAGCGCGCGGTGGAGTTCTCCCTCGTGCTGCTCGGCAACGGGTGGGGCTTCGGCGACATCGTCCGCGACGGGATGAAGACCGTCGAGCAGATGATGGCCCAGCGCGTCTACGAGCGCCTCATGGAGCTGCTCCGCGAGGTGGAGATCGCCCGCGAGATCAGCGACGGCGAGCTCACGCTGCTCGACCCGCGGCTCAGCCTCGACGTGTCGTACGTGCTCCCCGCGGAGGGGACGCACCGCAAGGCCGCCGTCGCGCTCGGGCTCCTCGCCGCGCACCACACCACCGAAGACGCGCAGCGCTTCTTCAAGAAGCGAGCGCCCGAGCGTCACGGCGTGCTCGGCTTCGACCTGTGGCTCGGCGACGCGGGGCGCAAGATCCCCTGGTACCGCCCCTTCGGCCCGCCCGCCGAGGACGATCCGCACCTGATGGAGAGCGTCCCCGTGGCGCCGCCCGTCGTCGCGCCGCCCGTCGCGCCCGTCACGTCTGTGCTGCCGATGATGCCCGTCGCACCGGTGATGCCCGCGGCGCCGATGATGCCCGTGATGCCGCCGATGCCCGCGGCGCCGATCCCGATGATGCCCGTCGCGCCTCCGATGTCCGTCGCGCCCGCGATGCCCGCCGCGGTGCCGCTGGAGAGCGTGGTGTGGTCGTTCGTGCAGCAGTGGCCGCAGGTGGCGATGGCCGCCGCGCAGGCCGGAACCACCCCGACGGACTACGCCTCGCGCCAGCTCTGGTCGTACGTGGTGACGGCCGCCACGCAGCAGGGGAGCTCGCCCGAGCGCCTGCTCGCCGCGCAGCGCTGGCAGCAGATCGCCGCCCAGTGCCTCGTGCCCGGCGTGAGCGCGGAGCAGTCGGCGTGGATGCAGCAGCAGCAGGTGCAGGCCATCTCGACCGCAGCAGCGCAGCGGGGGGTGACGCCCGAGGCGCTCCTCGCGCAGCAGCGGTGGGAGCAGCTCGTGGGGCAGCTCCCGGCGGCGGCGCCCGTCCCCGTGCCCGGCGTGATCCCCTTCCCCTTCGGCGGTTCGTGAACGTGAGGACGCAGTGATGGCCAACGACGCGCAGAACCCCAATGCCCCGACGACCCCCGCCGTGATTGGACCGCGCGAGGACTACCGCTTCGCCGAGGAGCCCGTCGCGCAGCGCGCGCAGCTCACGGTGCTCGAGTCCCCCGCGGTGTCGGCCGACCTGCCGCCGCCGCACAAGATCGACCCCAACCTCGAGCAGCTCAAGGTGGCCATCGAGGGGCAGATGGCGCGCAACGCCGTCGCGCCGATGATGTATGCGCCGCCGCACGCCACGCGCTGGCTCCGCTTCTCGCCCTTCGAACTCTTTCTGGAGCAGGTGCTCGCGCGCAAGCTCTGGACGCTGGAGTAGACCCGACGCCATGGCACGCTCCCTCCCCACCGTCCGCTGCCCGCACGCCCGCCCCGAAGACCTCTGCATGCTCCCGCCCGGCGTGCGCTACTGCGTCTGCTACGGCGACCAGCACCGCGACCACGTGGGTCAGGTGTCCATCCAAGGGGGCCAGCTCCTCTGGTCGGTGCTGGCGGGAGGACGCCCGCGCGGCTGGTACTCCTACGTGGCCGTGGTACGCCAGGGCGCGACCGTGATGCCCGTCGAGCTCCAGGACGACGCCTCCGTGCGCGAGACCGTCGAGAACGGCCGGGCCTTCTACGTCGTGCGCGGCGCGCGCGACCAGCGCTACGAGATCGAGGCCGCGGCGCTGGTCGAAGCCGCCCTCGAAGGTCGGGAGATCGTCGATGCCGTCGCTTCGTCCGCGCACTGAGCTCCTCGTCACGCTCGCGCTCCTCGCCTGCAAGGGGTCGTCGTCGTCGCCTGCGCAACCGAGCCCGCAAGGCCCCGCGCCGACGCCCGTCGGCGCGTCACCGCAAGCCCCCGCCGCGCCGCCGGGCCGGGGGGCGCGGGTGGTGGTGGACGTCTCCGAGAGCATCCGCGGGTTCACCTCAGCGAGCTCGGTGGCGCTCCAGACGCTCCACACGCAGGTGATCGAGGCGTCGCTCTCGGCGATGCAGCTCAACAACCCCTTCCAGCGCTGCGCCCTCGACACCGACCTGCACTGCGAGGCCAACCTTACGCCCCCGCAGCTCCGCGCCCCCGCGACGTACCGCGGGGCCAACGCGGCCCTCCACCTCGCGCTGCGCCGTCCGCCGCGGGCGCCGCGGGCCGACATGCAAGCCCCCGATCCGCTCGACCCGTGGGCGGTGACGGTGCTGGTGACGGATGGGTTCCAGAGCACGTCGACGCCGTTTCAGCCGGGGGCGACGGGCGACGTCGCGTGCACCGCGGGGGCCGACCCGAGCTGCCTCGCGGCGTTGCTTCGGGCTCGCGTCGACGAGGGCTACGGGCTGTGGGTGGGCAGGCTCCACATGACCTTCAGCGGGCGCTACTTCGCCGAGCGCCGCCTCGACCCGACGATGTGGTCGCGCACGCTCACCCACGTCGCCGCCCTCAACACCGACCCGTACTGGAACGGCGTCACCTTCGCCGCCTCACGGCCCGTCTTCACGAGCGACACGGGGCCCTTCGACTGGCGCGGCGCGCGCCCGCTGCTGGTGTTCGTGCTGACGCGCGACATCCCGCGGGGCCGCGCGCTCGTGGCCGAGATGCAGCGGCGCCTGGCGGTGGAGCGCATCACCGTGCGGCGCGCCCCCGAGGACGTGGCCTTCAGCGAGTGGGCGCCGTTCGAAGGGCTCAGCGCGTCGGTGGGCAGCGCCGTCCGCAACGAGAACGGCGGCGCCGCCGACGCTGTGTACGTCGACCGCGCGCAGCGGACTGGCACCGGGCTGGTGATCCCGACGCGGTGTGACGTGAGCGGCAAGGCGCGGATTCGTATGGAGGGAGCCGTCGCGCTCGGGGCGCTGCCGCCGCCGCCGTTTGCGCGGGTGGAGCTCGGGTGGCGATTGCTCTCCCGGCCCGCGGCCGAGCTCCTGGTGCCGCGCGAGCCCGTGGCGGCGACGGGCGGACCGCTCGTGGCGCGCACGGGCATCGACTGCACGGTGCTGCCGCAGGGGCGCTTCCAGTACGACCTGGGGCTCACCGCGCGCTGGACGGTCGACCCGAACGCGCTCGCGCAGGAGTGGTTCGTGCGCGAGGGGGGAGAGACGTCGTTCGAATCGCCGGAGAAGGTGTTCGGGCTGGCGGATCTGGCGCGGGCGGTGGTGACGGCGGGCGTCGCGAGGGAGGGCCTGCTCGACCGCGTGACGCTGGTGGTGCAGCGGCAGTAGCTGCGGGCGCGTTGGCATCGCGTCGCGGGAGGCGCGCCGCGCGTTCACCGACATCCCCAACGTGGGCGAGGCGATGGCCGGCGACTTCCGCGCGCTCGGGTTCGCCCGCCCGCAGGAGCTCGCCGGTCAGGACGCGCTCGCCCTCTACCGCAGGCTCTGCGTGCTCACCGGCGCTCGGATTGACGGTTTCGAACAAGCCCCTGGCGTCCTGGCGAAAGCGCCCGCGGGCGGAAACGACGAAGTTCTCACCCGTCCGAGGCACGCCACGCCTCGCCAGAAAGAGAACGTCATGAACCTCCTCGCCCGCGCCGCACTCCTCGCCCTCACGCTCTCGCTCCCGGTCGCCTGCGCCCCCGTCGAAGACGACACCGCCGCCACCTGGGACGCCGACGCCGTCTCCCTGCGCTCTGGGGTCAGCGTCGACGCGCGCTACCGCCACGCCTTCGTCGGCACGCCCACCTACGGCTCCGCGCAGACGCCCTTCCTCACGGTCGCCGTGAGCGTCGACGACGTCGCGATTCGGCGCGCGCACCCGGGCTTCAACGGCTTCGAGGCCCCCTTCGTCCGCGTGCCCCGCACCGTCGACGGCCGCGTCGTCTGGGAGTCCGTCGCCCTGCGCTACACCGGCACCTTCACCGCGGGCTACTACGGCCAGGAGCGCCGCGACCGCTACGAGCTCGCCGCGTCGCGCGCCATCGACCTCGCCACCGTGCAGCGCCTCGGCGTCGCGGTGGGCCTGGAGACCAACGTCGGCACCCTCTGGGCGCAGGAGCCCGGTCAGAACTTCGCCGTCCGCCCCGCCGATGCGCGATGATCGCGCGGTGACCCTCGACGTAGACGCCGTGCCCGCGTCGGGCTTCGTCCTGTCGTACGACGAAGCCCCCACCGACTCCGCGTGGCACGCGCACCAGCGCCACCAGCTCCTCTACGCCTCCGCGGGGATGCTCGAGCTCGACGCCGAGGGCAACCGCTGGCTCCTGCCGCCGCGCCGCATGGCGTGGATTGCCGCCGGCACCTCCCACCGCGTCCGCGCGCACCCCGCCACGCGGCTCCGCACGGCCTACCTCCTGCCCGCGGCCATGCCCGCGCTCCCCTACGGCTGCCGGGTGTTCGCGGTGCCCGCGGTGGCGCGCGAGATGCTCCTCCACGGCGTGCGGTGGGACGCCGGCAGAGCCCCCGACGACCCGCTCGCGCCGCGCTTCTTCGACGTGCTGGCGGCCCTGTGCCTGCGCGCGGCCGAGACCCCCGAGCCCTTCCGCCTGCCGACGCCCGCGGGCGACGAGCTGCGCCGCGCGACCGAGTGGGTGCTCGATCACCTCGACGGCGAAGCGGCCATGGAGGCGTGCGCGAAGGCCGCCCACGTGTCGCCGCGAACGCTCGCCCGCCGCTTCGAATCCGAGCTCGGCATGGGCTACCGCCAGTACCTCCAGACCGCGCGCATGACCCGCGCGATGGAGCTGCTCGGCGACCCCGCGGTGAACGTCACCGAGGCCACCTACGCCGTGGGCTTCGCGAGCGTCGGGGCCTTCAGCACCGCCTTCAAGGACTTCACCGGCGAGTCGCCCTCGGCGTACCGACGGCGCGTCCTCGGCGAGCACGACGGTCGTGGGCCGTGACGACCCGAGCGCGGCGGCGTAGGGTGCGGCTCGGAATCAAGCAGGAGGCATCGGAGCGATGACGAAGCGCGCGGCCACACCCACGAACGACACGCAGTGCGATCCCGCGGTGGAGGCCTTCATGGAGGCGCTCGTGCATCCGAGGCGGGCCGAGGTGGAGACGCTGCGTCACATCGTGCTGGGCGCGAGCCCCGCGGTGCGCGAAGGCATCAAGTGGAACGTCCCGAGCTTCCGCACAACAGAGTACTTCGCGACCTTCCACCTGCGCGCGAAGGGAGCGGACGACCGGGTGCGCCTCATCTTCCACACGGGGGCGAAGGTGAAGGCGAGCGCGACGGAGGGCGTCGCCGTCGCCGACCCGACGGGGCTGCTCTCGTGGCTCGCGAAGGACCGCGCGTCGGTGACCTTCGAGGGCGCGGCGGACATCGCGGCGAAGCGCGAGGCGCTGGAGGCGCTCGTGCGCGCGTGGGTCGCGCTGCTGTGAGGGATCACACGGTGACTGGTGCTACCGCTCCACCGTGCGGCGTACCGAGTCAAGGAGCGCGAGGGCGGCGCCGGGGTACACCCCGTAGCGAATCTCCGGGTGGTGCTTGAGGAAGAACTTCGCCAGGAAGCCCACCGAGTACACGTCGAAGCCGATGCTCGTGTAGAGCAGCGTGTGGGCCGGGTCGCTCGCCGCGACGAGGTCTTGACGGATGGTGAGGTCGTGGGGCTCGCCGGAGACGTAGCGGAGCTCGAGGGAGCGGCCCTCGTCAATGACGGGCTCGACCTTGAAGGCGAAGTTGGCGGAGAAGAGCGAGAGCCCGAAGCGCAGGTGCACCGTGACGTGGCGCGGGTCGCGCTGGATCTTCTGCATCATCGGGACGCGCGAGGACATGGAGTCGATGTCTGTGATGACGCGCCACACGCGGTCGCGGTCGGCGCGGAGGCGACGCGCGGCGCAGGCCCCCACGGGGTGCCCGTCAGCGCCCAGGCGGATGTGGACGAGGGGGCCGGTGGCCTGCTCAACAAGCTCGGGGGCGAATGGGTGTGTGAGCGTCATCGCAGGTCGTGGCGTACCACCAGAGCCCGATTCGAGGAAGAGGGGGAACTCTCCCGACCCCGGCACTGTCGAGCTCCTCTCAGGAGGCACTCGAAACCCATGGCCATGCTCTCGGCATCGCAGCGCGCTCGGGT
>JBILLV010000564.1:0-3993 GCA_044375895.1 Polyangiales bacterium | reverse complement strand
CCCCTCCACTCGCCGGACTATGTGTCGCGGTTGGGGCACGTCGCGCTCCTCGTGGACGTGCGGACGCCGGAGGAGCTGACCGGCCCCCTGGGGTACATCCCAGGCTCGGTGTGGGTGCCGCGGGAGGAGTGCCTCGCGCGGCTGACGGCGCTCGACGTCGACACGCCGGTGGTGCTCGTGTCGCGCGGCGGCGAGCGGGCGGGCGAGCTCGCGAAGGAGTTGGAGACGCGTGGGCATCGCTTCGTCGCCGCCCTCATGGGGGGCGTGGTGGCGTGGCGTCAGGTGGGCTTCTCCACGTCGCGCGACCCCGCGATCCTCGCGCGCGCTGGAGAGCTCCAGGAGGTGGACCCGGTGTGGGTGCCGCGCAAGCGTGTGCTCACGCGCGACGACATCGTGGATCACGTCGGCGACCCCTGCGCCCTGCGGTGGATCAAGCTCGCGGCGATGCTGGTGACGGGGCGGCTGTCGTGCGTCGACGGCCGCGACGACTCGGGCATCATCGGGACGCCGGGCGGCGACGCGGGGGAGTTCGCGCTCGCCCTCGCCGCGCTGGAGCGGGTGAGCGGGGCGACGCTCGACGACGCGACCGTGCGCGCGCTCCTGCTCCGCCGCATCGACGCCTTCGGGCGCTTCTACCTCCACTCGGACGTCCACGCCTCCAACGCCTTCATCCGCTCGATGCGCGAGGACAAGCGCCTCGACGACGCGCTCGCCCACGTCTTCCAGCCGCTGGAGTGGCGCCGCTTCCTCCGGGCGCCGCCCGAGGCCGTGCGCGACATCGTGCTGGAGCACATCGTGGTGCCGGCCCACATGGGCTGCGGCCACCTCCGCCTGTCGCTGCTCCACGGCGAGGCCTACGGGGTGCGCGCTGAGCTGGTCCGCTCGATGTACCGCAACTTCCTCTCGCTCCGCTGGGAGGGCGTGGAGGAGAACGAGATCGCCGTCCTCCCGGGCGGCCACGCCGAGGGCGCGGTGGTGCGGGTGCTCCTCGAAGACGGAGCCGACGCGTTCTCCAACGTCCCGCTGGTGTCGCCGATGGCGGCGGGGTCGCAGATGTTTCTTTGCCACCCGCAGGTGAGCTGCTTCCTGCGCGAGCAGATGGTGCGCTTCCTCACGCGCCAGCGCGACCTCGTCCCGCTGCCGAAGGGGGCAGAGGCCGCGCTCGTCGCCGAGGTCGAGCGCCTCGGCGACGTCCAGCTCGGACAGACGCTCGCGGCCCTCGCGCCGGGCCTCCCCATCTTCGACGTCACCTTCGGCGACGACCGCGCCACCGTCACCGAAGCGGGCCACGTTCCCGCCTCCGCCTGATGCCCTCACGCGCATGACGTGCGCGTGGAAGAGGGCTTGACCAACGCGACACGTGGTCCGACGATGCGCACCGCTGGAGGCACGGCGGCGTCGGTGGAAGAGCACATCTTCGAGGAGATCAAGCGCTACGTCGGCTTCGACGAGTTCGACGAGCAGCGGCTCCACGCGATGGGGCCGCGCGTGTCGCCGCACGCCGAGGCGGTGAGCGGTGAGTTCTACGCGCGCATCGTGGCGCACCCGGGGGCGCGCAAATCGATCACCGGGGGCGACGCGCAGGTGTTCGCGCTCCGTCACACGCTCACCGGGTGGATCCGCGAGCTCTTCGCGGGCCCGTGGGACCTTGCGTACTACGAGCGCCGCGCCCGCATCGGCCGCCGCCACGTCGAGATCGACCTCCCGCAGCAGTACATGTTCACCGCGATGAACACCATCCGCGGCGCCCTCACGCGCGTCGTCGCCGACTCCGCGGAGAGCACGGAGGCGGCCTGCCACGACGTGCTCGCCCTCGACCGGCTCCTCGACATCGAGCTCGCGGTGATGCTCCACACGTACCGTGAGGACAGCCAGACGCGGCTCCAGCGCAACGAGCGGCTCGCCACGGTGGGGCAGTTCGCGGCCTCCATCGCCCACGAGCTCCGCAACCCGCTCGGGGTCATCGAGTCGTCGTCGTTCCTCCTCCGCAAGCGCATCGGCGAGCCCACCGAGGCCGTGTCGCGCCACCTCGACAAGATCGACGCCCAGGTGCGCGTCTCCAACCGCATCATCACGGGCCTCCTCGACCTCGTGCGCGACGTGCCCGCGACGCCCCGCGAGGTGACCGCCACGGAGCTCCTGGCGGCGGCGATCGAGGCGCTCCCGCAGTGCGCGCTGCGGGTCGAGGTGACCGTCGAGCCCGACCTCCACGTCCGCGTCGACCCCGACCAGTTTCGGCAGATTCTCATCAACCTCTTCACCAACGCGTGTGACGCCGCGGGGCCGACGGGGCACGTCGTCGCCTCGGTGCGGAGCGACGGCGCCGACGTGGTCTTCCTCGTGAACGACGACGGCCCCGGCATCGCCCCGGAGATCGAGGCCCGGCTCTTCGAACCGCTCGTCTCGACCAAGGTGCGCGGCATCGGCCTCGGCCTCGCCCTCTGCCGCCGCCTCGCCGAGCGCAACGGGGCGCGCGTTACGCTCACCCGAGGCCCGCTCCGCGGCGCGGCCTTCGAAGTGCGCGTCGCCCGCCTGGGGGAGGTCCGATGAGCCCGCGCGTCCTCGTCGTCGATGACAACCTCGACCTCGCCGAGAACCTCGTGGAGATCCTCGCCGACGCGGGCTTCGACGCCGAGTGCTACGACGACCCCAGCGCGGCCCTCCACGCCGTGGCCCCGGGCCGCTACCAGGTGGCCCTCATCGACCTGCGCATGCCCGGCATGGACGGGGTCGAGCTCCACCGCGCGCTCAAGGCCCTCGACCCCTGCCTCCGCGCCCTCGCGATGACGGCCTTCGCGCGCGACACCCTCGTGGCCACCGCCCTCCACGACGGGGTGCTCAGCGTGCTGTCGAAGCCCATGGACGCGGGGTCGCTCGTGCAGCACGTCCGCCTCGCCGTCGCCTGATCGACCAGCCAGACGTCGCGTCGGAGCGCCCGCTCGGGTATCACAGCGCGCGAGACCCCTGTGGACGACCCCGCCGCCTCCCCGAGCCCCGCTGCCGCCCCGACCCGTGTAGCCCCGCCGGCCGGGTGGAAGATCTACGGCTTCCTCCTCGGACTCGTCGTGTTCAGTTGCCTCGCGTGCACTGCGTTCGGCGGCGCCTACGCCTACTTCCTCGAGGTGAAGAGCCTCCGGTGAACGCCTCGCTCGCCGCCCGCGTGACGCCGCTCTTCGTGGGCTTCTTCGGGCTGATGGCCGTCGGGCTGCTGCTCCGCCGCACGCTTCGTGGCGCCGTCACCCCCGCGGCGATGTCGGCCGCCCTCACCGCCGTCATCCTCGACGTCACCGCGCCGCTGCTGGTGCTCGACGTGCTGCTCCGCGCGCCGCTGAACCGCTCGCTCGCGCTGTGCCTCGTCGCCCCGACGGTGGCCCTCTTCGTCGCCCTCGGCCTCGCCCGCCTCGCCTCCGTCGCGCTCCGCGTCGATCGCCCCGCGGCCGGCGCGATGATGCTCGCGGCGGCCTTCAGCAACACGGGCTTCATGGGCGTCCCCATCGCGCAGGGGCTCTACCCGACGCGCCCCGTCGCGGCGCAAGCGGCCGTGCTCATCGACACGGTCGACACCACGGTGCTGCTCTGGACGCTCGGGGCCGCCCTCGCCGCCCGCTTCGGCGCGGGCGATGACGGCGACCTCCGTGCGGTGCTCCGCTCGCTCGCGCGGCGCCCGCTGGTGTGGGCCGTCGTCGTCGGGCTCGCGCTCAACGGGTTGGGCGTGACGCTGCCGTGGTGGCTGCGGCCGGGCGTCGAGCGGGCGGCGGCGGCGACGGGGCCGTTGGTGTTCGTGGTGCTCGGGCTCAACGTCGACCTGTCGCGGCTGAAGGGGCGGGCCGGGGCGCTGGCGGTGACGGTGGCGCTGCGGGTCGCGGTGTCGCCCGCGGTGGCGCTGGCCGTGGCGTGGGCCATCGGGCTGCGCGGGCCGGCGGCGTGGGCGGGCGTGCTTCAGGCGGCGATGCCGACGGCGCTGGCGGCGACGGTGCTGGTGGCGCAACACCG
>JBILLV010000563.1:0-4013 GCA_044375895.1 Polyangiales bacterium | reverse complement strand
CTCCACCTCGCGCGGGCCCCCTTCTGCGAGGGCGACGGCGCCCAGGACGCCTTCGTCGAGCACCTGGCGCGGCGGCTCGTCCCCGCGGTGGCGAGCGTCGGGCTCCACCTGTCGGGGCCCTACAACGACAACCTCGGGCGCTTCGGCCTCGGCACCGGCTACGTGCGGGGCCGCGACCACGACCGCGCCTGCGCGCGCCTCCTCGGCCGCCTGCGCCGCCTCGACCGCCCCGTCCTCCTCGAGAACGCCAGCTTCTACCACGACACCGCGGCGGGCCTCTGCGACCTGCTCCGCTTCACCAACCGGGTCGCCGCCGACCACGGCGCCTCCCTCATCGTCGACCTCGCCCACCTCGCGATGAACGCCCACAACCTCCGCCTCGCGCCCGAGGTCCTCCTCGGCGCCGTCGACTGGTCGCTGGTCGCGGTGATCCACGTGTCGGGCGTCACCGAAGACCGCCGCGGCGTCTGGCACGACGGCCACGACAAGCCCGTACACGACGCCGTGTGGTCGCTCCTCGACGTCGCGCTGCCGCTCTGCGCGCGCCCGGTGACGGCCGTGCTGGAGCACACCGACCCGTCCTGGGCGGCCCGCGGCGAGGCCCTCCGCGCCGACTGGCGCCGCCTCGGCGAGGCCCTCGACCGCGCCGCCGCCGCGCCGCCGCCGCCCCCGGTCGACGTCGACGCCGCCGGCGTCGGCTACATGGCCCAGGTGATGCTGCCGCAGGCCTTCCCCGCGCTCCGCGAGGCGCTCACCGCCGGCGCGTGGCGCGCGCTCGTCGGCGCCTGGGCGGGCGACTACCTCGCCCGCACCCCGGAGGGCCCCGGGCCCTACGCCTTCCTCCGCCCCAGCGACCGCTTCGCGCCCGGCGCGCCCCACCGCGCGCCCCTCGACGACTTCGAACGCTTCGCCCTCGACGCGCTCGCGGAGGCCGCGTCGTGAGCCCGCCCGTCTCGCTCAGCATCAACAGCCTCCGCGCGTGGGCCACCTACGAGGCCGCGCTCGACGGGGCGGCGCCGTTCGTGGAGTTCCTCTGGGACAACTACTGCACCATCGAGCCGTCGCGCTTCGCGGAGCTCGCCGCCTCGGTGAGCGGCGCGGTCTCGCTCCACGTCATGCGCTCGGGCTTCCTCCTGCGCGACGCCGCCTCCCTCGCCGAGCTGCTCCGCCGGCTGCGCCGCTTCGTCGACGCCGCGCGCCCCGTCCGCGTGTCCGACCACCTGCTCGCCGCCGTGGCCCCCGACGGCCTCCACCTCCGCGAGCCCCTCGAGTACGACTACGGCGCCCTCGACCGCGCCCGCGCCCGCGTCGACGCCGTCCAGCAGCGCCTCGGCATGCCCCTGCTGGTCGAGAACTTCGCCTCCGCCGACGACGCCGGCGCGGCCCAGCCGGACTTCGTCGCCGCCCTCATGGCGCGCACCGGCTGCGGCCTCCTCTTCGACGTCTCCAACGCGGTCGTCGCCGAGCGCAACGGCGGCGCCCCCGCCGACGCCTGGCTCCCGCTCCTCGCGGGGCGCCCGGTCGACTGCCACATCGGGGGCTTCTCCCGCTCGCGCGGCGGCCGGCTCATCGACTCGCACGGCGCCGACCTCGCCGACGAGTCGCTCGCCCTGCTCCGGCGCGTCGCGGCCTGCGCCCGCGTCACCTCGGTGTGCCTCGAGCGCGAGTACAACGTCTCGGAGGCGGGGCTCCGGGCCGAGCTCGCGCGGCTGCGCGACGCCGTGGCGGAGGCGCGCGATGTCGCGGCCTGAGTACCTCGCCCTGGTGCGCCGCGACGCCTTCGCCGCGTACTACGCGGTCGACGGCGAGCGCCCGCTCCGCGACGGCCGACCGCACCCGCGCTGGCAAGCGCCCTTCATGCCGCGCGACCTCGACGAGGGGCTGGAGGCCCGCGCGCGCCGCGTCCTCTTCGCCGGGCAGACGTGGCTGCGCAACCCCGACCTCGGCCCGGCCAACGAGCTCGTCATCCAAGACGAGCACCACGGCCTCTGGTACCTCTTCCGCCGCCCCCAGGAGCCCGGGGAGCTCGACGTGGTGGTGGGCCCGCACCCCGGCGTCGCCCTCACGGACGGCGACCCGCTGCCCGAGCCCGGGCTCCGGTACGTGGAGACGGTGTCGTCTACCCCGTACGACGAGCTGCACGAAGACTATCGGGTGCGCTGACGCCCCGTCGCCGCGCGGCCGACCCGCGGGCCCGACTCCGTGCGCGTGAGGGCGTCGGAGGCGAGCGCGCGCGCCGCCCGCGCGGGGGCTCAGTTGGTCCGGGCGCGGGCGGCGCCCTCGGCGGGGGCGTCGGCCCGGGCCTCGGCGCGCTCGACCTCGCGGAGCGCGGGGGCGAAGCGGGCGGCGTCGGCGCCGCGGAGGCGCTGCGCGGTGGAGACGACGAGGTTGATCGTCTGGATCCACTCGTCGCGCGCGGAGACGGCGGCGCCGCGGCCGTGGGCGGCGGGCGCGGCGGCCTCGGGGTGGTGGAGGGCGACCTTGCGCGACGCGATGAGCCCGAGCGAGCGCCCGGCGGCCACGTAGGCGCGCACCTCGTCGAGGAGCGTCACCCCGTCGCGCACCACCACGCTCGCGAGCAGCCCGCGCACCTCGGCGTCGGCGAGGAGCGCGTCGACCCGCTCGACCTCGCCCGCCTCGGCGAGCCACGTCATGGTGACCACGGCGGTGCCGTCGGGGAACATCGCCTCGCGCAGCCGGGCGAAGCGCGCGGCCGCCGCGGGGTCGTCGGCGAGGCGCTCGACGCCCTCGAGCACCACGTGGATGCCGATCGCCTTGCGGTCGTGCGTCTGGTCGAGGCGGCGGCCCTCGGCGCCTAGCGCGCTGAGCTCGCGGGCGGTCGCCTCGTCGACGGGGGCGGGCGCGGGCACGGCGAGGAGGCCCGCGTGGGCGCGCTCCACCTCGGCCAGGAGCGCGGCCATCAGCGGGGTCGACAGGAACAGGGAGCGGTGGCGCCTCTCATCGAGGAGCGCCGCGGACACGGCGAGCATCTCGCTGTCCTTCAAGTTTCTCTTGGTCATGGGATCAGCACCTCGGCATCAAACGGTGGGCCTAACGCGCACTCCCCCTCTGTCGCACGCCCGCCGCGGCCGCCTCCACCGCGAAGTGCGCCGCCCGCGCCGGAATCCGCGCGCGGGTGTCCGCCGCGCGGACGTCGCCGGGCTCGCCCGCATCGCGTATCCTCCGCGCCCGCATGAACGCCGCCCCCGAGACCCCCCTGCGCGAGGCCCTCCGCCGCGCCCGCGCCGCCCAGAAGCTCCTCGCCCGCAGCCCCACCGCGCAGCGCGACGCCGCCCTCGACGCCGTCGCCCGCCGCCTGGAGGAGGCCCGCGAGGCCGTCCTCGCCGCCAACGCCGAGGACGTGGCCCGCGCCGAGCACCTCGACGCCGCCATGCGCGACCGGCTCCTCCTCACGCCCGCCCGCTTCGACGGCGTGGTGGCCTCCGTCCGCGCGCTCCGCGGCCTGCCCGACCCCCTCGGCGAGGAGCGCCTCCTCCACGAGCGCCCCAACGGGCTCCGCGTGTACCGCCGCCGCATCGCGCTCGGGCTCATCGCCGTCATCTACGAGGCCCGGCCCAACGTCACCGTGGAGGCCGCGTCCATCGCCCTGCGCGCGGGCAACGCCGTCGCCCTCCGCGGGGGCTCGGAGGCCGTCCGCTCCAACGCCGCCCTCGCCCGCTGCGTGCGCGAGGGCGTGGCCGACGCGGGGCTCCCGCCCGAGGCCGTGGTCTTCCTCGACGACACCTCGCGCGAGCGGGTGGCCGAGCTCCTCGGGGCCGCCGGGCTCGTCGACCTCTGCATCCCGCGCGGCGGCAACAAGCTCATGGAGGTGGTCGACGCCCACGCGGCAACGTGAGCAACGGCTGCGAGGTCGACCACCGCACCTCGGGGTATAGGGCATCCGATGGCCCTGCCCGTCAAGCACCCCCGCAGCGCCCGTCCCACGCCCCGCGGGTGTGCTCGCTCGGGACCGTGTGTGTACAGCCCAGCGGCCCGTCGTGCAGTGTTGCTGT